>JBKPCT010000135.1:0-10559 GCA_046727515.1 Actinomycetota bacterium | reverse complement strand
GTTCTGGTAGTGGAGCACAGGGTACGTGTAGATCGGCTCGGCCAGGGGATCGATTCCCGCCGCCCGGTAGCGCCGCAGCATGTACGGCAGCGAGACCTCCGCGTCGGCCTCCGGGATCCTCGTCGTGTCGAGCAGCACGGCAGGCCGCCCGTCCGGGGTCTGCAGGCCATGCCCCTGCTCGACCTCCTCGAAGATCGCCTGCGAGACCGCGTCGCGCGGCCCGAGCGAGTCTGTGAACTCCCGCCCCTCGGCGTTCAGGAGCACGGCGCCGTAGGCGCGTGTCGTCTCGGGGATCGAGTAGCCCTGCATGTTCGGCGGCCAGGCGCCGCCGTTCGGGTGGTACTGGAGCGCGTCGAGGTCGCGCGCCTCCGCGCCGAGTCCGAGCGCGATCTGGGTCACCTCGCCTGTCGCGCCGGGATGGTTCGTCGAGAGCTCGCCGCGCTCCTCCGCCTCGCGGTAGCACCGCCCGCCGGCCGCGAGCACGACCGTACCCGCCTCGATTGCCTCCTCACCGCAGCGAGCCCGCCAGCCACCCTCGCCAGGCTCGAGGCTCGACAGCGGGCTCTTCGCGAACGACGTACCGCCGCTTCCCTCCCACGCCTGACGGAGCGCCGTCGTGATCGCATGCCCCGTGCGGTCGCCGACCTGGAGCAGCCGCTTGCGCGACGCGCCGCCGCATCTCGCGATCCGGTAGCCCCCCGTTCCGTTACCGGAGCTCTGCTGCGTGAACTCGACGCCGAGGCTTTCGAGCCAATGAATCGCGGACCGGGCGTCGCCGGTCAGCACCTCGACGAGCCGCAGGTCGGCAGTTTCGTGGCTGGAGCGCCAGATGTCCTCGGCGTGGATCTCGGGCGAGTCGTCCTCGGCGAAGGAGGCCTGGATCCCACCCTGCGCCTTCGCGGAGTTGCAGGACTGGAGCGAGCCCTTGGTCGCGAGCGCAACCCGGGCGCCGGCGCGCTCGGCCGACACGGCGGCGGCCAGGCCGGAGGCCCCGCTCCCGACCACGAGCACGTCGAACGGACGCCTCTCGGCCATTCGCGAAGGGTAACAAACTCCTAATGCAAGGAATTAGCGATCAGAATGTCGCGTCGCGGGCGCCCGACAGGATCACGATCACGATGATTGCCGCGAGCACGAGACGGTAGACCACGAACAGCCCGTACGTGTGCCGGCGGAGGTAGCCGAGCAGGACGTCGATCACGACGAGCCCGACCGCCATTGCGGCGAGCGTGCCGACGATGAACGGCCCGGTAGACCCTGCGGGCAGCGACTCGAGCAAGACGTGCTTGACGCCCTTGTAGATCACGGCGCCGAGCACGACCGGGACGAGCAGCAGGAACGAGAACCGCGCCGCGGAGTCGCGATCGAGCCGGTACGCGCGCCCGGCGGTGATGGTGATCCCCGAGCGCGAGACGCCCGGAACCAGCGCAAGCACCTGTGCAACCCCGATCAGGAACCCGTTGCGAACGCCGACGTCGTCGAGCCCGCGGCGCTCGGGGAGACGGTCGGCTAGCCAGAGGAGAAGGGCGAAGACGGAGAGGGTGATCGCGATCTGCCACGGGTCACCCAGCCGCTTTTCGATCACGTCCTCGCCGGCAGCTCCCGCGATCGCCGCCGGGATCGTCGCGGCCGCGACCGCCCAGGCGATGCGCTCGTCGGGCGTCGAGATCGCGCGCCGCTTCAACGTCCCGAACCATGCGACGACGTAGCGGACGATGTCCGACCAGAAGTAGACGACGACTGCGACCAGCGTCCCGAGGTGGAGCGCGACGTCGAAGGTCTTGTTGAACGACTCGTGCGCCTCGAGGTAGTGCCAGTTCGCGATCCACGGGACGAGGATCAGGTGGCCGGAGGAAGAGATCGGCAGGAGCTCAGTTGCGCCCTGCGTGATCCCGAGGACGAGGGCCTGCCAGTCCGACAGGCGGCCGGCCTTCTCGCCGACCCGGAAGATCGCCAGCAGGACCGCCAGCGCGAAGACGATGACCGCGGCCGGGTAGACGAACCTCGCCGGTAGGCGTGTGCGCGCGGGCTCGGCCGAGGGCTTCACTGGCTCGGGCATCGTGCTGGGGGCTGCTGTGGACACTGGTCTGACGCCTGCCAGATCGCTGACGGGGCTGAACCTTACCCGCGCCGCTACCAGACCGACCGGTAGAGCTCCTCGATGTCCGCCGCACTCGCTGGACGCGGGTTCGCCCGTGCGCCCGGGCGCCCGGCCGCAGCCGCGGCGACCTGGTCGAGCTCCTCCGCGGGGACACCGAGGTCGCGGAGCCGCTCGAAGCCGGCGAGCCGTCCCAGCTCCACGACCCGCTCGACCGGAACGGCCGTCATCGCCCACGGGACGACCGGGGTGTTGAACCGCATCGCCGGCGGCAGGCAGAGCGCGTTCGCTGCTCCGTGCGGGATCCCGTACCGTCCACCGACTGCCTGCGCCATCGCGTGCGCGAGGTAGAGGCCGCGCTCGGCGAGCGCCCGGCCGGCGTCGCTCGCGCCCTCGAGGAGCCGCCTGCGAGCCTCCAGGTCGCGGCCGTCCTCGAGCACGCGCGGGAGCCACTCGTCAATCGTCGCCGCGCCGCGGCGGGCGACCTCGAGCTCGCCGGGGTAGAGCGCCTCGACACAGTGCGCGAGCGCGTTCAGTGCCGTCCCGCCGGTCTCGTCCCGGGGCAGGTCGAGCGTCAGCTCGGGCTCGTAGACGATCCCGGCGAGGCGCGCGCCCGCGCCGCCGCCGACCTGGCGGTGGTCGGGAGTGCGCAGGCCGAAGAACGAGGTCCACTCGGCCCCGGAGTAGGTCGTCGGAACCGAGACCAGCGGAAGCGTGGATGCCGCCGACGCCGCTTTCGCCGTGTCGATTGCGCTGCCGCCGCCGACGGCGAGAATCCCGTCCACCTCGGGCGGGACGACGATCCGGTCGGAGGGGACCTCCGTCCAGCGCGATGCGGCGGGGATTGCAAGGGGGGCCCAGCGCTCGCTCGCGACCAGCAGTGAGCGCTCGATCCCGACGTCGTCGAGCACGCCGGGCAGCTCCTCGAGGCCCCAGCGG
The DNA here is from genome assembly GCA_046727515.1 of Actinomycetota bacterium. GTDB lineage: Bacteria > Actinomycetota > Thermoleophilia > Gaiellales > Gaiellaceae > DATBLE01. Next base: position 7,522 of record JBKPCT010000135.1, on the reverse strand, counting down.
ACGATCATTGCTTCAGCTTGTCGCGCGCGAAGGCGACGAAGGCCTGCGCGGCCGCACTCCCTGCGCGCCCGGCGGCGCGCGCGATCCAGATCTCGCGGGCGAGGTCGAGACCGCCGACGCGGGCCTCGGCCAGTGTCCCGGCGGCCAGGTCGGACTCGACCGCGCGCTGCGAGATGAAGGACACGCCGTAGCCCGCCTGCACCGCGCTCCGGACCGACTCCTGGAGCCCGAGCTCGAGCGGCGCCTCGAGGTCGCGGAGCTTCCGGCCGCTCTTCCGCAGCTCGTCCTCGAGCATCTGGCGGACGCCGGCACCCTGCTGCATCAGGATCAGCGGACCCTCGACGAGCTCGTCGAGCTCCACCGTCCGGCCTGCGAACGGGTGCGCAGGCGGGCAGACGAGGATCACCTCGTCGCGGAAGAAGGGCTCGAACGCGACCGAGCGGTGCCGCCGCGCCGCACCCACGATCCCGAGCTCGAGCCGCCGGTCGGCGACGAGCTCGACGACCGACTGCGTGTCGGAGACCGAGAGCTCGACGCGTATCCCCGGGTTGCCGCGCTGGAACTCGCAGAGGAGGAGCGGGAGGACGATCGCGGCCGGCCCGGTCGAGGCGCCTATCTCGAGCGTGCCGTGGACCGGGCCTTCGGGCTCGCCGAGCTCCTCGAGCAGGTGCTCCTCGAGGGCGAGTAGCCGCTGGGCGCCGCGATAGAGCCGGTGCCCAGCCTCGGTCGGCTCGACGCGACGGCCCGATCGATCGAGCAGCTGCGTCCCGAGCCGCTGCTCGAGCGCACGCACCTGCTGGCTGACCGCGGGCTGCGTCACCCCGAGCCGCACTGCCGCGTCCGAGAAGCTGCGCCGCTCGACAACCTCGCAAAACGCTGCCAGCTGACGCGTATCCATAAGCAAAGCTTATCCAGCTAGAGTTGGCTCCGGTGCGCGTCTGGGTCGATCTGACGAACTCGCCGCACGTCCTCGTCTTCCGGCCGCTGATCCGTCTTCTCCAGGACCGCGGCCACGAGGTCGAGGTGACCGCGCGCGAGTACGCCCAGACGCTGCAGCTGCTCGAGCTGCACGGGATCGACGCGACGCCGATCGGCCGGCACGGAGGCGGCTCCGCGCTCGGCAAGGCGCTCGGCGAGGCAGGACGGCTGCCGACGCTTCGGCGCTTCGCAAAGGCCCGACGCTTCGACCTCGCCCTCGCGCACGGCTCGCACGACCTGACGCTGACGGCGCGCTCGCTCGGGATTCCGAGCGCGACGACCTTCGACTACGAGTTCGCCTGGCTCCAGCATCAACTCGGCTGCCGCGCCGCAACCCGGGTGGTCGTTCCGGAGGCGATCCCGCCAGAGCGGCTCGTCCGCTTCGGCGCGGTGCCGCCGAAGCTTCGCCGTTACCCCGGGCTGAAGGAGGAGTACTACCTCGCGGACTTCGACCCCGATCCGACGGTTCCGGGCGCTCTCTGCGTCGATCCGGAGCGCCGCCTCGTCGTCGCCCGCACGCCGCCCGAGGTCTCGCTCTACCATCGGCACGGCAACCCGCTCTTCGGCTCGGTGCTCGAGCGGCTCGGCCGCGCCGACCGCGTGCACGTCGTCGTACTGCCGCGCACCGACGAGCAGCGCGCCCGGATCCGCGGTCTCCGCCTCCCCTCGCTGGTCGTGCCGGAGCGGGCCGTCGACGCGCAGAGCCTGGTCGCCGCGGCCGATGCCGTTGTCTCGGCGGGCGGGACGATGAACCGCGAGGCCGTGGCGCTCGGAACGCCCGTCTTCACGACGTTCTCGGGCCGACTGGGCGCGGTCGACGAGCAGCTGATCCGCGAGCGACGGCTCGTGCAGCTCCACAACCCGGGGCAGCTCGACCTCGACGCGCTCCCGCCGCGCGCCGAGCGCCTACGACGCGACCCGAACGTGCTGCTCGACCTGCTGCTCGGCGAGCGCGGCTAGGAGCTCCTCCCCGTAACGCTCGAGCTTGGTGGGCCCGACGCCGGGAACTGCGGCGAGCTCCGCGAGGCTCCGCGGCCGGCGGCCGGCTATTTCCTCCAGCGTCGAGTTGTGGAAGACGAGGTACGCCGGCACCTCGTCACGGCGGGCGCGTTCGAGCCGCCACGCCTTCAGCGCCTCGAGACCCCTCCGGACCGCCGTAGGCGGCCCGGGATCCGGCGGCCGGGCCTCGCCGGCTTTGCAGGCGACGCTTCCGGCCATCGCCGGCTCGGCGACCGCCGCCTCGGGCGTCAGCTCGGCGAGGAACCGGCTCGGCTTCCGCACCCAGGTGATCGCGAGCCCGCGCCTCGCCCGCGTCATGCCGACGTAGAAGAGCCGGCGTTCCTCGTCGATCTCCGCGGCTCTACGCGCGAGCTTCGTCGGCAGCTCCTTCTCCTCGAGCCGCGGCAGCAGGACGAGCTCGAACTCGAGCCCCTTCGCGCCGTGGTAGGTGAGCAGGTGCACACCCCTTCGTGACCGGCCGCCGTTTCCGAAGCGCCGCTCCAGCTCGGCGCGAAAGTCGGCGCCTGTACCGCCGATCTCCTCGGCCAGCCGGACGAGGCGGGCGAGGTCTCGCTGCCGCGTCTCCTCCCGCTCGCCGAGGCTCTCCTCGGGCCGTCGCGGCGACCAGCCGAGGTCGAGCGCAATCCCACGCACCTGCGTCGTGGGGGCGGAGGGATCGAGAATCTTCAGCACGCGACGCGCCGCATCACGCGTCAGCAACGCGGCGCCCTGGTGCGCGATGCCTGCCTCCGCAAGCACAGCCTCGAAGTCGGCCAGCCGCGCGTGTGTCCGGGCGAGGACGGCGATCTCCTCGAGCGGGCACCCGGCGCCACGGATCCGCTCGACAAGGAACGCCGCTTCCGCCGCGGGCGTAGCGAACGGGCGCACCTCGGGGTCGGGACCACCGGCCCTCACCGGCCGGAGCACCTTCTCCGCGCCGCCGAGCTTCGGCACGAGGCGGTTCGCGAGCCCCAGCACCTCGGGGCTCGAGCGGAAGTTCTCCTCGAGCCGGATCACCGCCGCGCGCCGGAAGCGCCCCGCCATCCCGAGCAAGTACTCGGGGGTCGCGCCTGTGAAACCGTAGATCGACTGGTAGTCGTCGCCGACGACGCAGAGGTCGTCGCGCGGGCCGAGCCAGGCGTCGAGCAGCGTCTGCTGGAGCAGGTTGACGTCCTGGTACTCGTCGACCGTGAAGGCGCGGTAGCGCTCGTGGAACTCCGCCGCGACCCGGTCGTCCGCGAAGACGTCGATCGTCCGCTCGAGCAGATCCTCGAAATCCATCAGCCCCTGGTCCCGCTTCAGGAGCTCGTAACGCTCGTACACGCGCTTCATCACATCGCCCGGCACGGGCGGTGAGTGGTCGTCGAGCGAGTCGAGATAGCGGGACGGCGGAATGCGGCGGTTACGGGCCCACTCGATCTCAGTCGCGAAGTCGCCGGCCGCCCGAAACTTGAACGGCGGTGGCAGCGCGCGGACGAGGTTGTAGACGAGCAGCGCCTTCGAAGCGAGGATCTTCCCGACCGCGTCCGGGCGGAAGTACCGCAGTTGCGACAGGGCGGCAGAGTGGAACGTGCTCGCCCGCGCGCCGGTCACGCCGAGCGTCTCGAGCCGCCCGCGCATCTCGCCGGCGGCCTTGTCCGTGAACGTCACCGCCAGGATCTGCGTCGCCGCGAACGCACCCGAGGCGACCTGGTTCGCGATCCGGTGCGTGATCGTCGTCGTCTTGCCCGACCCCGCTCCGGCGAGGATGCAGACCGGTCCGCGGACGGTTTCGACCGCCCGCCGCTGTTCGGCGTTCAGCTCGATACGGCAATGCTATGGAGGCGGTCCGCCGGCGTCTGTGCCGGAACTGTGTCAGTCGCCGATCTGCAGGAAGACCCGCCCGGTGCGTGCGACGACGTCGCGCGGCGCGCTCGTGAGGCGCAGCGTCTTCGTGACCTCGTTCCTCCTGGGATCGATCCTGATCACCTTCTTGGTGCGAGCGCTGAGGACCCAGACGTAGCCCGATCCCGCGGCGATCGCCGAAGGCTGGTCGCTCAGTCCAATCGTCTCGACGTTCGTGCCGGCGATCTCGACTCGTGTGACCGAGCCGTTTTCGGCGTTCGCCGTCCACGCCGCGCCGAACCCGATCGCGGCGCCGATCGGGCCCGTGCCGACGACGACCTCTCGCACGACGCTTCTCGACTCGGGCGAGGTTCCGGCCGCCCTCGCAACCAGCCTGTTCCGCTCCCGGTCGACCGTCCAAACGAGGCCGCTGCTCCGGGCCACCGACTGATGGGGCGGCAGCTTGCCGCCTGGAACGTCCCGAACCGTCTCCAGCGTTCCCGCATCGAGCACGAGCAGCGAGTTCGGCTGGACGACTCGTGCCTTGCCCCTGATCACGAAACGGAGGTCGAGGGCAGTCGCCAGGCCTCCGAGCAGAAAGACGACGACGATGCCGAGCAGCACGCGCCCGCGCGTCAGCCGCGTGGGCTGCCGCGGGGTCCCGTTACCCGACGCGATCTTGGACGGAAGCCGCGCCAACGCGCCGAGGTGCCTTCATCATCGCGCCGAGCGTGGACACGAGCTCCAGCGTCTCGCCCCCGGCGACCAGGCGCTCGAGCTCGGCGAGCTCCTCCTCGAGCCACGCCGCGTCGATCGCCGCGCGCGTCACCGCGAGGATCTTCGGATGCGACGTATCGCCGATGGACTCGCCGCCGCCCCAGAGCTCCTCGTGCAGCTTCTCGCCCGGGCGGACGCCGACGAACTCGATCGCGACGTCGCGGTCCGGCTCCTTGCCGGAGAGGCGGATCATGCTGCGCGCGAGTTCGACGATCGAGACCGGCTCGCCCATGTCGAGCACGAACACCTGGCCGGAGCGGCCGATGGACCCGGCCTGGACGATCAGCGACACCGCCTCCGGGATCGTCATGAAGAACCGCGTCATCTCCGGATGCGTGACCGTCACCGGCCCGCCCCGCGCGATCTGACGGCGGAAGATCGGGATCACGCTGCCCGAGGAACCGAGCACGTTCCCGAAGCGCACGGCGACGAAGCGCGTCGAGATGTCGTCGCGCGCACCGTAGGCCTCGACGATCCACTCGGACACCGCCTTCGACTGCCCCATCACCGTCTTCGGGTTGACCGCCTTGTCGGTCGAGACCAGCACGAAGCGCTCGGCGCCGAACTCGATCGCAACCTCGGCGATCACCCGGGTCGCCAGCGTGTTGTTGCGGACGGACTCGAGCGGGTTCGCCTCCATCAGGGGCACATGCTTGTAGGCGGCGGCGTGGAAGACGACTCCGGGGGTGTAGCGCTCGAAGACGTGTCGCATCTTCGGCTGGTTGCCGGCGTCGGCGAGAACCGGAACGCTCGGCGCGAAGCCACGCTCGGAGACCAGCTCGCGCTCGATCTCGAAGAGCGCCGTCTCGCCCTGGTCGACGAGGATCAGCCGCCTGCAGCCGATGCGCGCGATCTGCCGGCAGAGCTCGGCGCCGATCGAGCCGCCGGCGCCGGTGACGAGAACGGTCGCGTCGGCAAGGTACGAGGCGACGGCCCGGAGGTCGACCTCGACGGGCTCGCGGCCGAGGACGTCCTCGACCTGCACCGGTCGGATCTGGACGGCGAGGTCGACGTCACCCGAGATCAGCTCGTAGATGCCCGGGAGCGTCTTCACCGGGACGCCTGCCTCGCGCGTGATGTCGACGATCCGCTGGCGCACGTCCCCCGAGGCGGAGGGGATCGCGATCAGCACCTCGTCGGGGCGATTCTCGGAGAGCAGCCGCGGCAGCTCGTCGGTCGTGCCGAGCACCCGCACGTTGTGGACGCGCAGGTTCTTCTTGCGCGGGTCGTCGTCGACGAGGCCGATCGGCGTGTACCCGAGTGACGGGCTCTTCAGCAGCTCCTTGATGATCAGCTGCGCAGCGTCGCCGGCACCGACGACGATCACCTCCCGACCGCGCGCGACGAGGCCGCGGGCCGAGGGGCGCTCCATCAGCGTGCGGGCGAGCATTCGCGCGCCGGCGACGAACGCGAGCAGGAGCAGCCAGTCCATGATCGCCACCGACCGCGGCAGGCGCACCTGCTGCACCGGGTTCACGAAGTAGACGACCACGCTCGAGACGAGGCACGCGACCGTGACGCCCCGCGCCGCACCCCACATGTCGCGCGTCGAGACGTAGCGCCACCAGCGGTTGTAGAAGCCGAAGAGGACGAAGACCGTGAGCTGGATCAGGAGGACGACCCAGATCGTCCGCGTGAACATCGTGTGGTAGTAGGGCGGGATCCTCGGGTCGAAGCGGAGCCGGAACGCGAGGTACCACGCGGCCGCAACGAGGCCGCCGTCGACCACGAGCTGCCAGACGCGGTGCCTGGTGATCGGCAGCGAGATCACATCGCGCTCCGCGCCGGCGCCGCCTCACGGATCACCGTGACGATCCGCTCCTGCGTGTCGGCGTCGATCCCGGCCCACATCGGCAGCGCGAGGTTCTCCCGCGCGACACGCTCGGTTTCCGGCAGCGACCCCTCCTCCCAGCCGAGGAACCGCATCGCCGGCTGCAGGTGCATCGGGGTCACGTAGTACGACGCGCAGGAGATCTGAGCAGCGGCGAGCGCGGCGGCGAGCCGGTCGCGCTCCTGGGTGCGCACGACGTACATGTGGTAGACGTGCCTGCCGTCGTCGGCCGGCAGCTCGCATATCTCCCCCAGACCGAGCTCGGTGTAACGCGCGGCCGCCTCGCGGCGGGCCCGGTTCCAGCCGGCGAGCTGCGGCAGGAAGAGGCGCAGCGCCGCGGCCTGGACCTCGTCGAGGCGCGAGTTGTAGCCCACGAGCTCGAAGCCGACCTTGTCGCGCGAGCCGTGGAAGCGGAGCAGCCGGATGCGCTCGCCGAGCTCCTCGTCGGTCGCGGCGACGAGCCCGCCGTCGCCGAGGGCGAACAGGTTCTTCGTCGGGAAGAAGCTGAACGTCGACGCGACGCCGACGGTCGCGACGCCGTCCGCGCCGAACGCCTGGGCGGCGTCCTCGACGAGCGGCACGCCGAGCGCGGCGAGCTCCGCGAGCGGCGCCGGGCGGCCGAAGAGGTGGACGGGCATGATCGCCTTCGTCCTGGGCGTGATCCGCGCGGCGACGTCCTCAGGATCGAGGTTCGTCGTCGCCGGGTCGATGTCCGCGAAGACAGGCGTTGCGCCGCGGCGCACGATCGACTCGGGCGTCGCGTAGAACGTGAACGACGGGCAGATCACCTCGTCCCCCGGCCCGATGCCCAGCGCGTCGAGCACGAGCACGAGTGCGTCGGTCCCGTTCGCCACGCCGATCGTCGCCGGGACGCCGAGGTAGGCGGCGGCCTCCTCCTCGAAGGCGGAGACGTTCGGCCCGAGGATGAAGCGACCGGACTCGATCACGCCGGCGATGCGATCCTTGAGCGCGGGGATCAGCGGCGCGTACTGCGCCTTGACGTCAACGAGCGGGATCATCGGCACCGCGGGCGGATCTCCCCCAGAGTAGGTGGAACAGCAGCCACGCCGCGGCGAGCGCGACCACGGCGATCACAGCGTAATCGACCCAACG
>JBKPCT010000134.1:0-8889 GCA_046727515.1 Actinomycetota bacterium | reverse complement strand
CGGCAGCCGGGTGAAGCTCCAGCTCTGGATCAGCTGTTGGACCACCAGCCACGCGGGACGCGCGGAGCTGTCCGGCCTGAGCAGGTTGTAGTCGTCTTCCAGTTCGGGTTTCGTCCAGGTATAGACGAAAGCCCGCGTGATGAACGACGCCCATTTCGTCCTCACTCGAACGAGCGCGTCGTGGATGAATTTTGCCTGCGTGTCCTCACTAACGGCATCCGGGTCACCCTGGTCGGTTCTCCAGCCGAACTCGGTGATCCAGAGAGGCTTGCCGGCGCCGATCTGACGAGCGAGAGCTCGCGTCAGCAGCACTCGATCGAAGGTCTCGGGCGCCGGGAGTGCACTGACGAAGGGACTGTCGGCGTGGCAGTAGGGATGGACGCTCCACGCATCGACAAGGTTCGAGCGCCACAGCGCCGGGTCGGCGCGCAGCAGTGACCTGAACCAGGTTGGATTCAGGTCGTTGATGTCCCCCGAGGCGAGGATCGTGATCCCCGGGTGCCGAGCCTTCACGGCTGCCGCGGCGGCCCGGACGAGGCGCGCATAGACCGCCGGATCCGGCGCGGACTCCCAGAATTCCCCGATCCACGGCTCGTTCCAGAGCTCGATCGCCGTGACGGGCGAAGGCGCGAGGCGCGGATGCAGGCGCCAGAACGTGCCGCGGACGCCGTAACGGTCAGCGACCGCGTGAACGAACCTCGCGTAGTCGGCGACGTTCGTGGGCGGGTACTTGTCGCTCTCGGCGTGTCCGCTCGCCCACGCGGGCGAGTACGCAGCCGTGGCGAGCACGTGGATGCCGAGCAGCGATGCATTGCGCATCAACGCGTCGGTCACCGTCCAGACGTACCGTCCACGGTGCGGCTCGAGCAGGGCCCAGTTGAAGTCCTCGCGGATCCAGCGGATCCCGCCGGCGCGGAGGCGGCTGAGATAGCTGTAGCCCTCCGTCTGGGGTAGCCAGAAGGTGTTCGTCGCAAAACCGATCCAGGAGTTGCCGGGCGCAGCGGCACGCGAGGCCTCGCCTCCGGCGGCTGCGTGAGGCACGCCCAGCAGGAGCGCCGCCACGACGAACCAAACCGCAGTTGAAGATGCGCGGTGTGTCACTCTCCCGGCGCAAATCCTATTCGCCGGCAGCGGTCACGTCCGGGACTAATGCGTCTCCTCCGCCGACCGGGCAACGAGCTCTTGAAAGGTGAGCGCCTCGACGTCGTACTGGCGGTCGAGCCAGTCGTGGTAGGCGGCCAGCGCCTCGAGCTCGGGCTCGGCCACCGCGGTCGGATGGATGCTGAACGCGAACTCGACATCCTTTCCCACCCGTCGCAGATAGCGCCGCGTGATCTGCTCCAGGCGGCGAGCGTCTGCCTCGAGCTCGAGCGGATAGAGGCGGAAGAGCCCATCGAGCAACGGTCCCTTTGCCCCTGACCCGACCTGGATCGCCCCCCCGCGGGTCTTCCTCTGCGCGGGACGGCTGAGCCACTGGAAAAGCGCATTCGGCGGGCCGAAGCGGGCCGTGGCGATCGGTACTTCGTAGACGTCGTAGATGACGCCGCCCTTCTCCGGCCAGCGCCAGCCGCGGAAGTCGACCCGGCCGATCTTGTCCCGGAGGGCGAGCCCCGGCAGGACGCTCGAGTCGGCCTTGTAGCCGGTCTCGTGCAAGGCCGCGAACACGCGCTGGTAGGCCGGTTGCAACCGGTAGCGGCCGGCCCGGAGCGCGATGCACGAATAGGAGGGGTCGACCGGCTGCAGCAGTTCCTCGAGGTACTCCTTCGCTCGGGCGAGGAGCGGAGCGGGGTCGTCGAGTGACCCGACGACGAACTTCTCTGCGGGCGCGCGCCAGCGGCCGTTCTCACGCGTGGCCTGTAGCCACTGGGGTTCAAGGAGCGCCTGCACGTCGTGCTCGCGCCTCACTGCGTCGCGGAGCTGCGCCTCGGCCGCGTCCGGAAACGCGTCGTCGCCCTCCTCCCGGTAGCGCCAGAGGCAGGCGACGTCACAGAAGAGCGTGAGCGGCACTCGGAGCCGCTCGCAGGCGGCGAGCAGGGCGATCGTCGGCTCGACGAGCACCTCGGTCTCGGGCAGGAGGCTCTCGCCCAGGTAGAGCTCGTAATCCGCCGAGTAGAGGATGGTAGTCACCGTCGATCTCCGACGCCTGGCCGCCGCGAAGGCAAGCGCCGTCCGCTAGCTGACTTCGGCCAGTGCCGGGGCCGTCTTCACGTGGTCGATCACGTCGGCGAGGATCTCGTCGAGGGTGCGGTCCGGCCGCCAGCCGATCGCGCCGGAGACCTTCTCGATGGACGGGATGCGGTGGAGCATGTCCTCGATCCCCTGGCCGTAGACGCGGTCGTAATCGACGTACTCGAGCTCTGAACTCGAGCGGGTCGCGGCGATCACGCGCCGGGCCAGGTCGATGATCCGGATCTGTTCCTCCGAGCCGACGTTGTAGATCTCACCCGACGTCGACGGCTCGCCCATCAGGCCGATCAGCGCGCGCACCGTGTCCTGGACATGGCAGAAGCAGCGCGTCTGTGTTCCGTCGCCGTGGACCTCGAGCGGGCCGTTCGCGAGCGCCCGCTCGACGAAGCGCGGGACCACCATCCCGTACATGCCGCTCTGGCGCGGGCCGACGGTGTTGAACAGGCGCACGATCACGGCGTCGAGGCCGCGCTCCTGGTGGTAGGCGAGCGCGAGGAACTCGTCCATCGCTTTCGAGTCGGCGTACGCCCAGCGCCGAGTGGTCGTCGGCCCGTAGATGCGGCGGGCGGTCTCCTCGAGCGGAAGTTCCTCCCGATGGTCGCCGTACACCTCCGAGGTCGACGCGACGAGCACGCGCTTCCCGAAGCGGTTGCAGTGGTCGAGCACCGTCTCGGTACCGCCGAGGTTCGTCACGAGGGTGTGCACGGGCTGCTCGACGATCAGCCGGACGCCGACGGCCGCCGCCAGGTGGTAGACGACGTCGCACTTGTGCACGAGCTCGTTGACGACGGCCGGCTTCAGCACAGAGTCGACGACGAGGTGGAAATCGCCACGCGGGGTGAGCGCCTCGACGTTCTTGATCGAGCCGGTGGAGAGGTCGTCGAGCGCGTAGACCTCCCAACCATCCTCGACCAGGCGCTCGCAGAGGTGCGAGCCGATGAACCCAGCCCCGCCGGTAACGAGCGCCTTGCCGCTCACGGGGAGCAAGCCTAGCGGAGGCCTGTGCACAGATTGTCACGGTCGCGTCCCCCCTCGAGTGCCAGACACTGATGTGGAAACCGCGGCGTTCGCCGCGCGCCGAGATCGCTGGGGCGGTTCTCGCTTGACGGCGTCCGAGGCTACGCCTATTCTCGATCAAGTCAGTAGGAAAGATCGAGAGATAAGGGAGATGCATGAAGCGAATTGTTGTTACTTTTGTCGCTGTCTTCGCACTCGTCCCGGCGGCGGTGGCGGGTGCCGCCCAGAAGGGCACGACGCTGTCCCTCGTCGCGTACTCGACGCCTCGTGAGGCCTACGCGAAGCTGATTCCGATGTTCCAGGCGACGCCCCAGGGCAAGGACGTCTCCTTCACCCAGTCGTACGGCGCCTCGGGCGACCAGGCCCGCGCCGTCCAGGCGGGGCTGAAGGCGGACATCGTCGCGCTGTCGCTGGCGCCGGACATCGACACGCTCGTCAAGGCCGGCCTCGTCGACTCGCGCTGGAGCCGCCAGTCCTACCGCGGGATAGTCACGGATTCGCTCGTCGTCTTCGCCGTCCGGGACGGCAACCCGAGGCACATCCGCAGCTGGGACGACCTGCTCAGGCCCGGCGTCCAGGTGATCACGCCGAACCCCTTCACCTCCGGGGGCGCCCGCTGGAACGTGATGGCCGCCTACGGGGCCTGGCGGAAGCTCGGGAAGACGAGGCCGCAGGCGCAGGCGAAGCTGCTGCAGCTCTTCCAGCACGTCGCCGTCCAGGACAAGAGCGCCCGTGACGCCCTGAACACGTTCCTGTCGGGCAAGGGCGACGTCCTGCTCACGTACGAGAACGAGGCGATCGGCGCCCAGCTCGCCGGCCAGAAGGTGCAGTACGTGGTCCCGCGCTCGACGATCCTGATCGAGAACCCGATCGCGGTGATCAAGTCGAGCTCCAACAAGGATGTCGCGAACTCGTTCATCCGCTTCCTGAAGACGCCGGCCGCCCAGCAGGTCTTCGCCGACCGTGGCTACCGGCCGATCGTGAAGAGCGTCCTCGCCAAGAACCGGAAGAAGTTCCCGGTCCGGCCCGGTCAGTTCACGATCGACCAGCTCGGTCTGGGCGGCTGGGCGCGCGTGCAGAAGGACTTCTTCGACCCCGACCGCGGGGTGATGGCGACGATCGAGCGGAAGGTTGGCGGCGCCACTGGCTAGCGCAGACGCCGCAGCAATCGAGCGCGTTCCACGCGTAGCGGGCAGCGACAGGGCCGGAACGGCCCTGTCGCTCGGTTTCATCACGACGTTCCTCTCGATCTTCGTCATCCTCCCGATGGCCGCGCTGACCTGGGCCTCGACCAAGGACGGGGCGGGCGGCTTCTGGGACGCGGTCACGAGCCCGGAGGCGATGGCCGCCCTGAAGCTGACGCTCGGCATGTCGTTCGTCGTCGTCGTGCTCAACGCCGTGCTCGGGACGATCACGGCCTGGGTGCTCGTCCGCGACCGCTTCCGCGGGAAGTCGGTCGTCAACGCGGTGATCGACCTGCCTTTCGCGCTGCCGACGATCGTCGCCGGCCTGACGCTGCTCGCCCTGTACGGGCCGCGCTCGCCGATCGGCGTCGACGTCGCCTACTCGCGCACGGCCATCCTGCTTTGCCTGATGTTCGTCACGCTGCCGTTCGTCGTCCGCACCGTTCAGCCCGTGCTCGAGGAGCTCGACACCGAGATGGAGGAGGCGGCGCACTCCCTCGGTGCCTCCGAGTTGAAGACGTTCCGCCGGATCGTCTTCCCGAACATTCTCCCCGGGATCCTTTCCGGCGCCGTGCTCGCGCTCGCGAAGGCGGTCGGCGAGTTCGGCTCGCTCGTGATCATCACGGGCAACCTGCCCTACAAGACCGAGGTCTCTTCGGTCTACATCTTCGGGCGGATCGAGAGCGGCGACCAGGCCGGCGCGGCCGCGGCGGCCGTCGTGCTGCTCGTGCTCTCCTTCGCTCTACTCCTGACCATCGGCGTGATTCGCCACTTCGCGACGAGGCACGACCGTGCGTAGGTACCTGCCGCGCGGCCTGATGTTCTTCTACCTGGCGGTGATCCTGCTCGGGCCGCTGGCGATGGTGTTCTGGCGGACGTTCGAGCACGGCGTGCAGCCGGCGTGGGACGCGCTCACGTCCCCGGACACGATCCACGCCTTCAAGCTGACGCTGATCATCACCGCGATCGCGGTGCCGGTGAATACGGTCTTCGGGATCGTCTGCGGCCTCGCGATCGTGCGCCGCAACTTCCCCGGCAAGGGGCTCCTGAACGCCTTCATCGACCTGCCGCTCGCGCTCTCGCCGGTCGTCGTCGGCCTGTCGCTCTACCTGCTCTACGGTCGCGACGGCTGGTTCGGCGGCTGGCTGCAGGACCGCGGCGTTCAGGTGCTCTTCGCGCTGCCGTCGATGGTGATCGCGACGATCTTCGTCTCGATCCCGTTCGTCGCGCGTGAGGTAATCCCGACGCTGCGCGAGATCGGTGACGAGCAGGAACAGGCGGCGCGGACGCTCGGCTCCCGTAGCTGGCAGACCTTCTGGCGGATCACGCTTCCCTCGATCCGCTGGGCGGTCATCTACGGCGTGATCCTCACAACGGCACGGTGCCTCGGCGAGTACGGCGCCGTCGCGGTCGTCTCCGGCCGGCTCCAGGGTCAGACGGAGACCGCTACGCTGCGCGTCCAGGAACGCTACGAGACCTTCGACCAGGCGGGGGCGTACGCGATCTCGCTCATGCTCGCGGTGATCGCAGTGATCGTCCTCGTCTCGATGACCCTCATCCGGCCCCGAGAGGAACATGGGTAGGCGTTGAGCATCTCGATCCGCAATGTCTCCAAACGCTTCGGCGACTTCGTCGCCCTCGACGACGTCTCGCTCGAGGTGGAGAGCGGGTCCCTCGTGGCGCTCCTCGGCCCGAGCGGGAGCGGCAAGTCCACCCTCCTGCGAATCATCGCGGGGCTCGAGCAGCCGGACACGGGCGCGGTACACCTCGCCGACGAGGATGTCACCGAGGTCGCGCCCCAGGACCGCGGAATCGGCTTCGTCTTCCAGCACTACGCAGCGTTCAAGCACATGACGGTCTGGAACAACGTCGCGTTCGGGCTGAAGATCCGGAAGCGGCCCAAGGCGGAGGTCCAGAAGCGCGTGCAGGAGCTCCTCGAGCTCGTCCAGCTCGAGGGCTTCGCGAACCGGTACCCGGCGCAGCTCTCGGGCGGTCAGCGGCAGCGGATGGGGCTCGCCCGCGCGCTCGCCGTCGATCCGAAGGTGTTGCTCCTCGACGAGCCGTTCGGCGCGCTCGACGCGCAGGTGCGCAAGGAGCTGCGCGCGTGGCTACGGCGCCTCCACGACGAGACGCACACGACGACCGTGATCGTCACTCACGACCAGGAGGAGGCGATGGAGGTCGCCGAGACGGTCGCGGTGATGAACCACGGCGAGATCGAGCAGGTCGCCGGCCCCGTCGAGCTCTACGAGCATCCGGCGAACGAGTTCGTGATGGAGTTCGTCGGCGCGGTCAACCGCCTCGGCGACTCGTTCGTGCGTCCGCACGACCTCGAGATCAGCCTGACCCCGAACGGGACGACCCGCGAGGCGATGGTCGTCCGCCTTGTCCACCTCGGCTTCGACGTCCGTGTCGAGCTCGTGCGTGACGACGGCGAGGCATTGTCCGCCCAGCTGACGCGTGACGAGGCAGCGGTGCTCGAGCTCCAGCAGGGCCAGATCGTCTACGTCCGGCCCACGCGCCAGACGAGCTTCGCGTAGGTGGCGATCGCGGGCACGAGGTAGCTCGTATCGGCCGGAGTGAGGACTCTAGGGATGCGGCGCCCAGGCCTCCGGGTCAGCGACGAGCTCCCGGACCTCCGCGGGCAGCTCGCCGCGTGCGACGTCGGCGAGGGTCACCTGCTCGAGGACCGACCGCAGGCTCGCCCGCACCGCCACCCACACCTCGCGCAGCGCCTCGGCTGAGCCGGCGTACTCGATCGACTCCGGCCGGACGCCCCGCACGTTCGCGAGCGGGCCCTCGACCGCGCGGATCACCTCGGCGAGCGTGATCTGCGTCGCCGGCCTGGCCAGCCAGTAGCCGCCCTCGACGCCGCGCTGGCTGCGGACGAGCCCGGAGTGACGCAGGTCGCCGAGGATGTTCTCGAGGAACTTGAGCGGAATCTCCTGGGCCTGGGCGATCCGCTCGCCCTTGACCGCGCCGCCGCCGTCGGCCGCGGCGAGCTCTACGCACGCGCGGAGTGCGTAATCGGCCTTCGCTGAGACCCTCACTCCTTCCATTCTGACGGCCGGGTCAGAGCGTTCGGCCCTCGAGCGCGGCCGCTGGGCGCCTGATGGCCCTCCGGTACAATGGCTCTCCAGATGTTCGAACGGTTCACGGAGAGGGCTCGCCAGGTCGTCGTTCTCGCCCAGGACGAGGCCAGGGCCCTCAAGCACAACTACATCGGCACCGAGCACATCCTGCTCGGCCTCCTACGCGAGGAGGAAGGGCTGGCCGCGCGGGTCCTCGAATCCCTCGACATCACCGTCGAAGAGGTCCGCGCGCAGGTCGCGCGCATCGTCGGCCAGGGCGACGAGGTCACGACCGGTCAGATCCCGTTCACGCCGCGCGCGAAGAAGGTGCTCGAGCTGGCGCTGCGCGAGGCGCTCTCGCTCGGCCACAACTACATCGGCACCGAGCACATCCTGCTCGGCCTCGTGCGCGAGAACGAGGGCGTCGCCGCTCGGATCCTCCTGGACTTCGACGCCGATGCCGAGAAGATCCGCAACGAGATCATCCGCATGCTCTCCGGCCCCGGCCGCCGCCAGCAGGGGAGCTCCTCCGGCGGGCCGCCGGACAAGTCGAAGAGCTCGAAGCTCCTCGATCAGTTCGGCCGCAATCTGACGAAACTCGCGGCCGAGGCCAAGCTCGACCCCGTGGTCGGCCGCCAGACCGAGATCGAGCGCGTGATGCAGATCCTGTCGCGCCGCACGAAGAACAACCCGGTGTTGATCGGCGAGCCCGGCGTCGGCAAGACCGCGATCGTCGAGGGCCTCGCCGCCCGGATCTCGTCGAACAACGTTCCCGAGCTCCTGAAGGGAAAGCAGATCTACACGCTCGACCTGGCAGCGCTGGTGGCGGGCTCGAAGTACCGCGGCGAGTTCGAGGAGCGCCTGAAGAAGGTGATGAAGGAGATCACCCAGCGCGGCGACATCATCCTGTTCATCGACGAGCTGCACAACCTCGTCGGCGCCGGCGCCGCCGAGGGCGCGATCGACGCCGCCTCGATCCTGAAGCCGGCGCTCGCCCGGGGCGAGCTGCAGACGATCGGTGCGACCACGCTCGACGAGTACCGCAAGTACCTGGAGCGCGATGCCGCCCTCGAGCGGCGCTTCCAGCAGGTGCGCGTGGACGAGCCGTCGGTCGACGACACCGTCCAGATCCTCCGCGGGCTGCGCGACCGCTACGAGGCGCACCACCGCTGCAAGATCACCGACGAGGCGCTGTACGCGGCCGCCGCTCTCGCCGACCGCTACATCCAGGACCGGCACCTTCCTGACAAGGCGATCGACCTCATCGACGAGGCCGCCTCCCGGATGCGGATCAAGACGATGACCGCGCCGCCGCGCTACCGCGAGCTCGAGGAGGAGATCGAGAAGGTCCGCAAGGACAAGGAAGACGCGATCGAGAACCAGGAGTTCGAGAAGGCGGCGTCGCTGCGCGACAAGGAGCGCAAGCTGAC
>JBKPCT010000133.1:0-5546 GCA_046727515.1 Actinomycetota bacterium | reverse complement strand
CCTCGGGATTCGTCCCGAGGCCTTCGAGGACGCGGCCTATGCCGACCCGACCCTCCCGACGATCGACGTCGATGTGCTCGTGCTCGAGGAGCTCGGCTCCGACACGCACGTGATCTTCCCGCTCGACGCGCCGAAGGTCGAAGCGGAGGAACTGCGCGCCGCCGCCGACCACGAGGACGAGGCGCTCCTCGCCGACGACCAGTCGCTGTGGAACGCGAGAGTCGCGTCCCGCACCGAGGCACGCGCCGGCGCTCCGCTGCGGCTGGCAGTCGACAACTCGCAGCTCTACTTCTTCGACCCGGAGACCGGCGCGAGCCTGACCCGGGGCGCGGCGGTCGCGGCCGCAGTCGCGTAAGTGCAGGTCGCCGTCGTTCCGAAGCCGGTGGCGGCGACGCCCGGCACCGGTGCGTTCGTCGTCCGCGACTCGGCCACGGTGTCCGTCTCGCCCTCGACGCCGGAGACACGCCGGATCGCGATGGCGCTCGCGGGCATTCTCGGCGTGAAGGTCGCCGGCGCGCCCGCGCCGATCTCGCTCGAGCTCGGCGGCCCGGCCCGGCTGGGCGACGAGGGCTACGAGCTGACGGTCGCCCCGTCGGGGGTGAAGCTCGTGGCGCATGCCCCGGCCGGTCTCTTCTACGGCGTCCAGACAGTCCGCCAGCTGCTGGGCGGCCGGCGGATCCCGGCCGTGCGCATCCGAGACCGCCCGCGATTCGGCTGGCGCGGGGCGATGCTCGACGTTGCCAGGCACTTCCGGCCCGCGCGCGACGTCAAGCGCTTCGTCGACCTGATGGCGCTCTACAAGCTCAACCGCCTCCACCTTCATCTCTCCGACGACCAGGGCTGGCGGATCGCGATCTCGTCCTGGCCGCGGCTCGCCACACACGGCGGGAGCACGCAGGTCGGCGGCGGCAAGGGCGGCTACTACACCGGGCGCGAGTACTCGGACATCGTTCGCTACGCAGCGGCGCGCTATGTCCAGGTCGTGCCGGAGATCGACATGCCCGGGCATGTTCACGCGGCGCTCTCCTCCTACCCGAAGCTCGCCTGCGACGGGAAGGCGACGCCTCTGTACACCGGGATCGAGGTCGGCTTCAGCTCGCTCTGCGTCGACAAGCCGCTCACGTACGATTTCGTCTCGGACGTCGTCGGCGAGCTCGCGCGGCTCACACCTGGGCCGTTCATCCACATCGGCGGCGACGAGGCGGCGGCGACCAAGCCCGCCGACTACGTGAAGTTCGTGCGGCGGGTGCAGGAGATCGTCCGCTCGCACGGCAAGCGGATGATCGGCTGGGAGGAGATCGGCCGGGTCGAGCTGTACCGCTCGACGGTCGTGCAGCACTGGAATATCGATGCCGGTCGATCCGCGTTGTCCGCGCGGGCGGCCGCTCGGGGCGTGAAGGTGATCATGTCCCCGGCCGACCACGCCTACCTGGACATGAAGTACGCCGAGTCGACGCAGCTCGGCCTGAAGTGGGCGGGCTACACGAGCGTGCGTGACGCCTACGCGTGGGAACCGGTGCGGCAGGTTCCGGGCGTGGGCGCCGCGTCGGTGCTCGGGGTCGAAGCGCCGCTCTGGTCGGAGACGGTGCAGTCGATGGCCGATGCGGAGTACCTCGCCTTCCCACGGCTCATCGGGGTTGCAGAGATCGGCTGGTCGCCGATGCGCGGGCGGAGCTGGGCCGACTACCGGACGAGGCTGGGAGCCCAGGGCCCGCTGCTGCGCGCGCTCGGGGTCAATTTCTATCGCTCGCCCGAGGTTCCGTGGCGGTGACGTGACGAAAGCGTGACGAGTCGCTGACGGACAATGGCGCCGCGCGACGCCGGCGGCTACCAAGGAGGGAAACGCCAATTCCCCTTCCGATCGGAGCCCGCCCATGCACCGGATTCGCCTGCTCGTCCCGTTTCTCGCCCTGGCCTTCGTGGCCGCCACCCCCGCTGCGCACGCCTCCTCGTCCGGCGGCTTCCTCGTAAGCCAGGTCTACGCCGGCGGGGGCAACAGCGGAGCAAGCTACACGAACGACTTCGTCGAGCTCTTCAACGGCGGCTCCTCGGCCGCCGACCTGACCGGCTGGTCGGTCCAGTACGCCTCCGCGGCCTCGACGTCGTGGTCGGTAACCACGCTCACCGGTGCGATCCAGCCCGGCCACTACTACCTCGTCCAGCTCGCCTCCTCCGGCGCGGCCGGGTCGACGCTGCCCACCCCGGACACGACCGGGACGACCAACTTCGCGAACTCGGGCGGCAAGGTCGCACTCGTCCAGGGCACGACGGCGCTGGCCTGCGGCGGCTCCGCCGGCAGTTGTTCCGCTGTCTCTTCGATCGCCGACCTGGTCGGCTACGGCTCGGCGGCCGACTACGAGGGCTCGGGTGCCGCGCCTGCGCTGTCGAGCGCGACTGCCGCCCTGCGGGCGGGCGAGGGCTGCACGGACACGAACGTCAACTCGGCGGACTTCACGGCCGTCGCGCCCGCGCCCCGGAACGCGGCGACCGCGGCGGCGACCTGCTCCGCCTCGCCGCCGGCGAGTGCGAGCGCCTCCCAGGATGCCGCCGTGGACGTCGACATCCAGCCCGTCCTCTCGATCGCGCTCGAGCGGCCGACGATCAGCTTCGGCACGGTCGTCGCGGGCGACGTCCCCGCCTCCGTCTCCGAGCGCGTCACCGTCGTCAGCAACAACCCGACGGGCTACGCGGTCACGGTGCACCGCACAGCGTTCACGCCGGCGGACCTGCCGCTTGCGATCTCCGGCTCTGCGCCGGCGGGTGCGCAGATCGGTCCCTTGCTCGCCGGCGGCGCGCTCGCGGGGATCCCGATTGCGCCCGCAGCCGACCTCACGGTCGGCACCTCGTCAGCGCACACTGCGGGGGCGGGAGACGTGTGGCAGACGAGCCTCGCCTTCGCGGCACCGATCCCGCTAGTGGCGCCCGGTCACTACTCCGGGACGCTCATGTACACGCTGATCGGCCGGTGATCCTCTGTTTCGCAGCCGCCACGTGCCTGCTCGCGCCTGCCTGGGCGGGCGCGAGCAGCGGACGGCCGCCGGTCTCCCTCGCCGCCTCGCCGGCGCACCTCGCGCTCGCCGGCACGGCGCGCCGAGTCGTGACGGTGACGAGCACGGGCAGCCGGCCTGTTACCGTCGAGGTCGTCAAGGCGGGCTACGGCCTCGACCTCCGCGGCCGGCCTCGGGTCTTGCGACGCGCCTCGTCGTGGATCAGCGTCCGCCCACGACGGTTGACGATCCCGCCCGGCGGGCGCGCCGCTCTCGTGGTCGTCTCCTCACTCCCGCCTCACGTCGAGCCGGGCGACCACCCGCAGCTCGTCCTTCTGATCACACGCCCGCTCCGCACCGCCGCGCTCTCAGTGCGGATGCGCCTCGGCGTGGTCGTCGTCGTCCGGGCGCCGGGCCGCATCGTCCGCCGGCTGGAGGCCTTGCGCCTACGCCTGCGTCCGCGGCGGCTCGAGCTGCTGGTCGCGAACCGCGGGAACGTTACGGAGACGATCGCCCGGCGATGCGTAACGGTCACGATTCGCCGCTCGAGACGTCTGCTTGCCCGCCTGCATCCCGCCGCGCGGAGCCTGCTGCCGCACACGAGCGGCCTGCTGGAGCTCGTCTTCCACCGCCCGAAACGCGGCCGCCTTCGGATCGGCGTGGCGCTGTCGACGGGCCCGCCCTGCGTGAGCCCACGAAGGCGCGTCTTCTCGGTGCGGCTCTGAAGCACCCGACACGCAGGTGTGTTTCTAGCCGCGAGCGGATCGCCTCACCGGCCCATCGACGGTGTGCGTCGGCACTCAGGCTCCCACCTCACGCTCGCAGCGCGCGCAGTAGGTGACGCGGCCGCCGTCTCGCTCCGCGCTCTCGACGGGAACCGGCTGAAGACAGTCGCAGTAGTAGCCGGGATAGAGGGCTGCAATGTCCGTCGGCGGTAGCGAGGGGTCGGTCGGGATCGTCTGTTGCGTGTACATGGTCTGGGCCTCCGTTCTCTCGATGCAGTTGGCTCCGCCTGGTGATCTGAGCTAGCCGGCGGAGACGGAGGAACGGTGCGCCGGCTAGCGCACAAAGACGAACGCGAAGAGGCCGCTAGACCGGCGAGTCGAGGTCGCGTTCACGGTCGTGCGCTGCATCGGCGGCTTCCAAGAGTAAAGTGGCCCTCCGGCCACGTCAACTCGCCGAGGACGGCATCCCCAAGGACAAGAGTGGCACTGCGCCAGGAGATCGAGCAGGAGGCGCTCGCTGCGCGGCAGGCGGCCTCCCGACTGAGGGACGGCGACGTCGCGGACGCGCTCCTCGCTGCGGCCGCGATGCTGCGCGAGCAGCGCGCCGAGGTGCTCGCAGCCAGCGCGGCCGACGTCGAGGCAGCGACCGGACGCGTGGATGAGGGCACGCTCGACCGGCTCCGCCTCGACGAGGCGCGCCTGGACGCGCTTGCCGCCCAGGTGGAGGCGACCGCCGCGCTCGAGCCCCTCGAGCGTGAGATCGGCAGGCGCACGCTCGGCAACGGTCTAGTGGTGGACGAGCGGCGAATCCCGATCGGGACGGTCGGCGCCAACTTCGAGGCGCGGCCGAATGTCGCCCTCGACGTCGCGGGGCAGCTGCTGAAGAGCCTGAACGCGGCGGTGCTGCGCACCGGCGGCGCAGCGCTGCGCACCGTCACGGCGCTCGTCGACGGCGTGTTGCGTCCCGGGCTCGAACGAGCCGGGCTGCCGGCGGCGGCAGTCGGGCTCGTGCGCTCGGCGGACCGGGAGGGGGCACGTGTCCTCGTCTCGATGCCGTCGCTCGTGCCGCTCGTAATCCTGCGCGGCAGCGGGCCGAGCACCGCGGAGCTCGCCCGGCTCGCCGCGCAGAACGGCGTGCGTACGCTCGCGCACGCGGAGGGCGGAGGAGTCCTCTACGTGCACGCGGCCGCTTCCCGGGAGAAGGCGCTCGCGCTTGCCGAGGCGAGCGTCGACCGGCTGGGCGTCTGCAACCGGCTCAACCTGGCGCTCGTCGATCGCAGCGCGTCGGGGGTGCTCGAGCCGCTGCTCGAGCTGTTCCAGGCGCACGGATTGGAGGTCCGCGGCGAAGGAGGCGAGCCTCTCGACGTTCCGCTCGGACACGAGTGGGCGAGCGACCCGGAGCGTGTCGCGACGGTGACCGTCGCGCTCGTCGATGGAATCGGCGAGGCGCTGCGGATCGCGAACGACGAGACATCCGGGCTCGCGGCCGGCATTGTCACCGAGGACGCCGAGGCCGCAGAGCGCTTTCTCGACGGGTATCGCGGCACGGCTGCGTTCTGGCACGCACCTACGAGGTTCACCGACGGGTTCGAGCTGACCGGCGCCCCGGAGACTGGGATCAATGTCGACGGCGTTCCGGGGCCGCGCGGGCCCGTCACCTACCGCGACCTTTGGCTGCGGCAGTACCGAGTCGTCGGCGACGGAACGCAGCGCCGGTGACCGTTGTTGTGAAGCTCGGGTCGAGCTTGGTCGCCGGGCCGGGAGGTCGCGTGCGCCGGTCGCTCCTCCGCGCCCGCGGGCGCGAGATCCGGCGGATCGTCGATGCGGGCGAGCC
>JBKPCT010000132.1:0-6979 GCA_046727515.1 Actinomycetota bacterium | reverse complement strand
CGACGAGCGCGGGCTGCCAAGCCTGCGCGAGCAGGTTGGCGCCGCGACGGCTCTCACCGACGCGTTGCGAGACGTTCCGCGACGATTTCGGGAGCGCGGTCGTGACTCCCTGCGTACCGAGCTCGGGGCGGCGAACGGAGGCGACGAGCCGCTTCTGCCGGGCGCGCTCCTCGTACTCGGGTGCCCGCTCGTGCTCGAGTCGGCGGCCCACAAGTGCCAGCACGCCGCTTCGCACCGACATCCATCCGATGAGCGCCCGGGTGGGCCTGAGTGCGCCCTGATCTGCCGAGACTCAGCCGAAGGAACGGAGATCCATTGCCTCGATGACGAGCATTCGCGTCGACACCGGCATGTCGACCGCCGCAGCAACCTCGTCGTCGAGGAAGTCCGGGAGAAAGCGCACAGCCTGGAGAGACGACCCGAACTAGCGGATCTCGAGGCCCAGGCCGACTGCCCCCGCCTCGAGCTCGGTTCGGAAGTGGCGGACGATCCGGATGTTGGGGTCGGAAGCCAGCAGCGTCCAGGCGTTACGTCTCGCGTCGTACTGGACGTCGAGACTGCGCCCTTGCGCGGGTCGCAGTGTCCAGGCGGCGAGGGCCGCGACGTCGTCCGGATCGATGTCAGGCCCCCCACTGGACGCCTGTCGACGACTGGGACAACGGGGCCACCTCGAAGAGCCTCGTGGACGTCGACCTGAACGACGCCTGCGCCGGCGTCCACGGAGCGGTGATCCGGGTGCAGTTCTACGGCGAGGACAAGGCTCCGGGTGGGCTCATCGGCGGAGACAGCCCCGGCGACCCCGGGGACGACGTCCTCATCGTCGGTCCCCCCGCCACGATCGTCTCGTAGCACCAATCGACTCTCGATTCGCCGAAACGGCGGGCCTCGAGCCCGCCGTTTCGTCATCTATTGCAGCCTGCGCCGGATCGTGTCACCGTTCGCCAGGGCGTACCTGATGTGGGTGACGCCGGGCGCCTCGACCGCCTGGATCTGCTCGAGCTTGGGCTTGGCCTCGCCCAGGTCGTCGAACAGCCGGGCCCCGTCGCCGAGGATCACGGGGACGACCGAGATCACCATCTCGTCGAGGAGTCCCGCGGCCAGATACTGGTTCACGACGGAGGCGCCGCCGCCGACAGACACGTCCTGCTCGCCGGCGGCCGCCCTGGCCTGTTCGAGCGCCGACTCGATCCCGTCGGTGACGAAGTGGAAGGTCGTCCCGCCCTGCAGCTCGAGCGGCTCACGGGCGTGATGGGTGAGGACGAAGACCGGGTGGTGGTAGGGCGGATCGTCTCCCCAGAATCCTTGCCACGGGTCCGCGCCCCAGGCGCCGGGCCCGCCGCCGAACATGTTCCGTCCCATGATGGTGGCGCCCACGTTGCCGAGGATCTCCTCGGCGATCGGGGTGCTCGCGTTGACCTCGCCGCCCTCCTCCCCGTGGGTCTCGCGGAACGTTTTGAGCGAAAGCAGCCACTGGTGAAGCTCCGTCCCGCCGATTCCCAGCGGATCCTCCTCGCTCTGGTCGGGGCCGGCCGCGAAGCCGTCGAGCGACATCGTGATGGTCGACCTCAGCTTGCTCATCCTGTGTTCCCCTTTCTGTCGTGGCGCTCGCCGGCCGACCTGAGCCGCGTGCGAATGGCGAAAGCTCCACCAAACCCTGCACTCAAACTGTCGCTGCACCGCGCGTCGGGCCTGCCGGACGTGGACATGAGACGGGCGGTCTCGCTCAGGATGCCGAAAGATAGGCGTGATCGTTGCTGTCTAATGCCAAACAAGCCATGGTCGACCGTGCTGCCGAGCTCGAGGGCTGGCTGGAGCCGCGTGCCGGCGAGATGGCCGCGCTGGTGGAAGAACTCGTGGCAGTGGATACGGAGAATCCGCCCGGCCGCAGCCTTGGCCGTTGTGGCCGGATTCTGCGTGACGCGATGGAGGAGCTCGATCTGGCGCCCGAGTTGATCGAAGTGACGGCGGCAGGCGAGCTCGAGGAACCGTGCGTTGTGCGAGGGAGCGCGGGAGAGGGGACGCGGACCCTGTACTTCCACGGACACTTCGACGTCGTCCCGGCACAATCAGGCGCACAGTTCAGTCCGCGGCGGGAGGAGGGCAAGATCTTCGGGCGCGGGACGGCGGATATGAAGGGCGGTCTCGTGAGCATGCTCTACGGCGCCCGTGCGGCCCAACAGCTGGGTCTTCTCTCGGACGGATGCGTTCGACTCCACCTCGTCTGCGACGAGGAGACCGGCAGCGCCGCCGGCTCGGGTTACCTGCGCGATGCAAACCTGATCGATGACGGTGCGCTTGCCATGCTGACGGCGGAGCCGACGGCCGGCGTCGTGTGGCATGCGAGTCGCGGCGCGATCACGCTTCGCGTCGAGGTTCGGGGGAAAGAGGCTCACGTCGGCCAGGCGCATCTCGGCGTCAACGCGTTCGAGAAGATGATCCGCGTCGCCGAGCCGCTCGGCGCCCTCGCCCACGACTTGCTCGAGCAGCGAACGGCCTTCTCGATGAAGACCGACGCCGCACGTGGCTCGATGCTCGTCGTCGGCGGCTCTGCCGGGGCCGGGGCGAACTTCAACGCGGTCCCCGGCTTCGCCTGGTTCTCGGTCGATCGCCGCTTCAACCCGGAGGAAGACCTCGACGAGGAGGCGGCGCGTCTGACCGACAAGATTGCCGAGGCCGCCGCAAGCGCCGACGCCGAAGTGTCGGTGGATGTTCTGCAGCGCGCGCCGTCCGCGAGCACCGACGAGTCGCATCCCGCATCGGTCGCGCTTTCGCGCTGCGTCGCGCAGGTCGAGGGCGCGCCTCCGAAGTTCGAGCTCTGCCCGGGGGTGCTCGAAACCCGCTGGTACGCACAGCTCGGGATCCCGGCCTACGCGTACGGCGCAGGCCGCCTCGACGTCTCACACGGGCCGAACGAGTTCATCGACGAGGCGGCCATGCGTCGCTGCGCCGCCGTCTACGCGCTCTTCGCGGGCGAGATGCTGGCTTGACTCAGGACTCCACGGACGGCGCCGCCGCGTATTCCTCGTCGGTGACCTGCTCGCCCCAGGTCGCGGGCCTGCCTTCGTCGTCGACATCGAGCAGCGCGAGGTGGGTCATGAACCGGCTCGGCGCCGCGCCGTGCCAGTGGTCCTCACCCGGCTCGAAGAAGACGCGGTCGCCGGGCCGGATCACCTCTATCGGGCCGCCACGCCGCTGCGCGACTCCGATGCCCTCGGTGACCCAGATCGTCTGGCCGTTCGGATGCGTGTGCCACGCGGTGCGCGCACCAGGCGTAAAGTGGACGCTGCTCGCGTTCACGCGCGAGCCGGCCGACGGCGTCGCCACGGCGTCGATGTAGACGGTGCCCGTGAACCACTCGGTCGGCCCCGCCGATGTCTCAATGCTGTTCCTGGTGATCTGCATGGTTGCCTCCTGATGCTCGGGCAGTGAGAAACGCTGTCACGCCTTCTGGGACGAAAGCACAGTCGCCTACGCCCTGCCGCCGAGCGGCCGTTACGGCAGTTTCCTCGGGAGCCCGAACGCAGGCAGCACGCTCGTGTCGAAGCGGGCCATCTCGCTGATCCCGCCTCCAGCGAGGGTGAGCACGAGTAGCCCGATCGCGTGGAAGACCGTGCTACCCGGGTCGCAGATGTAGACCCCGAACGCGGGCTGGCCGTTGGCTCGTGTCGGGATCATCCGATATCTGCGCTGCCGGTGAAGGCTCACAGCCGTGAGGAAGCGAGCGGCCGCCTCGCGCCCGTTGTACTCGAGCGGCAACGGCGGCATCGTCAGCCGTACGTCTTCGGTCAGGAGCGCCACGACCGCGTCGATGTCACTGCTCTCGAACGCTTCGGTGAACCGGTCGACGAGGCGCCGCTCGGCGGCTGAGTGGGGCGGTGGAGGCGGCTCGCGGCTTCCCGGTGCCTGCAGTCTGCCGTCGAGCGTCGCCCGTGCGCGTTTGAGCGCGCTCGTCACCGCCTCCTCGGTCGACTCGAGCATCGTTGCCACCTCGCCGGCGTGGAAGCCGAGGACATCGCGCAGGATCAGGACCGCGCGCTGGCGGGGCGGCAAGACCTGGACAGCGGTCACGAACGCCAGCGAGATGGCTTCCCTCGTTTCGTAGACGGTCTCGGGACCGGGCGGCGTGCCCTCGAGATCGTCGAGCAGTGCGTCCGGGTATGGCTCGAGCCAGATTGCTTCGCCGAGGCGCGTCGGCTCGGGCAGGTCAGGCGGCTCTTCCATCGCGCTCTCCATCTGAGGGCGCCGACTCGCGGAGCGCAATGCGTTGAGGCAGCGGCTCGTGGCGACGCGGTACAGCCACGTCCGTAGTGACGCTCGCTCTTGAAAGGAGCTCAGACCGCGCCAGGCGGCGAGCAGCGTCTCCTGCACTGCGTCTTCGGCATCTTGCGGAGAACCGAGGATCCGGTAGCAGTGCACGAGCAACTCGCGGCGGAAGGGCTCGACGACCTGACGAAATGCGTTCTCGTCCCCCGCCCTGGCCATCGCGATCAGCTCGGCATTCACTCCAGCATCCTGCATGACGCGCCTCTTCGCTCTGTCTTCGCGGCGCGGCTCGTCCTCGACATCAGGCTCCTTCAGATGTAGACCCCACCCGGCGCGAAAACTGGGCGGCACGACGCCGCCCAGATTCCCCTCCGACTGGTGTCTACCCCTCTGAAAGCCAATTCGCGTGGCGGCTGCGGCTGATCAGCCGCCGTGCCGACAGGAAGGAGAAGCACATGGCCACCGAGACCCAACAGGAATCGCCCGCGGTCTCCGCTGCCCTCGCGCATATCGAGGCCTGGAGCAACCACGACTACGAGGCGGCACGGGCGGCGCTGGCGGGCGACGTCAAGGTCACCGTGACGAGCACCATAGAGGGCCTGCCCGGGACGGACACGGTCGGCATCGACGACTACATGACCGGCCTGATCGCGTTCGCCGACACCGTCGTGCCGGGCAGCGTGCGTGTCGACGCGAGCATCGGGGACGAGCGCAACGCACTCTTGCTGGTCACCGTGAAGACGGCCGGCCCGCCGACGGGATCGACGACGGTGCCCGCCGCCCATCTGTACCTGCTCGACGACGACAACAAGATCAAGTCCGAGCAGGTCGTCTTCTACGTGGTGCCGGATTGAGGCACGGCCGGCGCGAACGTGACCCGTTGCGCGTGCCCGGCGGATCGAAGGAAGCCGAAAGCCTCAGGCCGAGACAGCCTCGACCGGTAGCGTCGCCACGGGCTCCGCCGGGGCGAGAATCTCGACCGCGCCGCCCTGAGAGAACGGCCCGACCGCGCGGGCGAAGACGTCCCGGCCGTCGAGGGCATAGTCGTCGGTGAAGTCGACCGCGCCGTTGATCTCGATCACGCGCCAGCCGCGCTCGTCGGGGAGGAGGTCGACTCCGACGAGATCGGCGCCGACTGCGGCGGCCGCCCGGACCGCCAGCGTGCACGCCTCGAACGAGAGCTTCGCCGGCCGCCGGGAACCGCCGAGCGCGATGTTCGTCCGCCATTCGCCGGGTGCCGCCACGCGCTCGACGGCGCCGACGATCGTGCCGGCCGAGACGATCAGCCTCAGGTCGAATCCCCGAGGCGGGATCAGCTCCTGGACGAGCGCGCCGTGGCGGCGAAACCATGGCCGGCGGTAGAGGGCCCAGAGGCATGCGAGCAGGTCCGCACGCGACTCGCAGCGGTAAACGTCGCGTCCCCAGCTCCCGAAGCGTGGCTTGACCACGTACGGCGCGTCGAAGGGCGGCGACACTTCCACTCCCGTCGCATGCAGTCCGCGCGGATGCGGGATCGCCGCGGCGTGGAGCACGACCATCGTCGCGAGCTTGTCGTGGCTGGAGACCAGCGCATCGGCGTCGTTGACGACCGGGATGCCCCGGTCGCGAATCTGGAGCAGCCGGCCGAGGCCCGGCTGCACGCCGTCGAGGGTGCGCCGGACGTCGAGGCGGCCGACGACAACGTCGCCGGGGCATGCCCGTTCGGCGGCCAGCTGCGGCCCGGCCACGACCGCATGCGTGCCGGTCGCCGCAAACGCGCCTCGCAGCCGCTCGTTCGTGGTCGTCGCGCCGCCGCCCACGATGAAGACCGTGGGCTCGAGGGTGCGGCGCCGTCCGAAGGCTGCCGAAATCGTCGCTCCTCCCCGTCCGGGATTCGTGCGCAAAGGAAAACACCATCCCGCGGGACCACGTGGTGAACAGAAGGTGTTCTTGCGGTGTCCGTCGCCTATGGAGGCGAGATGAACCGGCGGTGAACGCGTCGGCCGTAGACTCCGCGGGTGTCCCTCGATGCCGCCGAGCTCCTCGCCGCGTACGACGAGCAGCTTCGCGCGCTGATACCGGACCCGCTGCCGCCGGGCGAGCAGGTCGAGCGGGACGGACCGGTCCTCCGCTTCAGCGGGGGTCCGAGCGGCTGGGTCCTGTACCGCGACCTGGCTGGACTGGACGGCGCCGAGCTCGACGAGTTGATTGCGCGGCAGGTGCGCGTGTTCGCGGAACGCGGCGAGCGGTTCGAATGGAAGCTCCACGGGCACGACCGGCCGGCCGACCTCCCGGCGCGACTGCGCGCCGCCGGCCTCGAGCCCGAGGAGCTCGAGTCGGTCGTGATCGCGCCGGTCGCCGACGTCGCCGCGGCGCCGTCGGTCCCGGCCGGCGTGTCACTGCGCGAAGTGACCGAACGGCACGACCTCGAGCGCATCGCTGCGATGGAGAAGGAGGTCTGGCGGCTGGAGCACAGCTGGCTGCCCGAGATGATCGAGGGTGAGCGCGCCGCCGACCCCGACGCGATCACCGTCGTCGTCGCGGAGGCCGACGAAGCGGTCGTCTGCGCCGCGTGGATCCGGTTCGCCGCCGGAACCGAGTTTGCGACGCTGTGGGGCGGCGCCACCCTGCCCGAGTGGCGAGGACGGGGGATCTACCGGGCGACGGTCGCGTACCGTGCCAACCTTGCGGCCGAGCGGGGCTTTCGCTACCTCGAGGTCGACGCGTCCGCCGACAG
>JBKPCT010000131.1:0-11911 GCA_046727515.1 Actinomycetota bacterium | reverse complement strand
CGTGCTCGACGTCGTCCCCAACCACATGGCGGCGAGTGAGGACGAGAACCCGTTCTGGCGCGATCCGCTCCTGCGCGCGAAGTTCTTCGACCTCGACTGGCGGACGGGCGAGAAGCGCCGCTTCTTCGACATCGGCGAGCTGGCGGGCGTGCGGATGGAGGACCCTGAGGTCTTCGAGACGCTGAGCAGGAAAGTGGTGCAGCTCGTCCGCGAGGGGCTCGTCGACGGGTTGCGGATCGACTACCCGGACGGACTCACGAATCCGGCGCAGTACTTCCGGCGGCTGAGGGAAGCGGGCGTCGAGCACGTCTGGGTGGAGAAGATTCTCGAGCCGGGCGAGCAGCTCCGCGACTGGCCTGTCGAGGGGACCACGGGCTACGACTTCCTGAACGACTCGACCGCCCTCTTCGTCGACCCCGCGGCGGAGGCGCCGCTGACGCGGCTCTACCGGGACGTTGCCGGCGAGCGCCGCGACTTCGAGGAGATCGCGGCCGAGGCGAAGCTCGCGCAGGCACGCGGGACCTTCGAGCCGGAGGTCGAGTGGCTGGCGGCTCGCCTCGGCGAAGCGGCGGAAGGGATCGACCTTGCGGCCGCGCTGGCCTCATTCCACGTCTACCGCACGTACGTCGACCCCGACTCGGGCTTGGTCGACGGCCTCGACCGCGAGGCGGTGCGGGTGGCCCGGCTGCCGGCGCGGCTCGCCGCGATCCTGCTCCTCGAAGAGCGCGGGTTCGACGCATTCGCGCTCCGCTTTCAGCAGACCACCCCGGCCGTGATGGCGAAGGGCGTCGAAGACACGGCGTTCTACCGCTACCACCGGCTGACCGCGCTGAACGAGGTGGGCGGGTCGCCTGGTCGGTTCTCGCTCCCCGTCGACGAGTTCCACGCCGCGAACCTGGAACGGGCGCGGAGGTTCCCGCTCCATCTGCTCGCCTCGCAGACGCACGACACGAAGCGAAGCGGCGACGTCCGGGCCCGGCTCGTCGCGTTGTCATGGATTCCAGAGGAGTGGGAGGCGGTCGTGCGGGGAGTGGAGATTCCGGCAGGGATCCACCCGAACGACGCGTACTTCGTCCTCCAGACGGTCGTGGGTTCCTGGCCGCTCACGCGCGAGCGGCTCGACGCGTACGTCGAGAAAGCGCTACGGGAGGGGAAGGAACGCTCGAGCTGGCTCGACCCGGACGAGCTCTACGAGCGACGGGTGCAGGCGTTCGCATGGGCGCAGCACGAGGCGCTCGCGGGGTTCGCGCGACGGCTCGCGCCGGTCGGGGCCCAGATCACCCTCGCGCAGACGCTGCTCAAGCTCGCGTGCCCGGGCGTGCCGGACATCTACCAGGGCGACGAGACGTGGAGTTTCAACCTGGTCGACCCGGACAACCGACGTCCGGTCGACTTGCAGGCGCTCGCGCAGGAGCGCGAGAACCCGAAGCACGAGCTCGTGCGCGCCGTGCTCGCGGAGCCGATCGAGGGCGGCTATGAGCCGGTCGACGCAGGCAGCGACGTCTGCGCGTTCACGCGCGGCCGCCATCTCGTCTCAGTTCCGCTGCGTCGCCGTGCGCGGTACGAGCCCCCGGCCGGGTGGCGTCCCGTCGTCCCGGGGCTCTGGGTCCGTGGGGCGGGAGACTAGGCGGCGCCCGGCGGTCGCAGGACCGCGAACTGATCCGTGATCTCGAGGCGCTCCGAGCCGAAGCGGTAGACGGCGGCAGGCCGGCCGCCCGCGCGGCCGGGCGTACGGTGCTCGCCGGTCTCGACGAGCACGCCGCGGCGGAGCAGCACCCGCTGCAGGTTCGTCGCCGAGACCTCGTGCCCGAGCGCGGCCGCGTAGAGATCGCGGAGCTCGGAGATCGTGAAGGTCTCCGGCGCGAGCGCGAACCCGAGGTTCGTGTAGGAGAGCTTCGCGCGCAGGCGCTCGCGGCCCGCGCGGGCAATCGCTCCGTGGTCGAACGCGGTCGCGGGCAGGCTCGCGACCGGGTGCCACCGTGTGTCCGCCGGGACGACGGGGTCGAGCCCGGCGCGGATCAGGCCCAGATACGCGGTCGTGACGCGGCCCGTCCTCGGGTCGGCGCGGGTCTCCAGTTGCTCGAGGTGCGAGAGCTCACGCACGTCTACCTTTGCGGCGAGATGGCGGCGGATTGAGTGCTCGAGCGTCTCGCCGGGGTCGAGCCGGCCGCCCGGCAGCGCCCAGCGCCCCGCGGCCGGTGCGAGCGCGCGGCGCCAGAGGAGCACCTGGAGCCTCTCGTCACGAACCTGCAGGACCACTGCGACGGTCTCGTGCGCTCGACTGGTAGCCTGGGATGGAGGTTTTCGCTCCACAGTCGTAAACTAGCGAAGGGGATTGCGATGACGGCGAAGCGGTGGATCGTTGGAGCGGCGGCGGTGGCCGTCGCGGTCTCGGGAGCAGTGTGGTGGAGCGGCGGCGGGCAGGCCGCGACGGGCGCTTCTCCTCTGAAGATCGGCATGGTCACCGACGTCAGCGGGGTGAACGACCGCGGCTTCAACCATCTGGCGTACATGGGAATGCAGCAGGCGAAGAGTCGGCTCGGCGTGAGCATCGGCGTCGCCGAGTCCCGCGCGCCGGCGGACTACATCCCGAACCTGGCGTCGTACGCGCGGCAGGGGTACGACCTCGTCATCGGCGTCGGTTACACGGAGAGCGCTGCGATGGGCGCCGTCGCGAAGCGGTTTCCGGAGACACACTTCGCAATCGTCGACGTCGCCAACGGCGATCTCGCCGGGCACCCGACGAACGTGCTGGGCCTTCTCTTTCGCGAGGAGCAGGTGGGCTACCTGGCGGGCTACCTCGCCGGACTCGAGGCCAAGCGCCTGCCCGGTAAGGATGTGGTCAGCTCGGTCGCCGGCGAGAAGCAGCCTCCGGTCGACCGCTTCATCGCCGGCTACCAGGCGGGGGCAAAGAAGGCCGATCCCCGCGTCACCCCGGTGAACGGCTACTCGCAGGACTTCAGCGACCCGGCAAAGTGCAAGGCAATCGCGCTCAACCAGATCGCGGCCGGCTCTGTCGCCGTCTTCACCGTGGCGGGCCGTTGCGGCCTGGGCGGACTCGATGCGGCGCGGGAGCGCAACGTCTGGGGGATCGGCGTCGACGCCGACCAATCCTTCCTGGGCCCGCACATCCTGACGAGCGCGACGAAGAAGGTCGACCGCGCCGTCTTCCTCGTGATCAAGTCCCTGCAGCAGGGCAGGTTCCACGGCGGCAACGCCGTTTACGGCCTGGCCCAGGACGGCGTCGGCCTCGGGAAGATCAGCCTCCGGGTGCCTCGAAGCGAGGTCGCGGCGGTGAACCGGGTCCAGGCGCAGATCCTCGCCGGCAAGATCCGCCCGCCGAAGACCCTCCGCTAGCCGCCGCCTCGGGCTGTGTGGAGGAAAGTCAGGGTCTCGGCACACCGCCCGTGCCAGACACCGGCTGTGGAAGGCCGGCGTGTTACGCCAGACGGATGATGCCCTCTTCGGCCAGCGTCGCGATCTCCTCGTCACCGTAGCCCGCCTCCCGTAAGACCTCCGCCGAGTTCGCACCCAGAGGAGGCGCCGGGGAGCCGTATTCCGGCCGTTCGCCGTCGACGGAGAACGCGGGCGCGAGCGTCGTGAACGCCCCGACCCGCCGCACGATGCCGATCGCCTCGGTCTGCGGGTCGGCCGCGACCTCGCCCACGTCCTGAACCGGCGCCGCCGGCACGTTCGCCGCCGTGAGCTTCTCCAGCCAGGCTGCGCGCGTGTCCTCGCGCAGACGTGCCGAGATTGCCTCGGCAAGCGGAGCGCGGTTCGCCACGCGGTCCGGGTTGGTCGCGAACCGTGGATCGGTTGCGAGTTGCGGGAGGCCGATCGCCTCGACGAGGCGCGCGAAGATGCCGTCGTTCGCGGCCGTGATCATCAGGCCGCCGTCCGCAGCCGGGAACACCTGGTACGGCGCGATCGCGTGGAACGCCGTTCCCTGGGGCGTCGGCACCGCGCCCGTCTCGAGGTTGCCGATCAGGTGGTAGGAGACGAACGAGAGCGCCGTCTCCCAGAGCGAGACGTCGAGCGTGTGCCCACCGCCCTCCTTCAGTGCGGCGAGGATCGCGAAAGCCGCGTACATGCCGGTTGCGTGGTCGATCAGCGAGACGCCGACGCGCACGCCCTCGCTGCCGGGCTCTCCGGTCACCGAGATCACCCCGCCTGCCGCCTGGAGCAGCGGGTCGTACCCGGGCAGGTCGCGCTTCGGGCCGACGCGGCCGTAGGGCGAGATCGTGCAGTAGACCAGCTCCGGCTTCCGCGCCCGCACCTCGTCCGCTCCGAAACCGAGCTCCACGGCCAGTCCCGGACGGAGACTCTGGACGACGACGTCTGCGCCGTCGACGAGCCGCAGCAGTACGTCTCGACCGCGCCGCAGATCGAGCGCGACCGACCGCTTCCCCGAGTTGACGGCGACGAACAGGGTCCCGAGCCCGCCCGAGAACGGCGGACCCCAGAGCCGCGCCTCGTCACCCGTCGGCGGCTCGACCTTGATCACGTCGGCTCCGAGCGCCCCGAGGAGCTGCGTGCACGTCGGCCCGGCATACGAAGTCGTCACGTCCACGACGCGGATGCCGGCGAGCGGCGCAAAGGACATGCCCGCGATTATCGTCAGGGGGTGAACCGCCTCGCGGCCGAGTCCAGCCCGTACCTGCTCCAGCACGCCGACAACCCGGTGGACTGGTACCCGTGGAGCGACGAGGCGCTGGGCCGCGCGCGCGCCGAGGACCGGCCGATCCTGCTCTCGATCGGATACGCCGCCTGCCACTGGTGCCACGTCATGGAGCACGAGTCGTTCGAGGACGCCGAGATCGCCGCGCTGATGAACGAGCACTTCGTCAACGTCAAGGTTGATCGGGAGGAGCGGCCCGACCTGGACGCGGTCTACATGGACGCGGTCGTCGCGATGACCGGTCACGGCGGCTGGCCGATGACGGTCTTCCTGACGCCCGAGGGCGAGCCGTTCTTCGGCGGCACGTATTTTCCGCCCGCGCCGCGTCACGGGCTGCCCAGCTTCCGCCAGGTGCTGGAGGCGGTTGCGCAGGCCTACCGCGAGCGGCGCGCCGAGGTCGGGCGCTCTGCGCACCGGCTCGTCGAGTCTGTTCGCGGCTCCGCGGAGCTCGCGCCCTCGAGCGAGCCGCTGACCGATTCCGTGCTGGGTGAGGCCGCCCGGGTCCTGCGCCGCTCGTTCGACCCGCAGTGGGGCGGCTTCGGCCATGCGCCGAAGTTCCCGCCCGCCTCCGTCCTCGAGTTCCTGCTCCGCCGGGGCGAGCTCGACCTCGTCACCACGACCCTCGACGGGATGGGGGCCGGCGGCATGTACGACCTCGTCGGCGGCGGCTTCCACCGCTACTCGGTCGACGAGCGCTGGCTCGTCCCGCACTTCGAGAAGATGCTCTACGACAACGCGCTGCTCGTCCCCACCTACCTGCACGCATGGGTGGTGACCGGCAAGGAGCCCTACCGGCGCGTTGCCGAGGACACCTGCGAGTATCTGCTCCGCGACCTCGCGCTGCCGGGCGGCGGCTTCGCCTCTTCGCAAGACGCCGACACCGACGGCGTCGAGGGCCTGACCTACACCTGGACCGAGGACGAGGGGGTGCCTGCGGAGCTGCTGCAGCCGTTCGAGCACGGCCGCTCGATCATCCGGGGCGAGCTCGAGCCGCAGCTCCGCGCGCGGCTCCTGGAGGGGCGCTCGAGCCGGCCTCAGCCGGGCCGGGACGACAAGGCGATCGCCGCCTGGAACGGTCTGGCGCTCGCAGCGCTCGCGGAGGCGGGACGCCGCTTCGCAAGTAACAGACTGTTACTTGGCGCGGATCGGCTCGGGAACTTCCTGCTCAGCGAGCTTTCCGCGCCGGACGGGCGGCTCTTCCGAACCTGGCGCGACGGCCGCGCGTCGATCCCCGGCTACCTCGAGGACTACGCGGACGTCGCCCACGGGCTGATCGAGCTGCACATCGCGACCGGAGAGCTGCACTGGCTCGAGGAGGCAAATCGGCTCGCCCGGCTGGCGGTCGAGCTGTTCAGCGACGAGGAACGCGGCGGCTTCTTCATGACCGCCCACGACGCCGAGCAGCTCGTCGCGCGAAAGAAGGACCTCGACGACAACCCGGTCCCGTCGGGAAACTCGATGCTCGCCCACGTCCTGCTCCGGCTCGCGCGCATCTACGGCGACGACGAGCTCGAGCGTCTCGCCGCCGGCGTGCTCCGCATCGTGCACGGAGCCCTGACGCGCGCCCCCTCCGCCTTCGGCTGGGCGCTCTGCGCGCTCGACCTCTACCTCTCGCCGCCGCGTGAGCTCGCGATCATCGGTGTGCCGGGGGACGAGATTGCGCGCGCAGCGCTGGCACCGTTCGACCCGAACGCGGTCGTCGCGTTCGGGCCGAGCGAGGCGATTCCGCTCCTCGCCGGCAAGGGCTCTGTGGGCGGCAAGCCCACGGTCTACGTCTGTGAGCGGTTCGCATGCCGCGCGCCGGTCACGGCGACCGACGCGCTCTAGATCACGAAGCTCTCCGGTCGCGCGACGCCGCGCGCGAACCGAGCTGCATCGAAGGCCGAGAGATCGAGGGTCGGCTGGCGGCCGGCGACGAGCTCGGCGACGTGCTCGCCGACCCCCGGTGCCTGCTGGAAGCCGTGCCCGGAGAAGCCTGTCGCATAGAAGAAGCCGTCGATCTCGGTCGCGCGTCCGACGAGCGCGTTGTGGTCGGGGCTCATCTCGTAGTAGCCCCACCAGGAGGACTGCACCGGCAGGTCGACGAGCATCGGCAGACGGCGGGCGGCGTGCTCGGCGACCTCCTCGAGGGCGGGCTCCTTGCCGCCGAACACGAGCCCGGGCCCCTCGCGGTGGAAGTAGAACGAGGTCGTGAAGTCGATCGTCAGCGGCAGGCGCTCAGGAAGCCCACCATCTTCGGGGCAGAACCACATGAAGCGCTGCTCGCCCTCGACCGGCAGCGCGACCCCGGCCAGCGCGGCGACCTCGCGTGACCATGCCCCGGCGCAGCAGACGACCGTGTCGCAGGCGATGTCCCCCTTGGTCGTCTCCACGGCCGCGACCCGTCCACGCTCGACCCGGATTTCCTTGACCTCGCAGCCCTGGCGCACGTCGAGCCCGCGCGCGTACCACTGGACGACGGACTCGGGTGAGGCGTACCC
The DNA here is from genome assembly GCA_046727515.1 of Actinomycetota bacterium. GTDB lineage: Bacteria > Actinomycetota > Thermoleophilia > Gaiellales > Gaiellaceae > DATBLE01. The sequence goes on along the minus strand of JBKPCT010000131.1, from coordinate 4,753 downwards.
GTCGAGCTCGCAGAAGGTCGCGGCAAGCAGGCCCGCGGGGTCGAGAGCGGGGACGAGCCGAAGCGCCTCCTCGACCGAGAGCTCGCGCGAGGGCACGCCGAGCCGGTGCTGCAGCTCGAGGGCGTCGCGGAAGCGCGCCACGTCCGCCTCGCGGTCGAGCAGGAAGAGGTAGCCGTACCGGCGCAGCTCGATTCCGTCCATCTGCTCGAACTCGGCCAGCGAGCGGAGCGCGATTCGCACGTTCAGCTCGTCGGAGAACTGGGTCCGGATGCCTCCGGCCGAGCGGCTCGTCGAGCCCGCGGCGAGCGATTCGCGCTCGAGCAGAAGCACGTCCGTGATGCCGAGCTCGCGGAGGTGCCAGGCGACGCTCGCGCCCATGACGCCTCCTCCGACGATGACGACCTCGCGTGTTTCCACTTCGTCACGCGCGAGCTTAAGGTAGTCCGGTGCCTTTGCTCGAGGTGAAGGGGATCACCTGCCGGTTCGGCGGGATCGTCGCCCTCGACGACGTCTCCTTCGACGCGGACGAGGGGGAGATCGTCGGCCTGATCGGCCCGAACGGCGCCGGGAAGACAACGGCCTTCAACGTGATCACTCGCCTGTACCGGCCGGACTCGGGGGAGCTGAGCTTCGAGGGGCGATCGTTGCTCTCGACGCCCACCCACGGCGTCGTCCGCCGGGGGATCGCGCGCACCTTCCAGAACCTCGAGCTCTTCGAGACGATGACCGTGCGCGAGAACATCCTCGTCGGTGCGCATGCGCGGACGGGGAAGCGCAGCGCGGACGAGGTGCTCGCGTACGTCGGGCTCGGCGACGTCGCCGACCGCGACGCCGGCTCGCTCCCCTTCGGGACGCTCAAACGCGTCGAGACGGCGCGGGCCCTCGCCTCAGCGCCGAAGCTCTTGCTCCTCGACGAGCCGGCCGGCGGCCTCTCGCACGAGGAGGTCGAGCGGCTCGGCGCCTTCATCGCCCAGACGCGCAAGGACTTCGACCTGACGATCCTGCTCGTCGAGCACCACATGAACCTCGTGATGAACGTCTCCGACCGCGTGCACGTGCTCGACTTCGGCAGGAAGATCGCGGCCGGAGCGCCCGCGGACGTGCAGCGCGACCCGGCCGTGATCGAGGCCTACCTGGGGACCGAGACACCTCGCGACGCCGCCGCGCGCGCCGCGGCGGCGCGCGAAGAGCGGCTCTAGTGGCGCTGCTCGAGCTCGAGAACGTCGAGGCGCGGTACGGCCACGTGACGGCGCTACGCGACGTCTCGCTGCAGGTGCCGGAGGGACGGATGGTCGCGGTGCTGGGGGCGAACGGAGCGGGGAAGACGACGACGCTGCGGGCGATCTCGAACACGGTGCGCAAGAGCGGCGAGGTCGTGCTCGACGGTCGCCGGATCACGCGCAGCTCGCCGGAGACGATCGCACGGCTCGGGGTCGCGCATGTCCCGGAGGGCCGCGGGATCGTCGGTGAGCTGACCGTGGACGAGAACCTCCGGCTCGGCGCGTACACACGGAGAGGCGGGTCGGGGAAGAGCGACCGCGGGCGGGTGCTGGCGGCGTTCCCGCGGCTCGCCCCGCGCCTGCGTCAGCGGGCGGGGACGCTCTCCGGCGGCGAGCAGCAGATGCTCGCCCTCGGACGAGCGCTGGCGGGGCGCCCGCGACTGCTGATGCTGGACGAGCCCTCGCTCGGTCTCGCGCCCCTCGTCGTCCGCGAGATCTTCGCGATCCTCGCGCGGCTGAACGAGCAGGAGGGGCTGACCGTCATCGTCGTCGAGCAGAACGCCGCGCTCGCGCTCCGCGCCTGTCACGAGGCCTTCGTCCTCGAGGTCGGCCGCGTCGTCGTCGCCGGTGAGAGCGCCGTCCTCCGCGAGCACGAGTCCGTGCGCCGGTCGTATCTGGGCTACTAGGAGGGATTGGCGAAACATTGACTGAGTCGCCGGAACGCGCTGGGGAGCCAATCTGCGGCGTCCTCAGTCGCCCCGATAGTTCTCCACTATCGGGGCTCCCTGCGTTCTTGCATCTCGGTCCCCCATCACGCCCCGGCGACGAGCAACGTCCCGCCAAGCCCTCCTGATGGCCCAGTTCTGGCAGCAGGTCGTCGACGGGCTGGCGACGGGTGGGATCTACGCAAGCCTCGCGCTTGCGATCGTCTTGATCTACCGCTCCACGCGGGTCGTCAACTTCGCCCAGGGCGAGATGGCGACGTTCTCGACCTTCGTCGCCTGGCAGCTGATGGAGTGGGGGATGCCCTACTGGGGCGCGTTCTTCCTCACGCTCGGGCTGTCCTTCGTCGGCGGCGTCGCGATCGAGCGCACGGTGATCCGGCCGATCGAGCGCGCGTCGGTGCTGACGATCGTGATGGTCACGCTCGGCGGGCTGATCGCGCTCAACGGCCTCACGGGCTGGATCTGGGGCAGCGACACGAAGACGTTCCCGAGCGCCTTCTCGACCCGACCGATCACGATCGGCGGCGTCGCCTTCTCGATCCAGGATTTCGGAGTCATCGGCGTGACGCTCGGAGCGGTCGCGCTGATCTACCTGCTCTTCCAGCTCACCAAGGTCGGGCTGGGCCTACGCGCAGCCGCCTTCGCGCCGGAGGCGAGCAGGCTCCTCGGTGTGCGCGTCTCCTGGATGCTCGCCCTCGGGTGGGGCCTCGCCGCCTCCCTCGGCGCCCTCAGCGGGATGATGACCGCACCGACCGCATTCCTCGACCCGAACATGATGCTCGGCGTGCTCCTCTACGCACTCGCGGCCGCCGTGCTCGGCGGGCTCGACAGCCCGATCGGCGCCGTGGTCGGCGGCCTCTCGATCGGGGTCGCGCTCAACCTGATCGGCACCTACGTCGACTTCTGGGGCATCGACCTCGGCGGCCAGATGCGCCTCGTCGCCGGCTTCGCGATCATCTTCGTGATCCTCCTCTTCCGGCCGCAGGGTCTGTTCGGCCGCGTCGCGGCAAGGAAGGTATGACCCGGTCGCGCGTGCTCGAGCTCGCGGCGATCGCGGCCTTCGTGGTCGCCGTCGCGCTCGTCCCGCTCGCGCTCGACAGCTTCCAGCGCTATCAGTTCGCCTTCGTCGCGATCTACGTCGTCGCGATCACCGGCCTGAACGTCCTCACCGGCTACACCGGCCAGATCTCGCTCGGGCACGGCGCGTTCATGGCGATCGGCGGTTATACGACCGCGATCCTCACCGTCGACCACGGCGTCGGCGAGCTCTGGACGATCCCGCTCGCGGGGCTCGTGGCCGGCGCCGCGGGGCTCCTCTTCGGGATCCCGGCCCTGCGGCTCTCCGGCATGTATCTCGCGCTCGTCACCTTCGCGATCGCCGTCGCCACTCCGGCGGTGCTGAAGAAGTACTCCGGCTTCACGGGCGGCGTCGTCGGCAAGTCGCTGCCGCTCCGGAGCAACGACTGGCTCTACTACCAGAACTGGATCATCGCACTCGGGCTGCTCGCGGCGGCCTGGCTCCTCGTCCGCGGCAGGATCGGCCGCGCCTTTCGCGCCGTGCGCGACTCCGAGGTCGCGGCCGCGTCCTCGGGGGTCAGCCTGGCCGTCTACAAGACGCTCGCGTTCGCCGTCTCGGCGTTCTACGCCGGCATCGCCGGATCGCTGCTCGCGATCACGGTCGCCTTCGTCAACCCGGACACCTACCCCGTCAAGCTCTCGATCTTCCTGGTCGTCGGCGCGGTCGCCTCCGGCCTCGGCTCGCTCTGGGGAGCTCCGTTCGGCGCCGCGCTGATCGAGTTCCTGCCGGTGCACGCGCAGGACATCTCGAAGACGGCCCCCGACGTGTTCTTCGGCGCCGTCCTGATCGCCGTGATGATCCTGCTCCCGTCCGGAGTGGTGGGCCTCGTGCGCCGGCTGCCGGCGCTGCGCCGCTAGACCTCTCGCGGGACGTTGCCGCTGAGCGTGAGCATGATCCGCATCGCTTTGTGCCCGAGGTCTGCGGTGGGATCGAACATGCACGGGCAGCCGCCGTCGATGACGGCGATGCCCTGCTGACGGCCGTAGTCGGCCGCCGCGTTCGAGACGCTTCCGCCTCCGGGGCCGCGGTGCATCCACACGTGCCTGATCCCCAGCTCAGCGCACTCGCGCATCGTCTCCTCCGCCATCTCCGGCCTGGTTCCGATCACCACCGCCTCGACGCCGCCGGGGATCGAGCGCAGGTCGTGGTAGCAGGGATCGCCTTCGACCTCCTCTGCGTTCGGGTTGACGGCGAAGACCTCGTAGCCACGTGCGCGCAGGCGCTGGTAGACGACGTTGCTTCCGTGGCCCTTCGCTTGTCTCGAGACCCCGGTGACCGCCACGCGCTTGTTGGCCAGGAACTCGGTTGCGGCCTGTTTGATCTTGGGCATCTTCAGCCTCCTTCCGGAGAGGAGCTCCTGTTCGGCCGCGCTCTACGCCCCTAAGCGCGATCATCCAGCCGGCAACGAATCGAGACATCGGGGAAGGCACGGATTGCCACGCCCTATCCCGTCGCCTTCGATGTCGGCCGCCCGCCCTCGTTCGGGCGCGTCCAAATTCTTCTCCGTCTGGCGCTGCTGCTCGTGGGCTGGATCAGTCATCCATATGGGCTGCTGTGGCTGGGAATTCCCGTGGTCGCCGCGATCCTGGTCGTGCTCGCGATCCTCGGCTTCGTCGGCGCGATCGTCTGGGTGATTGCCGTCGTCTTCGTTCTCGTCAACGAGAAGTATCCCGAGAGCCTGTGGAGGTTCCAGTGCGGGATCGTCCGCTGGGCGGCATGCGTGTTCGCGT
>JBKPCT010000130.1:0-7242 GCA_046727515.1 Actinomycetota bacterium | reverse complement strand
CTACATCGCGATGCCGAAGCTGAACCGATATCGGGCGCTGCACACGACCGTGATCGGGCCGCAGGGACGGCCGCTCGAGATCCAGGTGCGAACGACGGAGATGCACGAGACGGCCGAGTTCGGGATCGCCGCGCACTGGGCGTACAAGCGCGGGAAGACGAAGAAGGGCGACGCAGACTGGAACGCCTGGATGAAGCAGCTGATCGATTGGCAGCAGGACGAGGCCGACCCGCGCGAGTTCATCAAGACGCTGCGCACCGACCTGTTCGACGACGAGGTCTACGTCTTCACGCCGAAGGGCGAGGTGAAGACGCTGCCGGCCGGCGCCACCCCGATCGACTTCGCGTACTCGGTGCACACCGACGTCGGGCATCGCACGGTCGGCGCGAAGGCGAACGGCCGGATCGTGCCGCTCCATTACCGCCTGAAGAGCGGCGACATCGTCGAGATCATGACCTCGAAGTCCGGGCGTGGCCCGTCGCGCGACTGGATGTCGCTCGCCGCCTCCTCGCGGGCCCGCAACAAGATCCGGCAGTGGTTCTCGCGCGAGACGCGCGCCGACGCCGAGCAGAAGGGCCGCGAGACGCTCGAGCAGGCGCTGAAGGCGCAGAACCTCCCGTATCGGAAGATCGCCGGCTCGGCCGTGCTCGCGCAGGTGATCCGCGAGACCGGTTTCAAGAAGGCCGAGGACTTCTACGTCGCCCTCGGCTCCGGGAAGCTGCCGGCGAGCCAGATCGTCAACAAGGTGATCCAGCGTCTGAAGACGGCCGAGGTCGTCGAGGAGGACGCGGTCACGCTCAAGCCGCCGAAGGCGAAGGACACGGCGGTGAGCCAGAGCTACGGCATCAACGTCTCCGGCGTCGAGGACGTCCTCGTCCGCCTGGCGAAGTGCTGTACTCCGGTACCCGGAGATCCGATCGTCGGCTACATCTCGCTCGGCAAAGGGATCACGATCCACCGCGAGGACTGCCCGAACGTGCGTGCGCTGCGCAAGAACGCGGAGCGCTTCACGCCGGTCGAGTGGGAGGGCGGCTCCGCGCAGAGCTTCCGCGTCAAGATCGCGATCGACGCCTGGGACCGCCCGCGCCTGCTCGAGGACGTCGCCCGGACGTTCTCCGAGCACGGCGCGAACATCGTCGCCTACGGCGGAGGCGTCGAAGATCAGCTCGCGAAGAACTGGTACACCGCCGAGATCGGGGACATCAGCTCGCTGCGGGCCCTGATGACGGCGCTCCGCAACATCGAGGCTGTGTTCGACGCGTATCGCGTGACGCCGAACTAGGAGACGGCATCGAGGGACAGGGCTCGCCCTGTCCAGAGCCTCCGTCTCCCTCGTTCGAGGGATCCTGGCGGCCGAGGGCCCGGGTACCCCGAACGAGGGATGACAGCCTGGCCTGCTCGTGAGTACAACACCACGTGCGGAGACAGGCAGGGGGAGAGGTTGAGCCTGGCGGCAGCGCCCATCCGCTCCGAGAGGACGGATGGGCGCGCCTGCTCTATTCCTCGAGATCTTCGCCCTCGAACGCCCGGATCTTCTCGCGCCACCAGTCCGGTACGCGGCAGGGCCGGCGCTCCGGAAGGTCGACGAGCACGACTGTCTGCGTCGCCCTCACGGCGAGAACCTCACGCGGAAGGTACGCGGCGAACTCGTACGTGACGCTCGAGTTGCCGATTCGCGCGATCCGGACGTCGACCTCGATCTCGTCGTCGAACCGCGCCGGGGCGTGATAGTCGACCGTCATCGCGCGCATGACGAACTGCTCGCCCTCCGGCCCGGTGCGGAGCATGTCGAGGGCGCGGTGGTACTCGACCCGGGCTAGGTCGAAATACGGCATGTAACGGCCGTAGTAGACGACTCCCTGCGCGTCTGTGTCGGAGAAGCCCACGCGCGTGCGCGCGGCGAACTTGAAGGGCGGGTCAGGCACGGATGACGGCGAGGACCTCATCGCGCTTGCGCTCCATGAGCTCTTGGGAGCGCCCCTCGAGGTTGAGGCGGAGGAGGGGCTCGGTATTCGAGGGGCGGACGTTGAAGTGCCAGTCCGCCGCCTCGACCGAGAGGCCGTCGAGGTGCGAGACCGTCCCCTCGGGGCCGAAGCGCTCCTCTAGCTCGGCCAGTTTCCCGGAAACGTCCGCGACGGGTGTGTTCACTTCGCCCGTGATGAAGTAGCGCTCGCGATACGGGCGCAGCAGCTCGGAGAGCTTCAAACCTGCCTTCGAGACCCGGTCGAGCATGAGCAGGAACGGGATCACACCCGAGTCCGCCTGCGAGAAGTCGCGGAAGTAGTAATGACCGGAGACCTCGCCTGCGAAGGCCGCCTGCTCTTCGCGCATGCGCAGCTTGATGAACGCGTGGCCGACGCGGTTGACGAGCGGAACGCCGCCGGCACGCTCGATCGTGTCCGGCACCGCCCAGCTCGCGCGGACGTCGTAGATCACCTTTGCGCCGGGCTCTTTCTCGAGCACGCCCTCGGCGAAGAGCGCGGTCGCGAAATCGCCGGCGACGAACTCGCCGGTGTCGTCGACGAAGAAGCAGCGGTCGGCGTCACCGTCGAAGGCCACCCCGAAGTCGGCTTCCGCTGCGAGCGTCTTGCGGACGATGAACTCGCGGTTCTCCGGCAGGAGCGGGTTAGGCTCGTGGTTCGGGAAGCTGCCGTCCGGCTCGAAGTAGCAGCGCCGGGCCTCGATCGGCAGCTGCTCCAGGATCGGCGGCAGCATCGTCCCGGCCATCCCGTTCGCCGCGTCGACGACGACCTTCAGCGGGCGGATCTCGGCCACGCTCGCGAACCACATCACCCGCTCGACGTAGGCCGGCCAGATGTCGTAGGTCGACACCGTCCCCGCGGGCGGGGTCTGGGGACTGTCCCCAGACACGGCCCGATCCCGCACGTCCAGGAGGCCCGAGTCGCCGCCGACAGGCAGCGCGCCGGCCCGCACGATCTTCATCCCGGTGTAGTCCTTCGGGTTGTGGGAGGCGGTGACCATCACGCCGCCGTCGAGGCCGAGCTCGCCGACCGCGAAGTAGACCATCTCGGTGCCGACGAGACCGATATCGAGCACGTCGGCTCCCGCCGAGGATGCGCCGTCGATCACTGCCTGCGCCATCGTCGGCGACGAGAGCCGCATGTCGCGTCCGACGGCGATCCGCGACGGCCCGAACTGCTCCACGAACGCCAGCCCGATCGCGTAGGCGCCCTCCTCGTCGAGCTCGTCCGGATAGAGGCCTCGCACGTCGTACGCCTTGAAGACCTTTGGATCGAGCACTGCCGTAGGCTAGACGGAGGCAGCCAAGAGCGGAGGCGCCGGCTTTGCCGGTGCCGGAGCGGATGCTCGGGCGGGATGCTATCCAGGCCCTCGTTCGTTTCTACACTTCAGTGGTGGAGCGAAAGCTCGCGACAGCGCTGTTCGTGGATCTGGTCGACTCGACCGCGCTCGTCTCGGGCTCGGACCCGGAGATCGTCCGGCGGCGCGTGACGCGCTTCTTCGAGGAAGCCTCACACTCCGTCACGACCCACGGCGGGATCGTCGAGAAGTTCGCCGGCGATGCGGTGCTCGCGGGTTTCGGCGTTGCGCAGGCGCACGAGGACGACGCCGAGCGGGCGATCAGGGCCGGGTTCGAAATCCTGGAGGCCGTGCGCGAGCTGGAGCTCCAGGCGCGGATCGGAATCGAGTCGGGCGAGGTCGTCGTCGACACGGCGGACTCGACATTCGCAACCGGCGAGGCGGTCAACATGGCCGCGCGGCTCCAGCAGTCGGCGGGGCCGGGCGAGATCCTGATCGGTCCCGGCGCGCGCCGACTCGCGTTCGACAGCATCGAGCTCGAGGAGGTCGACGCGATCGAGGTGAGGGGCCGCTCGGAGCCGCTCCAGGCCTGGCGCGTCGTCTGTGCCGCCGACCGTGCGCAGGAACCGACACGATCTACGGTCGCCGCCCCACTGATCGGGCGCGAGTCCGAGCTCGAGCTGCTCGCCAACACGTTCGAGCGCGCCGACCGCGACCGGCGCGCGCACCTCGTCACCGTCTACGGCGAGCCGGGCGTCGGCAAGAGCCGGCTCGTCCGCGAGTTCGTCGCCGCGCTGGAGGGCGCGACCGTCCTCGGCGGCCGGTGCCTTCCCTACGGCGAAGGGATCACCTACTGGCCGCTGGCGGAAATGGTCAAGTCCTCCGCCGGGATCGCCGACGACGACCCCGTTCGGGAGGCGGTCGAGAAGCTGCGCGCGTCCTGTGAGGACGAGGCGGTCGCCGATCTCCTCGGACTGGCATCCGGCGTGCTCGACGCGGTCGAGGAGGAGCGCAGCGCGCAGGAGATCGCCTGGGCCGTGCGCGCGTGGGCCGACCAGCTCGCCGACGTGCAGCCGCTCGTCCTCGTGTTCGAGGACATCCACTGGGCGGAGGAGCCGCTGCTCGAGCTCGTCGAGCACCTCGCCACGTGGGTGCGCGAGTCGCCGCTCCTCCTCATCTGCCTCGCGCGGCCCGACCTCCTCGACATTCGCCCCGGCTGGGGCGGAGGGCGGATGCGTGCAACGTCGATCGAGCTCGATCCGCTGCGAGCGGCCGAGAGCGAGGAGCTGCTCGACGCCCTGCTGCCGCGGGACGGGCTTCCTCTCGAGGCTCGACGGGACGTGCTGGCGAAGACCGAGGGCAACCCGCTCTTCGTCGAGGAGACGATTCGAATGCTGCTCGAGAGCGGCGGTGACTACCTGCCGGAGCGGATTCCCGACACCCTCCAGGCGCTGATCGCCGCCCGCATCGACCACCTGCCCCCGGACGAGAAGGCGCTGCTGCACCGCGGCGCGGTGATCGGACGGATCTTCTGGCGCGGCGCGCTCGAGCGCCTCTCGCCCGAGCTCGAGGTCGAGGCGCTGCTCGACAACCTCCTCCTCCGCGACTTCGTCCTCGCCGAGCCGCGGTCGACGATCATCGGCGAGCGCGCCTACAAGTTCAAGCACGTCCTCATCCGTGAGGTCGGCTACGGCGGCCTGACGAAGGCCGAGCGCGCCCAGCTGCACGCTCGGTTCGCCGAGTGGCTGGGCGAGCGGGCCGGCGAGGAGCTGCTGGAGATCCGGGCCTACCACCTCGACCATGCGGCCCAGCTCCAGGCCGAGCTCGACGGCGCAACGCCGCCCGCGCTCGCCGCCGAGGCCGCCGCCGCGCTCGAGGAGGCCGGCCGGCGGGCGCTCGCCCGGGAGGCGAACCGGTCCGCACGCAAGCTCCTCCTGCGCTCGGTTGAGCTCGAGGCGACGCTCGAGCGCCGCTACCACGCGGCCCGCGCCGCCTGGCGGATGAGCGAGCTCCCGACCGTCTCCGTCGAGATGAAGGCCGTGCTCGAGAGTGCGCGGACGGCCGGGGATTCGATGATCGAGGGCAAGGCGTTGACCGCCCTGGCCGAGGTCGCGCTCCTCCGCGAGGGCGATCTGGCCAAGGCGACGGAACTCGTCGACGCCGCGCTCGAGGCGCTGCCGGCGGACGGGCGGTTCAGCGCCCTCGAGGTGCGCGGCCGCATCGCCTTTTGGGTCGGCGACTTCGAGACGCAGGAGAGGATCGTCGCCGAGGCGCTCGAGATCGCCCGTCGGCTCGAGCGAAAGGATCTGGAGGCCCACGCGCTCGACGCCCTCGCCAGGGTCTACAGCCACCTCGGGCGGCTCGACGAGGCCGAGGAGACGCTCCTCCACGGCCTCGAGCTCGCGGAAGAGAGCGGCAGCATCGTCGCACGGGCGCAGGCGCTGCGCTCGCTCGGCTCCCTGCGCCTCGAGAAGAGGGAGACTGGTCTCGGCGAGGAGCTGCTCGAAGACGCGAAGGCGCTCTTCGCCGAGGTCGGTGACGCCTGGATGCTCGGGCGCACCTTGAACTCCCTCGCCTGGGCGGCCGTCGAGCGCGGCGACGACCGGAAGGCCGAGCACCGCCTGCGCGACGCGATCAAGGTGCTGAAGCCGCTCGAGGACCGAGGCGCGCTCTGCGAGAGCCAGCGGGCGCTCGCGGAGGTCCTGATCCGCGTCGGCCGGCTCGACGAGGCCGAGCGGGTCGCGCTGGAAGCGATCGAGACGGTCGGCGAGCATGACCTCGCCTCGCGTGCGACGACCACGATGACGCTCGCGCTCGTCCGTGCCGCGCAGGGGAGGGACGCCGAGGTCGAGGCCCTCCTCCTCGACGCGCTCGCGCTCGTCGAGCCGACCGGCTTCCGCGGCCTCGAGATCCGAGCCCTGTCGCGGCTCGAGGAGTTCCTGCGCGAGCGCGGCCGCGACGAGGAAGCGGGGCTCTACGCCGAGCGGCGCGCCGATCTGGCCCCGGCGGCCGCCCTCGGCGAGGCCTTCGCCAGAAGGATCGAGCGAATCGCCTGACCCTGGGGAGAACATGGGGGAACCCATGGTTCCCCCATGGGCCCCTCCTTTTGGTGCGCCTCCCGAATCGCGCGAGGCTACGCTCGGGCAAAGCCCGGCTTCGCCCGCGAGCCACTGCGTCTAGTTCCTTGGTGCTCGGGCTTTTGTCCGCGTCGTCAGGATGGCCCGGATCGCCTGAGACGACGCCTCGTCCGGCGACTCCGAGATCACCGTCGCCGGGCGCCTGAATTTCCGTAACGCGGCCTTGAGCGGTTCGGCACGGAGGGTTCCCTCGCCGTACCGGAGGTGCTTCGTCTCGTTCCTGTTCGCGAACTGGATGTCGCTGAAGTGGATGTGGAAGGGCGCCCCGCGCTCGAGGGTCGAGTCCGCGATCGCGAGCACGCCCTGGAAGGCATCGACGTCGGTGAACGCGCCGTCGGAGACCGCGTGCAGGTGGGCGAAGTCGATCACCGGCCGCACCCAAGCCAGTTGCGCGGCGACCGCAAAGACGTCCTCGGCGGTGCCGAGCTCGCGCACGCGGCCCATCACCTCGACGCCGAAGGGCACGGCGCGGCCCTTGGCCTCGAGCCGCTCGCGCAGCTCGCCGAGCTGCTCGATCAGCGCCGCGAGTGCGTCCTCGCGCGTGCGCCCGAGCAGGAAGCCCGGGTGGAGGACGACGAGCCTGGCACCGCAGGCGACGGCGACGCCGGCCGAGTGGTCGAGCATGCCGATCGCCATCCGGTGCTTCTTGTCGCGCTCGACGTGGCCGAGGAAGCCGGCGAGCGGCGCGTGGACCGAGAGGACGATCTTGGCGTCTCGCGCGAGCTCGCCGAAGCGCTCCGCCCAGGAATAGTCCATCCAGAACCCGGCTTCGAAGTCGATCTCGCAGGCGCTGTATTCGCGCTCGAGCAGCAGCTCGATCGCCTTC
>JBKPCT010000129.1:0-3693 GCA_046727515.1 Actinomycetota bacterium | reverse complement strand
GCGGCCTCCGTGCTCGAACGCTTCCGGCATCATCGTGTCGGCAAGCATCGTCAGGATTGCGCCGGCGGCAAAGGCGAGAACGACGGCAATGGTCTTCGGGGAGGCAGAGTCGAGAAGGCCGTAGCCGGCGAGCGCAGCCAGTCCGGAAACGATCATCACAACGGTCCAGAGAGCGAGGATTCGGCCGGTGGCCCATCCGGCCTTGGCGAGCCCGGTCGTCGCCGCGATCGCCTCCGGCAGGTTGGACAGGAAGACGGCGACGAGGAAGGCCGCACTAACGGCGCCCGCCTCGAGCACGCTGAGGCCGAGCACGAACGATTCCGGGATGCCGTCGAGGATGATTCCGAGCACGATCGCCAGCGCTGAACCGGCTTCCTGGGTGCCGCTGGAGGCCTTGCGCTGTGAGCCGCCGCGGACGTCGATGATCGTGTCGCCGACGAAGAAGACGGTGGCGCCCAGGAAAAGCCCCAGCCCGACACCGCCTTCTCCGGCGGAGGTGTGGAATGCCTCGCTGACGAGCTCGAACGAGACAGCGCTGATCAAGACGCCGGCGCCGAATGCCATGACCAGGCCGAGCACGCGGCGGCCGAGCGGCACCGTCAGCGCGATGAGGCCACCGATCACGAGCGAGGACCCGGCTAGGAGGCCCCAAGCGAAGGACTCGGCCATTTCAACTCGTTACGGATCGAGGGCGTCGCTCCGACCGGCGGCGCTGAGAAGCGTCACTGCCGTGCCATTGCGACCTGGAGGCGCTCTTCCGGCGAGATGAGGTGGTCGTAGTCCTCGGCCGCCTCAGCGATGTCGATCTGCACCCAGTTGACCTTGCCGGTGAAGATGCTCGTCTCCGCCGTGTAGTCGTCGCTCACCGGGGAGGCCGTGTCCCGCCCGAGGTCGGTGGTCTCGTCGCCGGAGAAGATGAACGGCACGGTCGCCTCCACCCGGCCCTCGCCGATCTGCCCGCCGTCCGCGTACAGGGTGACCGTGCCGCCCTTGCCGAGCCCTCCGCCGTCGTAGGCGAACTCCATTCGCACCTGGTGCTCGCCGGCGGGGATCTCGCCGCCCTCGACGGTGAAGCGCTGCAGGCCGATGAAGTTGTGGCAGTACTTGAGCTTGCCGTTCCTGGCGTACAGCGCCCAGCCGCCGAACGCCCCGCCCTGCGCAACGATCACGCCCTCGGCGCCCGCCTCGGGCACGACCAGGTCGGCGGTGACCGAGTGCGGCTTGTTCTTCACATTGATGACGGAGCCTTCCGTCAGCCGTCCCATGCCGCTGAAAAACAGCTGCGAGTTTCTCTTCACGAGGACCGGCCTGCCGGCAAGATCGGGGTTGAAGCGCTCGACGCGACGGTCGTCGAGGGGCAGCACGCTGTACTTCCGTGCTTCCTCGAGCCACAGCTGCTGCAGCTCGGCGAGCTTCTCGGGCATCTCGGCTGCCAGGTCGTGCGCCTGGCTCCAGTCGGTGTTCGTGTCGTAGAGCTCCCAGACGTCGTCTGCGAAATCTGGGAGCGGCTCGACCACCCAGGGCGTCGAATGCTTTGTCACGGCCGTCCAGCCCTGGTGGTAGATGCCGCGGTTGCAGAAGACCTCGAAGTACTGCGTCTCGCGGCGTTCTGGGGCGTCGGGGTCGTCGAACGCATAGGCCATGCTGACTCCATGCATCGGCATCTGCTCGATCCCGTTCACCGACGTGGGCTGTGGAAGCCCAGCGGCTTCGAGAATGGTCGGAGCGACGTCGATCACGTGGTGGAACTGTTGCCGGATCTCCCCCCTGGCCTCGAAACCGCGTGGCCAGTGGACGATCGTGCCGTTGCGGGTGCCGCCCCAGTGCGACGCCACCTGCTTCGTCCACTGGTACGGCGTATCCATCGCGTGCGCCCAGCCGACCGCGAAGTGGTTGTACGCCTCGGGTGTCCCGAACTTGTCGATCCGCGCGGCCATGAACTCGGGCGTCTCGAGCTCACCCGCGCCGTTGAAGACGATCAGCTCGTTGAAGGTCCCCTTCGGCGTGCCTTCCGCACTCGCGCCGTTGTCCCCGACGACGTAGAGGACGATCGTGTCCTCGAGGATCCCGAGGTCCTCGAGGGTGTCCACGAGCCGGCCGACGTGGTGGTCCGTGTGCTCGAGGAAGCCCGCATAGATCTCCATCTGCCGCGCGAGCACGGGCTTGAGGTCGACCGGCATGTCGTCCCAGGCCGGGATCTCGGCCGGCCTCTCCGTCAGCTGTGTGTCCGGCGGAACGACGCCCAGCTCCTTCTGCCGGGCGAAGATCTCCTCGCGAAGCGCATCCCAACCGTGGTCGAATTCACCCTTGTACCTGTCGCCCCACTCGGTCGGTACGTGGTGGGGTGCGTGGGTGGCGCCCGGAGCGAAGTAGACGAAGAAGGGCTTGTCGGGCATCAGCGCCTTCTGCTGGCGGATCCAAGTGATCGCCTTGTCCGTCATGTCCTCCGTGAAGTGGTAGCCCTCCTCCGGAGTCGAGGGCGGCTCGACCGGGGTCGTCCCCTCGTAGACCGGAGGGTAGTACTGATTGGTCTCGCCACCGACGAAGCCGTAGAAGTACTCGAACCCGCTGCCCGTAGGCCAGGCGCCGAACGGCCCCATCGGGCTCGTCTCCCAGACGGGCACCTCGTGGCACTTGCCGAGCTGGGCCGTCGAATATCCGTTCAGCTCGAGTATCTCGGCCAGGGGAGCTGCCGACTTGGGGCGCACCGAGCTGTACCCCGGGGCCGAGGTGGCAACCTCGGTCACGCCGCCCATCCCCACCGCATGATGATTGCGCCCGGTGAGCAGAGCGGAGCGGGTCGGCGCGCACAGCGCGGTCGTGTGGAAGCGGTTGAACCTGAGGCCCCCCGCAGCCAGCCGGTCGGCGGTCGGGGTCCGGCACGGGCCGCCGAAGGTGCTCGAGGCGCCGAAGCCGACATCGTCCAACAGAACGATCAGGACGTTCGGCGCTCCGCCCGGCGGCCGGAGAGGTTGAATCGGCGCGAAGACCGCCTTCGGATCCTTCGCGTCGAACGCCTCGATCTCAGGGGCAGGCGGATCTGCCAGCGGGAGCTTCGTCCGGTCCATGCAGGCGATCTTGACGCGTCGGCTCGGGACGGCGGGCTGCAACTACATAATCCCAACAGGAAGAGGAGCGCAGATGCAGACGCGACCGCTCGGAGACAACCTGGAAGTGTCGGCCCTCGGGCTCGGCTGTATGTCCATGAGCTTCGGATACGGGCCGGCCGCGGACAAGCAGGAGATGATCTTCTTGCTCCGGAAGGCGGTCGAGCTGGGAGTGACTTTCTTCGACACGGCGCAGGTGTACGGCCCGTTCACGAACGAGGAGCTCGTGGGAGAGGCGCTCGAGCCCGTGCGGGAGCGGGTCGTGATCGCGACAAAGTTCGGCTGGGACCTCGAGACCGGCGAGAGTCAGGGCGTTGACAGTCGTCCGGACACCATCAGGCGCAGCGTGGACGGCTCACTCAGGCGGCTGCGGACAGACGTGATCGATCTCCTCTACCAGCACCGTGTCGATCCCAACGTCCCGATCGAGGACGTTGCGGACACGGTGAAAGAGCTGATTCAAGCGGGGAAGGTAAAGGGCTTCGGCCTCTCCGAGGCGGGTGTGCGGACGATCCGGCGCGCGCACGCGGTACAGCCGGTCGCCGCCCTGCAGAGCGAGTACTCGCTGTGGTGGCGCGAGCCGGAA
>JBKPCT010000128.1:0-13414 GCA_046727515.1 Actinomycetota bacterium | reverse complement strand
GCAGCCCGCTCACGCGCGTGAGCGCGGCGAGCGCTCGTGCCTCCGCGTCCGGTCCGACCAGGTAGAGCTCTGTGCGGTTGCAGGTCGACAGGCAGACGGCCTCGCCGTCCTCGGCCAGCTCGCGCGCGAGCGCGGCCGCCTGGGGAAGCGGGACGAATGCACGCTCGCGCACCGCAATCGGAGTCGACTGGTGCGAGAGGCCGACGAGGATGAGGTCGCTCACGAGAAGTGGGTGAGTTGGAGGCCGAGGCGCGCGACGATCACGAGCGCGAAGCCGGCCAGGGCCAGGTAGGCGGCCCGCTTGCCGCGCCACCCCGCTTCGAAGCGCAGGAACAGGTACAGCGCGTAGACCGCCCAGGTGCCGAGCGTGACCGCCATCAACGCGTCGACGGCTGCGCCGTCCCGCCGCAGGCGCACGAGCCCGGCGACGATCCCGATCGTCAGGGCAGGCAGCGCAACCGCGATCGTGCGGCCGGTCAGCGTCTCGAGCGTGAGCAGTGACGGCGCCCGTCCGAGCAGGCCGACGGGCCGGCGGTGCTTCAGGCGCCCCTCCTGCCACACATAGAGGGCCGAGAGCGCAGCCGCCAGCGTGAATGCCGCGAACGCAAAGGAGACCAGCCCGACGTGGAGCACGAGAAACATCGTCGAGTAGCGGCTTCCGGAGCCCGCTCCGGTCCCGCCGCCGATGCGCGCGAGCACGAGCAGCGCCGCGGCGAGCGGCATGACCGTGAGCCCGAGCAGCCGATAGCGCGCCCGGCAGCCCCAGACGAGGTAGACGGTGACGACGAGCCAGACGAAGAGGTTCAGCGAGCCCGCCCAGGTCGACCACGGGAAACCGTCGGCCCGGGCGGCCTGCGCGATCAGGAGCGCAGTCTGGAGGAGCCAGCCGATGCGGACGCCCCACGTCGCCAGGCGCCCGGCCCTGCCCGGTCGCCGCACGTCGCCCGCGTAGGCAAGCGCGGCCTCGCCGTATGCGACGAGCGCGGGCCAGAAGAGGAGCTCAACCACCGGCGCGCCTCTTGGCGAGCTCGGTGAGCTCGCCGACCTGGCGCTCGAGTCGCGTCAGCTTCAGCGCCATGATTACAAGGTAGAGAAGGACGAAGGCGAAGACGACGAGGTAGGCGGCGGCAACGTACTTCTCTTCGTTGGTCATCGACGGGTCTCCGGCCGATGAGCGGGGAGGGGTCCGAGGGGAACCCGGAGGTTTCTCCAGCCTACGAGGAGGATCGAGCCGAGAGGCGAGCGACTCACCCGGTCAGGACCTCCCTCAGCTCGCGCATCCGCGCGTCGAGCCGCTTGCCGAGGAGCTCGACGCGGTAGAGCGCGCCGGCGAGCGCGAGCATCGCCGCCAGGGCCACGCAGAAGGTGAAGAACTGGGAGCCGGCCATCTGCGGCCCGTGCCGGTTGAACGCGACCGGGTGGATGTAGTTCTCGGCGAGGCGGATCGCAAGCACGCTGATCGGGATCAGGACGACGCCGAAGAGCGCGTAGACGGCACAGAGGTTCTCGCGCTGCGGCCCGTCCTCCAGCGAGTAGCGGAGCATGAAGTACGCCGAGTAGAAGAGGAAGAGCACCAGGAACAGCACGAGCTGTCGCTCGCTCCACGTCCACCAGACGCCCCAACGGAACTTGGCCCAGAGCGAGCCGGTAATCAAGGTCATCGCCCCGAAGATCACGCCCTGGTGGATCGCGACGTAGCTCTCCAGATCGGCTCCCGGCTTCCGCTTCCAGAGCACGAGCAGCGCCTTCCACGCCCCCCAGCCGAAGCAGGCGTACGCCGTAAACGCGATCGGGACGTGGAAGTAGAAGATCTTCTGGTTCAGGCCGTCCTCGTCGAGCGGGGCGTAGAAGAAGATCAGCGCGATCGCCACGCAGAGCAGCACGGCGGCGAGCCCGGCCAGTGCCGGGACCTGGTTATTCCGCAACCACGTACTCAAAGGAAGCCCACGAGATGATCGCAAAGACGGCGTCGTAGAGGACGAGAAAGCCCAGGTAACGGCCGGGTTGCCCGGTCACGCTGGCGCCGACGCCGCCGACGACGATCGGAATCGCGAGCGGCAGGAAAAGGAGCGGCAGGAGCAGTTCCCGCGCGCGGCCGGCAACCGCCATCGCCGCGAGCACGGTGCCGACGGCGCAGATCCCGAGGTCGGCCAGCGCCACGGCCGCAACAGTGGCACCGTCGATCCCGGAGAAGAAGAGCGCGAATGTCGGCAGCGCGACCAGCTCGGCGACGACGAGGAAGCCGAGCACTGACAGCGTCTTGGCGAGCCAGATCGCGCTCCGGTCACACGGGGCAAGCAGCAGTCCGTCGATCAGCCGCTGCTCGCGCTCGGCGACGAAAGCGCGGGTCAGACCGAGGAGGGCCGTGAAGACGATCGCGATCCAGAGCATCCCCTTGGCCGCGAGCTCGCTGCTGTCCGCGGGGAGCGCGAAGTGGAAGACGACGAGCGCGGCGACGACGAACAGCAGCATCGCCGGCACCGTGCTGCGCGCACGCAGCTCGAGCTTCAGGTCCTTGCGCGCGAGGACGGCGACATCCGCGAGGTACCGGCTCACTGCCCCTCGATCCGGCGCCGGCAAGACACGCGCCTCCGCCGTTGGTGAGCCTCCGTCGAGCCGGCGGCTCATGCGAACGCGAGCCGGTCAGTCGCGAGCGCGGCGACGCGCTCGGGATCGTGGGTGGCGACGACGAAGGTCGCGCCCGGGCGCAGCTCGGCGAGCTCGCGGTCGAGCAGCGACGCGCCCTCGTCGTCGAGAGCGCTGAACGGCTCGTCGAGGACGAGCAGCTCGGGGTCGTGGAGAAGCGTCCGGCAGAGCGCGAGCCTCTGGAGCATCCCGCGCGAGAACGTCTCGGCCCGGCGGTTCCGGGCGTCCCAGAGGCCGAAGCGCTCGAGCAGCATCCCGATCCGCTCGCGCCGCTCCGGCACGCGGTAGAGGCGGCCGTAGAGATCGAGGTTCTCGAGCGCGGTCAGCTCGAGGTAGACCAGGGGCTCGTGCCCGAGAAAGCCGACCCGCTCGCGCGGCGCATCGACCCGCAGCTCACCCGCGGTCGGGAGCAAAAGCCCGGCGAGGAGGCGCAGCAGCGTCGTCTTCCCCGACCCGTTCGGGCCCGTGACGAGCAGAAAGCCGCCGCGGGACAGGTCGAGGTCGACGTTCTCGAACACCCGCTTGGCGCCGAAGCGCCGGCCGAGCGAGCGTGCCGCGATCATGCGACCACCAGGCTCCGCTGCCCGTGGTCGGCGCCGCCCTGTAGGTGCACCCGGCCTCCTCCCCACCGCGAGCCTAACGAGAAACGGCGCACGTGTCCGTGCCCGGTCCGTGTCGAGAGCGTCACGACGCGAGCGCGTCCCCGAGGACGAACAGGAAGAAGGTGACGCTGATCACGCCGTTCATCGTGAAGAATGCCGCGTCGAGGCGCCGCAGATCGCCGGGCCGTACGAGCGAGTGTTCGTAGAGGAGCAGCACCGCAACAGCGCCGGCGCCGAGCCAGTAGAGCACACCGACCGGTAGCCCGAGGCCCGCGACGACGAGGAAGCCGACGGTCGCGACGTGCAGCGCCCGCGCGCCCCGGAAGACGCCGCGCACGCCCCACCGCGTCGCCCACGAGTGCAAGCCCTGGGCACGGTCGACCTCGACGTCGAACAGCGAGTAGAAGAGGTCGAAGCCCGCGACCCAGGCGGCGACGGCGGCGCCGAGCGCCCAGGCCTGCCAGGGGAGGTCGCCCCGGATCGCGACCCAGGCACCCATGGGAGCGAGCCCGTCCACTGCCCCGAGCCAGAGGTGGGCAAGCCAGGTGACGCGTTTCAGGTACGGATAGACGACGAAGCCGACCACCGGGATCGGCCAGAGCCAGCGGACGATCGGGTCGAGCTGCCAGACGGCGACGAGGAAGAGCGCGAGCGAGGCCAGGCAGAAGAGGCCGACCTGCGCCGTCGTCAGGCGCCCGGCGGGAAGCTCTCGCCCTGCGGTCCGCGGGTTGCGCGCGTCGATCTCCGCGTCGACGACCCGGTTCAACGCCATCGCGAGCGAGCGCGCTCCGACCATGGCGAGCGTGATCCAGACCAGGTCGTGCGCGGTCGGGATCCCGTCGACCGCGAGCAGCGCGCCGACGTAGGCGAACGGCAGCGCGAAGACGGTGTGCTCGATCTTGACGAGCGACGCGAACCGCCGCGGGAGCTCGATCGCGCTCATCGACGACTCACGTCTGCCGGTGGACGCCCGCCTCGCCGGCGAGCAGCTCGAGCGCGTGCCCGAGGGCCGGCTTCAGCACGACGAACCCGTCCCGGCACCCGCCGGGCGACCCGGGAAGGTTGACGACCAGCGTCGACCCGACGACGCCGGCGATCCCTCGCGAGAGCAGCCCGTGCGGCGTCTTGGCAATCGAGTCGGCCCGGATCGCTTCGGCGATTCCGGGCGCGGCACGCTCGAGGACGGTCATGGTCGCTTCGGGGGTGACGTCCCGCGGCGCGAGACCGGTTCCCCCGGTCGTCAGGACGAGCTGTACCTCGTCCGCCAACTCTGAGATCGCGTCCGCGATCGCGTCGCGCTCGTCCGGGACGACTCGCCGGACGACCTCGTAGCCCTCGCCGGCGAGCAGCTGCTCGAGCGTCTCGCCACTCGTGTCCTCGCGCGCTCCCTCCGAGACGCCGTCAGAAACGGTGAGCACGGCCGCCTTCACGAGGTCTCCTTCGCCTTCTCCAGCAGGCGCACCGCCTCGACCGTCATCCCCTTGTCGATCGCCTTCGCCATGTCGTACACGGTCAGCGCAGCGATGCTCGCCGCGACGAGCGCCTCCATCTCGACGCCGGTCTGAGCGGTCGTCTCGGCGGCCGCACGTACCTCGACTGAGGCCTCCCCGACGGCGAGCGTGACCTCGATGTTCGACAGCGGCAGCGGGTGGCAGAGCGGGATCAGCTCCGCCGTCCGCTTGGCCGCCATGATCCCGGCGACCTGGGCGGTCGTGAGCGCGTCCCCCTTCGGCAACTCACGCAGTCGACGGGCCGTCTCGGGCGCCATCGTCAGGGATGCGGCCGCCACTGCCCGACGGCGCGAGGATGGCTTGCCGCCGACGTCGACCATCCGGACGTCGCCCGCCTCGCCAACGTGCGAGAGCTCGGTCACGCGGCGAACGTTAGCTCGCGAGCGCGGAAATCCGATCGAGATCGGCGAGCTGCGCCGCGAGCCAGGACTGGATGTCGTGCTCGCGCACGTGCGCCCGGATCGCCTCCGCCCGCGCGCGCCTGTCGGCCGCAGGCAGCTCCAGTGCGGTATGGATCGCCTCGGCCTGGTCGACGACGTCGAACGGGTTCACGCTCAACGTCCATTCTTCGAGCTCGTGGTGGGCGCCTGTGTTCTCGGAGAGGACGAGCACGCCGTCGCGCTCGTTGACGAGGGGCGCCTCCTTCGCGACGAGGTTCATGCCGTCGAAGACCGAGTTCACGAGCAGCACGTCGTAGCGCTTGTAAGCGGCCACCGAGCGCGGAAAGTCGTCCCGGATCTCGAGCACGATCGGCTCCCAGTCCTCGGAGCCGAACCGCGCGTTGACATGGCCGACAGCGCCCTGGATCTCGTCGAGGTAGGCGGCGTAATGCGGGATCTCCTGCCGCGACGGGTCGAGGAGGGCGAGCATCGTCACGCGTCCGCGCGACTGCGGGTACCGCTCGAGGTAGAGCTCGAACGCCCTGAACCCGCGGACGATGTTCTTGGACGGATCGGTGCGGTCGACCCGGACCACCAGCCGATCCGCGCGGATCTCGTCCAGGCGCCGTTCCTTCTCCCGCACCGCGTCGCTCGCTGCGAGCTCGTCGAACTCGGCAGGATCCACCGAGATGGCGCGTGCGGTGACGAGCGTCCGTCGGCCGTCGTGCTCGACCGTGCCGAGCTCGTGATCGACGTCGGCGCCGAGAATGCGCGCAGCCGAGACCAGGAAGTTCTCGCGCCAGCGGTCCGTGTGGAAGCCGACGACGTCATTCGCGAGCAGGCCGTCGTGGATCGCCCGGCGCGTCGGCCCCGGCAGCACCGTCCAGTAGTCCGGGTCCGGCCACGGAATGTGGACGAAGTGCGACAGCACCGCGCCCGGACGCGCGCGCCGGACGACGCGGGGCGCGAGGTAGAGGTGGTAGTCGTGAAACCAGACCGCAGCGTCGGCCTCGCGCGAAAGCTCCTCGAGCACAGCGTTCGCGAACGACTCGTTCGCTTCCTCGTAGCTCGACCATGCGTCTCGGAGCCGCTGGTCCGAGGTCGGCTCGTGGACGAGGTCCCAGAGGTAGTGCTGCAGAAACCAGAGGGTGGGGTTTGCGAAGCGGTTGTAGAAGCGCTCGTAGGTCGCATGGTCGTGAACGACGAGCCGGAGCCGATAGGCGTCGCCTCCGCGTCCGGTCTCGTCGATCGCAGCACCCTTCGCCTCGCTCGCGACTGCGCGGTCCTCGTCGCTCATTGCGCTCGCGACCCACGTGATCTCGTGGTGGGCGGCGAGCGGCCGCAGCGCAGTGACGAGCCCACCCTGCCCGCGTTGCTCGACGCGCGCTCCGTCCCGGCTGCGGCTGAACGCGACGGGCCCGCGGTTGGAGACGACGATCAGCTTCCGCCGAGGCGCATCCACGCGCGAAGCGTAGCCCGCTCGTGGATGGAGGAGACTACGGGAGCTTCTTGACGAACCGGAGCCGGGCGCCGCCGCCGTCGCGATCGCCGAGCTCGAACTCGTCCGCGAGCGACCTGATGATCGCGATCCCCAGACCGCCCTCGGCCAGCTCGCGGTCCTCGCCGTCGGCCTCGACATAGTCGAAGCCCGGCCCGTCGTCGCTGACCTCGATCGTCAGCCGGTCCGGCTGGAGGTCGTAGTCTATGTCGACAACGCCCTGCCTGCCGTCGCGGTACGCGTGCCGAACGGAGTTCGAGCACGCCTCGGTCAGGGCGAGCTTGAGATCGGCCAGCGTCTCCTCCGAGAGCTGGCGGAGATGCGACAGGCCGGTCAGGGCGAGCCGGCCGAGCGTGATGTACTCAGCGCGGGCCGGAATACGCAGATGAATGCGGTGTCCTGCGCCGTCGGAGCGCGGGTCCAGCAGGTGCCTCGATGTGCCCGGTACGCCCATATCTGCGGAAAAACTGCCCCTTTCTACCGGATTCGGCGGTCGACAGTCGACCCTTAGCAGGGTGATAACCGACGGAACCAGGTCTCTAACGCGCCGGCGGGTTGCCCGGGCGCGACGCAAGCACGATTCGCAGCTGTCGCCGCGAGCCGTCACGCACGATCGTGAACGTCGAGACGTGCCCGGGCGAAGACGCTCGGAGACGGCGCGCGGGCAAACACCTGTCTCAGTTAAGTCACACTTTCCCGTGCTCCGTTGTCTACACTGACGACATAGCTATGCGGGAGGAGGAGATCGCGTGGGCCGCCGGACTGTTCGAAGGGGAAGGGTGTATCACCGACGTGAATGGACGGTTCACGATCGCAGTGAACAACACCGACGACTGGGTCATCGAACGCCTTTTCGACGTCCTGGACCGCGGGCGGACGTATGGCCCTTACAGAAACTCTGAAGCCGACGGTCACATTCGAAAGCCGTTCTGGGTCTGGACAGCCGCCGAGGAGGAGGCTTTCGATGTGCTTCAGATCCTGGCGCCCTGGCTCTCACCTCGACGGCTCGAGCGCGCCTACCAGCTCAGCGGCATTCGTTTTCCCAGGAAATCGCTGCCGATCTAGACTAGATCAACACGCGTCGGCGCGTGTCGACCGCGAGCCGCAGCGTGAAGACCGTCCGCCCAGGTTGCGATTCGACCGCCAGCGAGCCGCCCATCGCCCGCGCGAGTTCCTGCGCGATTGCGAGCCCGAGCCCGCTGCCCGAGGAAAGCCGCCCGTCGGCGCGGTAGAAGCGCTCGAACACGTGCTCCACGTGCTCGGCGGGGATTCCGGGCCCGTCGTCCTCGACGCTGAGCATCCCCTCCCCGACACGTATGTGCACGTTCGTGCCCGGCGGCGTGTGGACGAGCGCGTTCTCGACCAGAATGCGCCCGATCTGCACGACCCGCTGCTCGTCGCCGAGCGCCGGCGCGCCCGCCGGCGTCTCCAACCCGATCGAGCGAGCTCCGGCACCCGCAAGCGGAGAGAACTCGTCGGCCAACGTCTCCGCGACCCGAGCCAGGTCGAGGGGCTCACGACCGACCTCGAGCTGCCCCGCATCCGCGCGCGAGAGGTCGAGGAGCTCGGTTGCGAGCTTCGCAAGGCGGTCGACCTGCTCGCGCATGGTCAGGAGGAACTCGCGCCGTGTCGCCTCGTCGAGATCTTCCTCCGTCAGGAGCTCCAGGAACCCTCCGAGCGAGAACAGCGGGGTCCGCAGCTCGTGCGAGGCGTTGGCGATGAACTCCCGTCGAGCGTGGTCGAGCGCCGCCAGGCGCACGCGCATCCGGTCGAAGGTGCGCGCGAGCTGGCCGACCTCGTCGGCGCCGGTGTCCCGAATCGGTTCCTCGAACTCCCCCGCAGCGATCCGCTCCGCCGCCGTCTCCAGCCGGCGGAGACGGCGCGCGAAGAGCCACGCACCGATGTAGCCGACCCCGAGGGCGCCCGCAAGCGCAAGCGCGCCGGCGATCAAGAGACGCTCGCGGACGAACCGAACCGAGGCGAGCGCCTCGTGCAGTGGCGCCGAGACGAGCAAGACCGAGTTCGTCCCCGGCACCGGCGACACGGCCTCCGCGAACCTGCTGCCCCGGTGGATCACCGTTCCGCTGACGGGCTCGCGCGACGTTGCCGCGAGCAGTGCGAGGCGGTCGCGCTCGACGTCGGTGGATCGCGTGCCGCGCGAGTCGCCGACGACGACCAGCGCGGTGGGCGGCCCGAGATGGTCGTAGATCACGACACGGGCGTTCGCGCTCTCCGCGGCGCTGTCGAGGAAGTCGGGCCAGCGGAAGCGATCCGCCGGGAGCTCTCGCACCAGCCCGTCCGCGGCGCGCTCGAGCTGCGAGCGCCGCGAATCGACGAGGCGGTTCTGGAGCGAGGGGACGACGATCAGGTAGACGAGGCCGAGCGCACCCGCCAGGACGGCGAGAAGCGCGAGCCCTAGCCGGGCGCCGACTCCGCTGAACCGTTTCATCGCTCGCGGAAGCGGTAGCCGACCCCACGCACAGTGATGATGTGCCTCGGCTCGCTCGGATCGTGCTCGAGCTTCTCACGGAGATGGCGGATGTGGACGTCGATCGTCCGCGGCTCGCGGTACTCGGATCCGCCCCAGAGTGCCGCCAGCAGCGCCTGCCGAGAGAAGACCCGCCCGGGCCGGGCTGCGAGCATTCGCAGCAGCTCGAACTCGACATAGGTGAGCTGCACCGTCTTCCCGCCGACCGTGACCTCCCGCCGGGCCGGGTCGATGCGGAGGCCGTCGACCTCGATGGTCTCCTCCGCGCTCGGCTCGTAGCGCGGCGCCGAGGCGCGGCGCAGCAGGGCGCGCACTCGGCTCCGGAACTCGCGGATCGAGAACGGCTTGGTGATGTAGTCGTCAGCCCCGAGCTCGAGCCCGAGCACCTTGTCCAGCTCGTCGTCGCGCGCGGTCAGCATCACGATCGGCACCGCGCTCCGGGCCCGCAGGCGCTTGCAGACCTCGAGCCCGTCGAGCCTCGGCAGCATCACGTCGAGGACGACGAGGTCGACGTCCTCGTCCTCGAAGCGAGCCAGCGCTTCGGCGCCGTCCCGCGCCTGGACCACGCGGTATCCGTCCCGCTCGAGCGGATACGTCAACAGCTTCTGGACCGACTCCTCGTCGTCGACGAGCAGGATGGTTGCTGAATCCGGCATGTGAAGCCGACCGAGGGGCCGACGTACTATAGCCCGGGTATCGCGATCCAACCGCCCTCACCGGATCGGGCGCGCACGCGGCGGCGACGACGGGGCACGCCCGAGCGTCCAATCAACAGCCGGCTCTATCGCGGCACGTGGCTGCTCGTCGGGCTGCCGCTGCTGATCGTCGCGTTCACCGTCGAGCACCCGGCCGCGCTCCCGGCTCCGAGGCTCCCGCCGACCTTCGACGGCGGGGCCGCCACCTCACTCGCTGAGGAGCTTTCGCGCCTCTACCCGGACCGCGCCCCCGGCACCTCCGGGTCGGTCGGGGCGACTCGCTGGCTGACCGAGAAGATGAGGCTGTACGGCTTCGAGCCACAAGTCGAGCGCTTCAGTGCGACGATTCCGGGGCGCGGCCGGGTCCAGCTCCGGAACGTCCTCTTCACCGCCGGACCGCCAGACGCGGACGCGATCGTCCTCATGGCACATCGCGACGACTCGGGCACGGGCGCAGGGGCGAACGACAATGCGTCCGGCACGGCGGCCCTGATCGAGCTGGCGCGAGCGTACGCGATCCCCGCCGGATCCGCCCAGCCGATCGGCCCCCAGCACCGCGTGCTCTTCCTCTCGACCGACGGCGGCGCATTCGGCGGCCTCGGCGCAGCCCACTTCGCCGAGCACTACACGGACCGAAGCCGAGTGGAAGCGGTGATCAACCTCGACTCGATCGCCGGCCCCGGCCCTCCGAGGCTCGAGTTGGCGGGCGACCAGCCGCGCTCGCCTGCGCCGGTGCTGGCCGAGACCGCAGCAGCCCGCATCTCCGAGCAGAGCGGGGCGGCGCCGGGGCGGACGAGCGCCCTCGGGCAGCTCACCGACCTCGCCTTCCCGTTCAGCTTCTACGAGCAGGCGCCGTGGGTCGGGCGCGGGGTCCCGGCGGTCACGTTGACGACCGCGGGCAACCGGCCGCCGGCGTCCTTCGGAGACACACCGGAGCGCCTGCACCGGAAGCAGCTCACGAACATCGGCCGTGCCGCACAGAGTCTCGTCGGCTCGCTCGACGAGGGTCTCGACCTTGCGCGCGGAACGCACAGCTACGTCTACCTCGGCAGTCGGCTCGTTCGCGGCTGGGCGATCGAGCTCGCCCTGATCGCGATGCTGCTGCCGTTCGTCGTCGCGACGGTCGACCTGTTCGCGCGCTGCCGTCGGCGAAAGATCCCGGTCGCGCCGGCGCTGCGCGCGTACCGCAGCCGCCTGGGCTTCTGGCTGTGGGCCGGGGCGATGTTCCTGTTCCTGGGCCTGGTCGGGGTGTGGCCGGACGGTGCAGCGCGCCCGATCGCGCCGCAGACGGAGGCGGCCGGAAACTGGTCGGCGCTCGGCCTGTTCCTGCTCGCCCTCCTCGCGCTCCCCGGCTGGCTCGTCTCGCGGAGCCGCCTGGCTCCACGCCGCCCGGCAACTGTCGAGGAGGAGCTCGCCGGCCACACCGCGGCGTTGCTCGCGCTCGGGGTGGTCGCGCTGCTCGTCGTCGCCACGAACCCGTTCGCGCTCCTCTTCCTGCTTCCCTCACTGCACATCTGGCTCTGGCTGCCGCAGGTTCGCGACCGCTGGCCGGCGGCGCGCGCAGCACTCCTCGTCGCCGGCCTC
Organism: Actinomycetota bacterium; assembly: GCA_046727515.1. Taxonomy (GTDB): domain Bacteria; phylum Actinomycetota; class Thermoleophilia; order Gaiellales; family Gaiellaceae; genus DATBLE01. The sequence continues at coordinate 2,010 of JBKPCT010000128.1, read as the reverse complement.
GTCGGTCCGTTCATCCTCGTCGGCTCGTTCATGTTCCGCTTCGGGCTCGGGCTGGACGCGCCGTGGTACCTCACGGAGCTCGTCGCGATCGGCTACGTCTCGACCGTGGCTTTCCTTCTCGTCCTCTGCTGGTTGGCAGGGGCGGCACAGCTGACCGCGATCGCGGCAGGCCGTTATGCGCCGTACCCGAGTGCGTCCGAGCGGCCGCCGCGCGGGCCGATCCGCAACAGCGTCCGCGCGATCGTGCTCGGGCTCCGGTCGAGCCGGCGCGCCGCCGCCGACCACGACGCGTTGGAGTTGTAGCGGGCGCACACGGCCGGCATCAGCCGTCCTACAGCGGCAGGTAGCGAACCGAGGCGCCGGCGGGAACGTCCCCTTCGCCGCGCGGGACGAGCACGAGCGCGTCCGCCTCCGCCGCCCGGACGATCATGTGCGACTCCTGCCCCGTGACCGGCGAGAGCACGACGCCGTCGCCGGTCACCTTGCTGCACGCGCGGAGGAGGTCGTCCCGCGCGGAGTTCCGCGAGACGGTCTGCGCGAGTCGGCCCGCCGAGAACCTGGGGCCGGGGTCGCTCGCCCCCTGCAGGGCGAGCACAGCCGGGCGCACGAAGAGCTCGCAGCCGACGAGCGTCGAGACCGGGTTTCCCGGTAACCCGAAGACGAGCGTCCGCCCCCGGACGCCGAACGAGACGGGCTTGCCGGGCCGGACGGCAACCCGCCAGAAGATCTCCTCGACGCCGAGCTCGGCCTCGATTCTCCGGACGAGGTCGTGGGGGCCGACCGACACGCCGCCGGAGGTGACGAGCACGTCGAACTCGAGCCCTCGTTCGAGCGCGCGGGTATGAGCGTCCTCGTCGTCCGCGACCGGGGCGAGCCGCGTCACCTCGGCACCGGAGGCGCTCAGTTGTGCGGCGAGCATCACGCCGTTCGCCTCGTACACCTCGCCGGGGGCGAGTGCCGACCCCGGCTCGCGGAGCTCCGTTCCGGTCGTCAGCACGGCGACGCGCGGTCGGCGCGTGCACGCGACCTCGGCGACGCCCGCCGCCGCGAGCGCCCCGATCTGGGCGGGGCCGAGCTGCGTTCCGCCCACGGCAACGACTGCGCCGGCCGTGACGTCACGGCCGGGCTCGCGGATGTTTGCTCCATTGGCAACAGAAACCGGAACATCCACCTCGTTGTCTTGCTCGACAACCAGTTCGTGCTGGATCACAGCGTCCGCCCCATCGGGGACGAGGCCACCGGTCGCAATCCCCATCGCCTCTCCTGCTTCCAGCGGGCGCGGGGCGGGAGCGCCGGCTGCGATCCGGAAGGCGACCGGCAGCCGACCAGGCGTGTCGGCGGCGCGGAGGGCATAGCCGTCCATCGCGGAGCTCCGGAACGGGGGCAGGTCGACAAGGGCCCGCGCGGGCTCAGCCAGAACGCGACCGGCCGCATCGGCGAGCCCCAGGGTCTCTGCCGCAAGCGGGCGCGCACGCTCGAGCACGAGCGCCTGGGCCTCTGCGAGCGAAAGGATCTCCTCCATCGGCGGCATACGCTACCCGCGTGGACAACGAAGTCATCGCAGGCCGCTACCGGCTCGGCGAGCGGCTCGGCGGCGGCATCGCCGCCGAGGTCTGGGCCGCCATCGACCTCGAGCTCGACCGGAAAGTGGCAGTCAAGCTGCTCGCGCGTGAGGCGGACCCGCGGCGGTTCCGGCGCGAGGCCCGGGCGGTCGGCGCTCTGGGCCACCCGAACATCTGCACGCTCTACGACTACGGCGAGACCGACGGGCGGACGTTCATGGTCCTCCAGTACCTACCGGGCGGGTCGCTCGAGGAGCGGCTCGACGAGGGCACACCTCTGCCCGACGGGGACACCGAGCAGATCGCGCGCGAGGTCGCCGCGGCGCTCGCGCACGCGCACGCGCGCGGTGTCGTCCATCGGGACCTGAAACCGGCGAACGTGCTCTTCGACGGCTCCGGGCGGGCGAAGCTGGCCGACTTCGGGATCGCGCGCTTCGGCGACGAAGCG
>JBKPCT010000127.1:0-18997 GCA_046727515.1 Actinomycetota bacterium | reverse complement strand
CGTCGGCGACCTGCGCTCGTTGGTCGAGGAGCTCGGGCTCGAGCGGCCCGCACTCGTCGGCCACTCGTTCGGAGGGACGATCGTGCTGGCGTACGCGGCCGCCCATCCCGCGGAGGTCCCGGCGGTCGTATCCGTCGACGGCCCGACCGACCTCCCGGAGGCAGGTCGGCAGGGCATGCGCGACCGCGCGACCACGGTCGAGGCGTCCGGAATGGAGGCGGTCGCCGAGACGGTGGCGACGAACGGCACCGCGCCCTCGTTCCGCGAGGCGCATCCCGACGAATTCCGCGAGTTCATCGGGATGCTCGAGGCGAATGACCCTGCCGGATATGCGGCGACCTGCCGGGCGATCGCAGAGTTCGATCTCGCCGGCCGCCTGGAACTGATCGAGGCCCCCGTGCTGCTGCTCGGCGGGAACCTGGACGGCGTCGCGCCGCCGGCGGCGCAGGCAGTGACGGCGAGGAGAATCGCCAGCGCCCGCTACGTGGAGGTGCCGGACTGCGGGCACATCCTGCCGTGGGAGAAGCCGGACATCCTCCGCGACGAGGTGCTGAGCTTCCTGCGCAGCCACGCGTCGGTTCCGGCGTGAAGCTCGGCTTCCTGACCGTTCCCTTCGCCGACTGGACGCTCGAGCAGGTCGCGCGCTGGGCGAAGGAGAACGGCTTCGAGGCTCTGGAAGTCGCCTGCTGGCCCGCGGCCTCCGGCGACGCGCGCCGGTACGCGGGTGTCACGCACATCGACGCCGACTCGGTGGACGAGCGCGCCGACGAGATCACGTCGGTGCTGGCCGGCCTCGGCATCGAGATCTCGGGGCTCGGCTACTACCCAAACAACCTGCACCCGGACCCCGCGCACCGTGCATCCGTGAACGAGCACACGCGGAAGGTGATTCGCGCCGCCGCGCGGCTCGGCGTGCCTGTCGTGAACACCTTCGTCGGCCGCGACAAGGACCGGACGCACGCGGAGAACATCGCCGAGTTCCGGGAGGTGTGGCCGCCGATCGTCGAGGAGGCCGAGTCGCTCGGCGTGAAGGTGGCGATCGAGAACTGCCCGATGATCTTCAGCGTCGACGAGTGGCCCGGCGGCGTGAACCTCGCCTACTCGCCGGCGATCTGGCGCGAGCTCTTCGAGCTCGTCCCCTCGGCGAGCTTCGGGCTCAACCTGGATCCGAGCCACCTCGTCTGGCAGCTGATCGACTACGAGCGCGCCGTCTACGAGTTCGGGGACCGGATCTTCCACGTCCATGCGAAGGACCTGGAGATCCGCCGCGACGGCCTGTACGACAACGGAGTGCTGTCGCTCGGGATGGGCTGGCAGGTGCCGCGGCTGCCCGGCCTCGGCGAAGTGCGGTGGGACCGCTTCCTGGCGGCGCTGTACGCCGTCGGCTACGACGGCAGCATCGTCATCGAGCACGAGGACCGGAGATTCGAGGGCTCGGAGGAGCTCGTCATTCGCGGGTTTCACCTCGCCCGCGACGTGCTCCGTCCGCACGTGGTGTGAGCCTCGGCATCGAGGACGCTCCGTTCGTCGTCGGCGGGGGGAGCACGCCCTTCGGACTCGCCGTCGCCCGGGAGCTCGTCGGCAACGGGGCGCGTGTGCTCCTCGTCGGCCCCGACCTCGACGCGCTCGAGCCCGCGGCGCAAGCGCTGGACGGCGGGGCGTTCCCTTGCGTCGCCGAGCTCGCCGATCCGGATGACGCCGCGCGAGTCGGCGGCGTTGCGGCCGCACTCCTCGGCGGAGTGGACGGCGTCGTGCTTCCTCCCGTCACGCTCCCCGGCGGCGACGTGCTCGAGCTGGCGGAGCGCGAGTGGCTCGCTTGCTTGTCGCGGAACGTGTGGGGGCCGCTGGCCATGCTCCGCGGGATCGTCCCGCTGCTGGAGGGCGAGGGCGGAGCCGTGCTCTTTCCGATCCCGGCCCCGCCGGGCGGCCCGGACGCCGGCACCGTCGTCCGGGCCATGCTCGATGCGCTCGTGGAGGAGCTCGCCGGGATGCTGGGCCCTGAGATCCGTGTCGGCCGGATCGACCCGGATCCCGAGCTCGCCGGCGCCGCAGTCCGACTGCTCGCCCCGGATTGATCCTGCCGTTCGTCCTTGCGGCGGTGCTGCTCGTGCTGTCGGGATGCCGCGGGAGCGAGCCCGAGTGGCGGTTCACGGTCGAGCCGGGAGTGCGCATCCGGAACGTGGTGTCGGCGGAGGCGCTGCAGCATACGGACGGCTCGCTCCTGCTCTGGGCGAACACGCCCGCCGCGATCGTCGCGTACCGCTCGCGCGACGGCCTGACGTTTCGCCCGGTGCGCGGGCGGATGCCCCTCGGCGCGCACCCGACGGTCGTGCGACTACCGAGCGGCCTCCTCCGCATGTACTACGCGACTGCCGACGCGCTCCCGTACGAGCCGTCGCGCGTGCGGAGTGCGGTCTCTCGCGACGGCCTCACCTGGTCTCTCGAGGAGGGAAACCGCTTCGCCGACGCCGGGTTCGGCGTGATGGAGGTGGTGCAGCTGGGCGACGGAAGCTGGCGCCTCTACCTCAACGACCGGCCGTTCAAGGGCGCGTCCCGCATCGTCAGCGGCCGCTCGACGAAGGGCCTCACATTCCACCCCGAGCGCGGCGTCAGGCTCCCGCCGCCGTACGCCGACCCGGCGGTCGTCCAGCTGGCATCGGGCCGGTGGCTGATGGTGCTCTCGGCAATCGAGCCGAGGCAGCGGCTGTACCTCGCCGAGTCGGCGGATGGGCTCCGGTGGGAGCTGGACGCCGAGCCGCTCGTGGACGACCCGGACTGGTCGCTCCTCGACCCGACGCTTCTTCCCCTCGGCGGCGATCGCTACCGCGTCTACTACACGCGCTCCCGCGGCAGCGTCTACGAGCTCCGCAGCGGCGTGCTCAGTCGCGGCTGAGACTACTGCGAGGCGGTCAGGCCGCCGTCAAGCGTCAGGAGCTGGCCCGTGACGAACGACGAGGCGTCGGAGCTGAAGTACAGCACCGCGCCGACGAGGTCGTCCGGGTCCGCGATCCGGCCGAGGGGGATTCGGTTAACGAGGCCCTCGCGGAAGCTCTCGTCCGCCAGCAGGCTCTCGACCTGCGGCGTTTGCACGAATGTCGGCGCGATCGCATTCACCGTGATCCCATGCTTCGCCCACTCGGTCGCGTGCTGCCGGTTCAGCGCGTCCATCGCGCCCTTCGCGGCCACGTAGGCGGAGTAGCCGAGACGGATGCCGAGCTGTCCCCGAACGGAGGAGATGTTCAGGATCCGCCCTCCGCGCCCGCCGGCGATCATCGCGCGCGCGGCCGCCTTCGAGACGAGGAACTGCGAGCGCAGGTTCAGGTCGATGATCCAGTCCCAGTCGCTCTCCGGGTAGACCTCGGCGTCGTGCAGCGCCGCGCCGGCGCCGCCGCCGACGGCGTTGACGAGCACGTCCAGCCGATCGAATGCCGCTACCGTCTCGTCGACCACGCGATCGGCGTCGGCTTCGTTCGTCACGTCGGCGGCGAGCACGAGCGCCTGCGTCCCCGCGCGCTCGACCGCCTCGGCCGCCGCCTGCAGCCGCCCCTCGTCCCGGCCGACGATCGCCACGTTCGCGCCGACGCCGGCGAGCGCCGCGCAGATCCGCACGCCGAGGCCGCCGGAGCCGCCCGAGACGAGGGCCGTTCGCCCGTCCAGCCTGAACCTGCTCAGCTCGTCCATTCGCTCTCCTTCCCCGCCGCCAGGAGGACGGCTTGGACGATCTTGACGTACGAGCCGCACCGGCAGAGGTTGCCGGCGAGCGCGAGCCGCACCTCGTCCCCGGTCGGGCTCGGGTTCTCCTCGAGCAGCCGCTTCGCCGCCAGCACCATGCCGGGGGTGCAGTAGCCGCACTGGAACGCGTGCGCGTCGGCGAACGCTCGCTGCACCCGGTCGTCGCCGCCCAGCCACTCCACGGTCCGGATCTCGCGCCCCTGCGCGAGGGGCGCGAGCAGCAGGCACCCGGACACCGGCAGCCCGTCGACCAGCACGGTGCAAGCGCCGCAGACGCCGATCCCGCACGTCTCACGTACGCCCGCGAGTCCGAGCTCGCGCCGAAGCACCGTCAGCAACGACTCGTCCGCCCGCCCCTCGACGCGGTGGTCGACGGCGTTGACGCGGAGCTCGAGCTTCACGCCCGCGCCTCCGCCCGGCGCGACGCGGCGGCCAAGACCCGCTCGGGGGTCAACGGGAGATCGGTCACGGGGATCCCCAGGGAGGCGACGGCGTTGCCGATCGCGGCCGGCACCGGCGGCAGCGCGGTCTCGCCGAGGCCGTGCACCTCGGCGCCCTCGCGCTCGAGGAGCTCGTGCGTCAGCCGCTCCGGGAGGTCGGCAAACGACGGCACCGGATAGTCGGACAGGTTCGCGTTGGCCACCTGTCCGTCGACAGCGACGACCTCCTCGAAGAGCGCCGTTCCGAGGCCCATGATCATCGAGCCCTCGTTCTGGAGCTCGGCGCCCGGCCTGTTGACGACGCGGCCGGCGTAGACCGCGCAGTGCAGCCGGACCACCTCGACCTTGCCGGTCTCCTCGTCGACGCGGATCTCCGCTCCCGCCGCGGCCTGGTGCCAGTGCGTGGAGGCGATCCCCTGACCGGTATCCGGGTCGAGACCGCCCTCCTCGATCGCCTCGCCCTCGCCGGCCGTGCCGCCACCTTCGCGGAGGTCGCGGACCGCCGCCTCGAGCGCGCAGGCCATCATGTACGTCGAGCGCGAGGACGTCGTTCGCGTGTCGTAGGGCACGACGTCCGTGTCCGGGCTCGGGAACCGGATCCGGGCGACGTCCACGTCGAGCAGCTCCGCCGCGAGCAGGCTGATCGCGTGCCGCGCGCCCTGACCCATCTCCGTCGTCGCGCAGCGGATGACGAACGTCCCGTCGGCCCCGCGCTCGATCCGGATCGAGGCCCTGCTCGGCGTCTGCATCCCCTTGAGGATCACGCTCAGACCCTTGCCCCGCCGGTCCTCGTGCCAGCCGATCGCGGCCGCCGCCGCCTCCAGGCACTCGGCGAAGTGGACGTCTCGCATCGTCTCGCCGGTGCAGTACGCGTCCCCCTCGCGGAGAACGTTGCGGAGGCGGAGGTCGAGCGGGTCGACGCCGAGTCGGTCGGCCAGCGTGTCGACCGCGCGCTCGCGCGCCCACGCCGACTGCATCTGGCCGTAGCCGCGGAACGCGCCCGCCGGCGGGAGGTTCGTGTAGACGCATCGCGCGTCGACCCGTACGTTCGGGATCCGGTACGGCCCCGGCGCGGCGAAGCCCATCTTCTGCGCCACGCCGGGCCCGCAGTCGGCATATGCGCCGGTGTCGGCGAGGCAGGTCACCTCGAGCGCGAGCAACGTCCCGTCCGCGAGCGCCCCGAGCTTCACCGTCACGACTGCCGCGTGCCGGTTCAGCGTCTGCCACTCCTCCGCGCGCGGCAGCACGAGCTTCACCGGCCGGTCCGCCTTCCGGGCGAGCGCGGCGGCGATCGCCTCCGTGCGCAGGAACGTCTTCGCGCCGAAGGAGCCGCCCATCGGGGGCACAACGACGCGGGCCTGGCCGTCCGCGAGGCGGAAGATGCGCGCCAGCTCCTCGCGTACGTTGAAGGGCGTCTGCGTGCCCGTGAAGACCTCCAGCCTGCCTCCGTCCCAGCGGGCCGCGCACGCGTGCGGCTCCATCGCGGCGTGCTGCGCGGCCGGCGTCCGGTACGTCTCCTCGACGATCACGTCCGCCTGAGCCCATGCCTCGTCCACGTCCCCGTGGTGGAGCTGGAACCGGTGGCACACGTTCGTGCCCGGCTGCGGCCGCATCCCGAAGTACGCCGCCCCGCCGGCTGCGACCGCCATCTCCTCGTGCACGAGCGTCGCCCCGGGGGCGGCGGCGTCGACGACGTCCAGCACGGCGGGCAGCTCCTCGTAGTCGACCTGCACCAGCGCGGTCGCCTCTTCCGCCGCGCGCGGTGTCTCGGCCGCCACCGCCGCGACCACGTCGCCGACGTAGCGGGCACGCTCGAGCGCGAGCACGGTCTCGTCCTCGATCTGGACCCCGTAGCGGGCGAGGTCGCGCACGTCGTCGGGGAGGAGCAGGACGCACTCGGGCGGAACGGCACTCGTGTCCAGGCCGAGCACACGCGCGTGCGGGAACGGCGACCGCACGAGCCGAGCGTACAGCTGGCCCTCGAGGTCGAGGTCCTCGGAGTAGCGGGCTCCGCCGGTGACGCGCTGATCGATCATGAGATCTCCTCGAGTGCCCGCCGGACCTCCACCTCGATCACTCGCCGCCGGTAGTCGGCCGAGCCGCTGAAGTCCGAGATCGGGTCGATCGCCGCGGCGTAGGCTCGGCCGACCTCGGCCGGCGCCGCGTCGGGATCGCAGAACTCCGGAAACCACTGCGGCCTCCCGGCAACCGCGCCGACCACGACCCGCAGCTCGGACGGCCGCCGGCACGCGGCGACACCGACCGCGGGGCGGTCCTCGTGCGAGCGTGTCCGGAACTTCCGGTATGTCGCGCGGTGCGCGCCCCCCGGGACGACGACCTCGACGATCAGCTCGTCGGGCTCCAGCGTCGTCTCGTAGAAGCCCGTGATCAGCTCCTCGATCGGCACCTCGCGTACGCCGCGCACGCTCTGGACGACCGCGCGGGCGCCGAGCGCGAGGAACATCGACGGCGGGTCGGAGGCGTAATCGGCGTCGGCGAGCACGCCGCCGACGGTCGCCTGGTTGCGCACGCGCGGGCTCGCGACCACCGAGAACGCGTGCGCCAGCGCCGGCCAGCCCTCGCGGACGGCGGGTGACAGCTCCACGGTCCTGTGGGTCGTCAGCGCACCGAGGCGCAGGGCCCCGTCGGCGCGCACGTAGTCCAGCTCCGCGAGGCGCTGCAGGCTGAGGAACGCCTCCGGCGCCAGCAGCCGGCTGTTGACGAGGATGCCCACGAACGTCCCGCCGGCGACCACGGTCGCCCGGTCCCGCTGCTCGGCTCTGAGCGCCAGCGCCTCGTCGAGCGAGGCCGGGACGAGCCACTCAGGCTCGGTCGACAACCGCGAGCGCCTCCTCGTAGAGCGGCTGGGCGAGCTCGCGCACACCCGGCACGCGGATCCGCTCGAGCATCCACTGCAGCTGAGCCTTCGACCGATCCCGGCTGCACCGGCCGCTCGTGAACCAGCGCGTCACGACCGGCGCGTTGACCTCCAGAAAGGAGAGTGAATCGGCGGCCTGCAGGAGGTCCTCGTCGCGCGACCCGCCGATCTCGTGCGCGAGGATCAGCCGCCGGACGTCGTGCACGAGCTCGTCGGAGGCGCCCTCGTGGGTCAGCCAGTCGCCGACGATCTCCGCCGAGCGCTCGGAGTGCAGACGGCGATACTCCGTGTTCGCCTCCGGTTCGACGGCGAGATCCTCGGCCGGCCCGCCCCGGAAGTGGCGCTCCATGTCGTGCGTCACCGCCGCGAGCCTGAGCGCCTCGGAGGCCTCCGGATCGAGCACGAGCAGCCAGTCGCGCGTGCGGACGAGGTGCTCCGCGTTCCAGTACGGCTCGATCCACACCAGAGCGCGCTCCTCGAGCGTCAAAGCGTCGTCACGGGGCGTGACTGCAACAGGTACAGCTCCCCGTCGGCGATCGCCCACTCGATGTCCTGCGGACCGCCGAAGCGCTCCTCGAGGATGAGGCCGAGCCGGGCGAGCTGCACGAGCTCGCCGGGCTCGAGCACGCCGCCGCTCGCGAGCCGCTCGCGCTTGGCGACGCCGCTGCGGTCGACGACGTAGTGATCCGGCGTGACATGTCCGGAGACGACCTGCTCCCCGAGCCCGTACACGGCTTCCACCACCATCCGGTCGCGGCGGCGCTGCACCGGATCGACGGTGAACAGCACACCCGACTTGCGCGGGTCGACCATCTGCTGGACGACGACCGCCATCCGCAGGTCGTTCAGCGACCCCTTGCGCGCCCGGTAGAAGAGCGCGCGCTCGCTGAAGAAGGAGGCCCAGCAGTCGGCTATGCGCCGCCGCACCTCGGCCGCCCCCCGCACGTTGAGGAACGTCTCCTGCTGGCCCGCGTAGCTGGCCGTGTCGGAGTCCTCGGCGCACGCCGACGACCTGACCGCGACGGGCCCACCCCCGAGCTGCGCGTAGGCCTCGTCCACCTCGCTGCCGCCGGGCTCGGCTGCCTGGACGAGACGCTGCGCCGCGTCGTGGTCGCGTGCGCGCGCGAGCGCCGCCAGCCGTTCCGCGTCGACCGCCTCGGCGAGCGTCTCCGAAGGCACGACGAAGCCCGGCGGGACGGGCAGCCCCTCCGCGGCCATGCGGGCGAGGCTCGCTCCCTTCCCGCCGGCGCGCTCGACGTCCAGGCACCGCGGGTCGCCGAACCAGACGACGTCAGTCATCCACGCTCAGTCGTCCAGGATGGCGACCGCGCGCACCGGCGCCGCGGTCGTGCCGATCCACTTGACCGGGAAGACCGCCAGCTTGAAGCCGTGCGTCGGCAGCTCGTCGAGGTTCATCAGGTTCTCGAGATGCCAGTAGTCGTCCTCGTTCATGACGAGGTGCGCCTCCCAGAAGTGCTTCTGCTCGAACATCGCCCACACCGGCGGGTCGAACGTGATCGCGTCGCAGCCCATCATCCGCACGCCCTTCGAGATCAGGTGCCGCGTCGCCTCGGCGGTCATCCCGGGGAAGTCGGTCTTGTACCGCTCCTCCGTGTTGTACGCGCCGGCGCCGGTATGGATGAGGACGATGTCGCGCTCCTTCAGCTCGTACCCGATCTTGTCCAGCGCCTCGTCGATCTCGTCCGGAAAGATGCGCGTCCCCTTCTCCTTGTGTCGGAAGTCGAGCCGCACGCCGTCCGAGAAGCAGTACTCGAGCGGGATGCCCTCGACGCCCGGAGCCTCCGGGCCGCGGATGTGCTTGACCGCGTCGCAGTGCGTGCCCACGTGGTCGTTCTGGACCACGAGGTAGCTCGCGGTCAGCGAGGTCGCCCCGTACTGCGCAGCGCCGATGCGCTCGGCGAAGTCCGTCCAGCTCTCGTAGAGGAGGAGCGCAGGGGGCGGGACGCGCGGGAACGTGAGCATGTCCGCGTGCACCGGCATCGACAGATCGACGAGCCGGGTCATCGCAACAACTCGACGACGCCGCTCGTGCCGTTCACGCGCACCCGGTCGCCGCTCTTGATTCGCTCGGTCGCGACCGACGTCCCGACGACGGCGGGGATCCCGAACTCGCGGGCAACGACGGCCGGGTGTGCCGCCACCCCACCGGCGTCCGTGACGAGCCCGGCGATCTTCGTGAACAGGACGACCCATGCCGGATTCGTCATCTGGCAAACGAGGATCTCGCCCTCCTGCACGTGGTCGAACTCGTCGAGCGAGGCGACGCTCCGCGCCACGCCCTCGACGACGCCGGGCGAGGCGCCGAGCCCGTGCACCTCGTCGACCTTCTCGGGCGGTGGGCGGTGGAACTTCTCGGGGAAGCCCCAGAGCGACCAGTAGGGGAACGCGAGCGCCTCCTCCGTCACGGTTCCGATCCACTGGGGCGGCCGGACGAGCGCCTGCTGCTCCCGCTCGTCGCGCCGGTCGGAGACGATCGTCCGCGCATCGAAGGCGTCCGGGCTCGCCGCCAGCAGGCGGAGCTCGTTGTAGCGGAGGTAGACGACGTCCTCGTGATCGTCGAGCGCGCCGGCCTCGACCAGCTTCCGCCCGATCGCGATCGCGGCCAGGCGCACGCGCGCGTTCGTCCCCTGGTCGATGAAGAAGTGGTGGTCGGGCGTGAGCGGGTTCATCCGCAGCGAGAGCTCGAGCGCCTGTCGCAGCCGCTCCTTGCCCTCGCCGTCGGATACGCCGTCGAAGAGCTCCGCCTGCGCAGCCGTCAGGTCGTCCCGGACGGCCCGGATCGCGGCCGGGTAGTCGTAGTCGGTCTCGAGGTAGCCGCGGACGGCCTCGACGATCGGCGCCGGGTTCTCCTTCCAGGTCGGGAACGAGAACTCGTGCGACCAGATCGCCTTGTAGCCGAACTCCTCCCGGTACGGGGTCAGCCGCTCGTCGAGGAAGCGACGGCCGCGCTCGGAGCCCTCCAGCGAGCGGAGCACGTCGGCGGCCGTGTCACCCCGGAAGGCTTCCCGCAGCTCGTCGTCGCCCTTGATCTCCTCCTTCATCTGCCAGAGCGCCTCGATCGAGTCCCAGTTCCGGTCCTCGATGGAGCTCTGCAGGCGGCCGAGCAGCCCCGGGTCGGCCTTGCCCTTCACCTCCGCGACCGTCGCGTTCAGCGCCATCGTCGCGGAGAACTGCGCGAAGTTGAGCAGCCAGTGGATCTTCCAGTGGCGGTCGTGGACGTCGAGCGCGTCCTCGAAAAGCACGGCGAGCTCGACCAGCGACGCGTCGTCGGTCTCGGAGCCGTCGAGGTAGGCGAAGTTCCGCTCGATCTCGGGGCGCAGCCGGTCGCGCCACCAGTCGAGGAAGTTGCCGGCGTAGTGGGGCAGGACGAAGCCGAGGTACGCGCCCATCTTCGCCGCGTACTCGGCGTCGTGCGGCACGCGCGGCGCGTAGCGCGCCTGGAACTCGTTGGCCTCGGGCCGCACGGACGGGTCGGCGGGGATCGCCGCCGTGTACAGGTAGCCGTTCACGTTCTTCGCCACCCAGTCCGCCGCGAACGGTGTCGCGAACCGGCGGAACATGTGGTCGCACGTCAGCCACCACCCGCCCAGGTCGAAGAAGAGCGGCGACAGCGGGTTGGGGCAATGGAGGTCGTCCAGCACCCAGAAGAGCTCCGCCTCGCCGGGCTCCCACTCGATCGGAAACGTCTCGTCACCGTGGAAGGTGGCGAGAACCTGCGCTTCCTGCACCGCCATCGGCAACCTCCTTCAGCTCAGTGAGCCCGATAATCGATCATCGGCCGCCGCCGTGTCCACCGCACCCGCGGTCAGCGCCGCACGGATCGACTCGACGTCGTAGACGCAGCCGCCCCACAGGCCGCCGCTGACCGACTGCAGGCGTGCCCAGAGAGCGGTATCGGCCGGCAGCGCCTCATCGGGCCGAACCGCCGGGTTCGTCGCCCGCTCCTCGAGCACGGCCGTCGCCTCCTCCGCCGTCCAGACCTCGTCGCCGTGGCCGACGAGCTCCACCGAAGCATCGAGGTTCCGCGTGTCGACGACGATCCGAACGAGGTCGCCGTCGACAAGCTTGCCGATCGGCCCCCCTTCGAGCGCCTCCGGGCTGACGTGGCCGATGCACGGCCCGGTCGAAACGCCCGAGAAGCGTGCGTCCGTGACGAGGGCGATCCCTCGGCCTGCCGGCAGGTAGCGCAGGAACGACGTGAGCTGATAGGTCTCCTCCATGCCGGAGCCGAGCGGCCCGCGGCCGGCGAGGACGATCACCTCGCCCTCCACGACCGGCTCGCCCTCCTGCCCCTTCAGCGCTGCGATCACGTCCCGCTCGCGCGTGAACACGCGCGCGCGCCCGGTCATGCGCAGGACGCCGTCGGCGTCGAGGCTGCGCGGGTCGATCGCCGTGCTCTTGATCACGCTGCCGTTCGGGGCGAGGTTCCCGGCCGGGAAGCAGACGGTCGAGGTCATGCCCTTCGCACGGGCGCGCTCGGGGGGGCAGATCACGTCGTCGGGGTCGACCCCGTCCTGCTCCCGCAGCCGAACGCGCAGGCGATGCCGGCGCTCGCTCTCCTCCCACTCGTCGAGTAGGTCATCCCACGTCCTGCCCACGACCGTGCGGGCGCCGCCGTTCAGGAGCCCGAGCCGGCGGAGATGGAGCATCACCTCCGGGACGCCGCCGGCCAGGAACACGCGGATCGTCGGGTGGTTGTCCGGCCCGTTCGGTAGGGCGTCGACGAGCCGCGGCACGGCCTGGTTTACCCGCCGCCAGTCGTCGGCGGTCGGCCGCACGAGCCCGGCGGCGTGCGCGACGGCAGGCACGTGGATCAGGAGGTTGGTCGAGCCGCCGAATGCAGCGTGCGCGAGCATCGCGTTCTCGAGCGCGTCCTGCGTGAGGACGTCGGCGAGCGTCCGACCGTCCCGCCACTGCTCGTGCACGGCCCGAGCCGTTCGGCGCGCGGCGTCCAGCCAGATCGGCTGCCCCGACGGGGCGAGCGCGGCGTGCGGCACTGTCAGCCCGAACGCTTCGGCGACCACCTGAGCGGTCGCGGCGGTGCCGAGGAACTGGCACCCGCCGCCGGGGCTGGCGCACGCGCGGCAGCCGAGGTCGGCTGCCTCTTCGAGCGAGACGAGCCCGTGCGCGAACCGGGCGCCGAGCGTCTGCACGGCGCCGGCGTCCTCTCCGTGGCGCGGGGGCAGCGTGACGCCGCCCGGGATCACCGCCCCGGCCAGCTCGCCGAAGGAGGCGAGCGCCATCGTCATCGCCGGCAGGCCCTTGTCGCAGGTGCCGACGGCGATCACACCCCGCCGCGTCGGCAGGCTGCGGACGAGCCGGCGGAGCACGAGCGCGGCGTCGTTCCTGTACGGGAGCGAGTCGAACATGCCGGTCGTGCCCTGCGTGCGCCCGTCGCACGGATCGGAGACGTGGGCCGCGAAGGGCAGGCCGCCGAGCCGGTCGAGCTCACGAGCCGCCTCGCGTACGAGCAGCCCCACCTCCCAGTGGCCCGTGTGGTAGCCGAGGGCGACGGGGGTCCCGTCGTCCGCGCGCAGGCCGCCCTGCGTCGAGAGGATCAGGAACGGGTCGCGGCCGGTCTTCGCGGGGTCCCAGCCCATCCCGGCGTTCTGGGTGAGCCCGAAGACCTCGCCGGACGGCTGGTCGCGGAGGAACTCCGGCGTCAGGGGCAGGAGCCCCGACGGGCCGTCGGCCGCCGTCTCGACGTCGAAGAGGTCGCGCTCGTTCAGTTGTACCGGCCGAGGTCGCGGGCAGTCTCGCACGCGACCTCGATCAGCCCGGGCTTCGCGTCGAAGATCTGTCCGGTCGATCGGAGGATGTAGCCGCCTCCCTCCATCGCGGCGTCGAGGCAGCGCTTCACCTCGTCGCGAACGGCGTCCGCGTCGGCCTCGTGCAGCAGGTGCTCGTTGAACCCGCCGAACAGGCACACGCGGTCGCCGATCCGCTGCTTGGCGTCGGCGAGGTCGACGTCGCCGGACGAGCGGTTCGACGTCAGGGTCTCGATTGCGTCGGGCCCGGTGTCGGCCATGTCCTCCAGCAGCAGCGTCGCGCGGCCGCAGTTGTGGAAGCTGACCAGGTAGCCCGCATCGTGCGCGGCCTGCACGCACTCCTTGTCGTAGGGCTTCATGAACTCCCGGAACTGATCGGGGGCGATGCCGACGCCGACCCAGGTCTCGTTCAGCGAGATCGAGTGCATCCCGGTCTCGCCGAGCCGGCGGTAGAAGACCTTCAGCCAGTCGGTGCAGAACCGCATCAGGTCGTGCACGAACTGGGGCCGGTCGTAGATGTCCATCGAGAGGTCGACGAGGCCGCGGATCTCCGCCGCCATGTCCCACGGCCCGATCACGTGATGGAGCCACCACGCCTCGTCTCCGACCCTCTCGACCATCTCCGTCAGCACGGACATGTCGTAGAGCTCGGCCGACGGGAAATGGCGCAGGGCGGGGAGCTTCTTCTCGGGCTCGTCGCCCTTGAGCAGGAAGTCGTGGCACGACGTGCCGAAGCCGTCCTCCGTCCGGTACGAGTAGTCGAGGTCGCCGTCGGGCGTGCGGATCTTGTGCGAATGCTCGCGCCACCCGTCGCCCTGCCCCGTGACCTCGAAGGTCTCGACCCAGGTATCCGTCTCGAACGGCCGCGGGAAGAGCATCCGCGGCCAGATCTCGTGCTCGCCGATGTGCTGGCTGTACGTCGTGATCATCGGGTCCAGCCCGAGGTCCTGCTGCATCTTCACGATCGATCCCATCGGGTCGTAGATCCAGTCCTCGAACAGGTCGAGGAACGACTTGTCCGGCGGCCTGAGCTTCTTGATCAGCGGCAGCCCGAGCCAGCAGTGGATCGGCACTCGGTCCGGGGTCCCTCGCTCGAAGGCGATGCGGGTGCGCTCGGCAGTGTTCACGTCTCACTCCTCGTCAAGATCGTTCGCCGGCCTCTAGCTTAGAGCCATCTAGCGGCCTCTGGCCGCGGCTTACGATCCGGCGCGCGTACCCGGCTCAGTTCGCCAGCTCGGCGGTGACTGGGTGAGCCCGTCGAACGTCCGGTCGAGTATGGCCAGGACGAGCTTTCCGCCGCCGTCGACCCGCATGAGCGAGAGCGAGAAGGGTTCGCCGTCCTCGACATAGTGCTCCAGCAGAAGGATCTCGCGACCGTCGGGCGACCATCCCAGCGCATGGCTGTTCGACGCCGCCAGGAACATCTCGCGGCCGTCACTGCCGATCGTGAACACCTTCGGGCCGTCCTCCGGGAAAAGCTGGCTCCGCTTCGCCTCGGTGAAGAGGATTGTGTTCCCGTCGGGCGACCATCGTGGGCCGAAGATATTCGTCCCGTATGCGAGCGTCCTCGTGAGCCGGGTGACTCTCCCGGTCCGGATCTGCACGATCCAGAGGTCAGCTGCGTCGTAGCGAGTTCGCTGCGCGGTGAAGGCAATCCGTGAACCGTCAGGTGACCAGGTCGGGGAGGCGATGCTCGCTGCGCTGGCCACGAGTCTCGCGTTGACGCCCTCCTTCGAGGTGACGAACAGCCCGGTCGCGCCGCCGATGTCCTGGCGGATGATCGTGGCGAGGTACGCGAGCTTGTGACCGTCCGGAGACCAGACCGGACTCCCGTAGCCGCGCTGGGACGCAGGTGTCACGTTCCGCGAATGGTCGCCTTTCCGGCTCGCGATCAGGATCTGCTCCACGAATCCGCTCTCGCCGGGCCGGCTCCTCACAAACGCGAGCTCTCCGTTGGGCGACCAGGAGAAGTCGTAGTCCTCCGCCTCCCGGTGAGGCGCGATCCGGTGCGCGTCGCGCCCGTCCTCGCTCATGACGTAGACACCACTGCCTCGCGTGAAGGCGATTCTCCTACCGTCCGGCGACCAGACCGGGTGATCATCGAAGTCGCCGGACCGGCAGCCACACGTCCAGCCGAGGGGCCGCACTGGAGTGAGCGGCCTGGGGTTGCCGCCGGTCGCGCCGATCGCATAGATGGCGCCGCCACCCCGGGAGCGCCTGGCGAAGACGATGTCCAGAGCGCGGCGATCGAGCGTGGAAGCCGAGCGTGCACGCCGAGGCTGCGAGGCATGGAGCAGGCCCATCGTCAGCATCGCGATGAGGAGGAGGGCGGCGGATCGGGCCGGTTGGTTCATGCCGCCGACGTTGGGGCAGGGCCCTCCAGCCGTTGTCTCTACTCGCTCTAATGTCCCTCTAGTGGAGTTCCGGATTCTTGGGCGGCTCGAGCTCTACGAGGGAGGCTGCCGTGTTCCGCTCGGCGCTGCGAAGCAGCGGGCGTTGCTCGCGATCCTGCTCCTACACGCGAACGAGCTCATCCCGGCCGACCGGCTCGCCGAGGAGCTCTGGAGCGGCGAACCGCCGCCGACAGCGCCGCATCTCGTGCACGTGTACGTCTCGGAGCTGCGCAAGACGCTCCACAGGGGGCCCCGAGAAGTCCTTCTCACTCGCCCGCCGGGCTATGTGCTCGTCATCGATCCCGAGAGCCTCGACCTACACCGCTTCGAGCGACTGTTCAGCCAGGCGCGGCACGCACTCGACGCCGGAGACGCCGCCGCTGCTTCCAGCATGCTGGCGGACGCGCTCGAACTCTGGTCCGGCCCACCACTGGCCGACTTCATATACGAGTCGTTCGCGCAGACAGCAATCGGCCGGCTGGAGGAGCTTCGGCTCGCCGCGCAGGAACTCTCGATCGAGGCCGATCTCGCCCTCGGGCGCCACCTCGAGCTGATTCCCGACCTGCACGCATTGTGCGCGGCGCACCCGCTGCGCGAGCACCTGCGCGCGCAGCTCATGCTCGCGCTTTACCGTTCGGGGAGGCAGGCGGACGCGCTGGCGGTTTATCAGGACGCCAGGCGAGCGCTCGTCGATGAGCTCGGAATCGAGCCAAGCCCCACACTTCAGGAGCTCGAAGGGGCGATTCTCCGACAAGACCGCGCTCTCGAGCTCACGCCTCCCGTCCGACCGGTGCAGTCCGAACGATCCTGGCAGCCCGAGCGCTCGCTCCTCGTTGCCCCGGAGAAGACGGACTGCCTGGAAGCTCTACTCGCTCTCGCGGGCCCGCTCGCCCGGAAGCCACCGCGGGAGGTGATCCTCGCCCAGCTTGTCACGGACGCGGAGATGCTCGCCGAGGCGACGCGTCTCGTCTCCGACTGCAAGACGGCCCTGCTGAAACACGACCTCGTTGTGCGCGCTGCGGCGTTCACCTCGAGCGACCCCGGGGAGGACCTCGTTCGCCTCGCTACCGAGCAGGAGGTCGACCTCCTGCTCGTGGATGCTCCGACCGAGCTTCTGGCCGAGGGCCTGCCGGATCACCGCCTCGAAGCAGTGCTCACCGGCGCTCCGTGCGATGTCGGCGTCCTCGTGCCGCGTCCTTTTTCCGACCTGGACCGATCCGTGCTCGTTCCCTTCGGCGGCGACGACAACGACTGGGCCGCCGTGGAGCTCGGCGCGTGGATCGCACGTGCGCTCGGCCGCTCGCTCACGCTCACCGGAACCGTCGCCGACCGCGGCTCGGGTAAGCGCGACGCGAGCCGCCTGCTTGCGAGCGTGTCGCTGATGGTGCAACAGGTGACGGCCCTGGCGGTGGAGCCTCTGCTCGTCGAGCCCGGCGCGGCGGCCGTGATCGAGGCGGCAGACGATGCTTCTCTACTCGTCGTTGGCCTATCTGGAGGCTGGCGCCAGCACGGCCTGGGGTCCGCACGCCTCGCAGTCGCGCGAGACGCCCGCCCACCGACGCTCTTCGTCCGCGGTGGGCTGCGGCCGGGCGGGCTTGCGCCCAGGGAGACGTTCACCCGGTTCACCTGGACGCTGGCGGGTGCCGACAACCCCTAGGTCGGGGCCTGTGTGACAACCCAGACCCCGCCCTCGCCGGCGGCGAGACTGATGGGCGTACCGCCGACCCGGATCGTGCTGATGTCGGCGGTGCTCGGGTCGTAGCGGGTGACGGTCCCGTCGCGGCTGTTGGCAACCCACACTGCCCCGAAGCCGACCGCCACGGCGGCCGGCAAACGCCCCGTCGGAAAACTCTCGGCCAGTGTGTTCGTCGCCGGGTCGATCCGGCGCACGGAGTCCTGGAGCGAATCCACCGCCCAGAAACCGCCCTCACCGGCCTCATACCAGATCGGGATGAAGCCCAGCTTCACCTTCGCCGTGACCCTGCCAGTCTTCGGTTCGAGCCGGTAGACCCACTCGCCCTGGCCGAAGGTCGTGGCCGCGACCACCCAGGCCGATCCCTCCCCGAACGCGGGGGGCCAACACGGGCAGCCGGGCACGACTGCCAGGAGGCGGCCGCTCGCCGGACTGATCCGGAGGAGCGTGTCCGGCTGATGTGCCCAGTCGCAAAGCCAGACGGCTCGGGCGCCCACGTTGACGCCACACGGAGCGATGCCGTCGATTGCGGCGGGCGCGAGCACGCGCGTCCGCGGGTCGTACTTCCAGAGCGAGCGACCGGGGATTCCGGATCCCGGTAGCGCCAGCCAGACGCCGCCCTCCCCCACGGAGAGCCCGTACGGATCGGGTGCGTCCTCGAGCCTGATCGTCCGGGTAACGGAGTTCGCCCCCGGGTCGATCTGCTTCAGCGTGCGGTCTTTCCGATTGATCACCCACACCGAGCCGAGGCCAATGGCTACGCCGACCGACTGGCCGCCGGTGCGGATCGTGGCCGCGAGCGTGTTCGTACGCGGGTCGATTCTCTGCAGCGAATCCGCGGTGATCGCGGTCGTCGGCCTCGGCCCGTCGCCGCGGGTGAGCAGGATGGATGGAACCGCTACGGCGGCAGCGATAACGCCGACAGCGGCGGCGATGACGAACCGTCTCCGCTGCTTCGGGCGGTCCTGCGGCGTCTCACCGAGCGCGTCCCGCGCGGCATCGATGAGCTCGGCGCAGCTCGGGTAGCGCTGCTCGGGTGCTTTGGCGAGCGCCCTCGCGATCACCGGGTCGACCGCAGCCGGAAGCTCCGGATTGCGCTCGCTCGCCGCGGGTGGCGGCTCGTTCACGTGCGCCCAGAGCACGGCCATCAGCCGCTCGCCGGGATAGGGCACCTCACCGGTCAGGCACTGGAAGAGGATGCAGCCGAGCGAATAGACGTCCGCGCGCCCGTCCACGCGGCCGCGCTCGATCTGCTCCGGCGCGATGTACTCGGCCGTGCCCACGAACTGGCCGCTCTCTGTCAGCCCGCTCTCGGACGAGGCCTGCTTGGTCAACCCGAAGTCAGACAGGTAGCAGTGCTCCCTCCCCGCCTGCACCGAGACGAGCACGTTCGCCGGCTTCACGTCCCGGTGGACGAGCCCGCGCTGATGCGCGGCGTCGAGCGCGTTCCCGACCTGCTCGAGCAGCGCCAGCGCCCGCCCCGGCTCCAGCGCACCCTCAGCGCGCAAGAGCGCCTTCAGGTCGGTGCCCTCCACGTAACGCATCGCGATGTACAGCTGACCCTCCACCTCGCCCGCCTCGTAGATCGGGACGATCGACGGGTGGTCGATCGAGGCAGCCAGCTCCGACTCGCGCAAAAACCGCTCGCGGAAGCGCTCGTCCCCCGCCAGCTCCGGCGCCATCAGCTTCAACGCCACCCTCCGCTTCAGCCGCAGATCCTCGGCCCGATAGACGACGCTCATCCCACCCCGCCCGAGCAGCGCCTCGATCCGATAGCCAAGGACCTGCGTCCCGATCCGCGGATCTGCTGAAACAGGCAACTTCTACCTCCGCTCGCGCCGAACAATAGACCCCCCGCAACACGAAAAGGGAGACGACACGGGAGACGAGCCGGCCTGTCTAGCCGGAAGTTTTCGGCCTGACTGAGGCCCGATCCGGCTGTTGGTGCGGGAACGGGCTTTGTTTGCCGGGTTGGTTGTAGGCAAGATTCTGTCCGGCTGGTCTGCGATACTGCAGCTTATGAAGAAGGGCGGTGCCGCGATGCATGTGGTCACGATCAAGCGGCGTCACGG
>JBKPCT010000126.1:0-7487 GCA_046727515.1 Actinomycetota bacterium | reverse complement strand
CGTGGCGCGGGCGGGTGAGCGCTTCGGCCAGCCTTACGGGGAGCCTCGTTCGCGGCCGGGGCGTGGCGACGCTCACCCCGCCGGCCGGCGCCGACGGGAGTTCGGCGGCCTCTCGCGCATCGCGGCTGCGTCGTCGTCTGCGCGCTCCTACTCGTCGTCGTCGCGAGCTCGGTCGTGATCGTCCGCCGGCGGATCCGCTACGAATGGTGGTACGCGCTTCATCTGCTCGCCTATGCGGGGATCGCGCTCGCCTGGTTCCATCAGATTCCGACCGGCAACGAGCTCGTAACCGACACGGTCGCGGCCGACTATTGGCGCTCGCTGTATGTCGCGACGCTGGCGCTCCTCGTCGGCTTTCGCGTCGTCGCTCCCGTCGTGAACGCGTTCCGCTTCCGGCTGAGGGTCGCGGCGGTCGTCCGGGAGGGACCAGGCGTTGTCTCGCTCTGGATCAGCGGCCGCCGGCTGGGGCGGCTGCGCGCCCGCGCGGGGCAGTTCTTCCTCTGGCGCTTCCTCAGCTGCGGCCACTGGCTGGTGACGCGCCCGTTCTCGCTCTCCGCGGCGCCGGACGGGCGGTCGCTGCGGATCACGGTAAAGGCCCTCGGCGACCACAGCGCCGCGCTCGCCGATGTCCCGGTCGGGACGCGCGTCGTTGCCGAGGGGCCATTCGGAGCCTTCACCGACGCCGCTCGCAGGCGCGCCTCCACGAGCACGACAAGGTGGCAAAGGTGATCGAGGGGACCGACCTTGCCATCGCCACGTCGGGGGTATACGCGCGCGGTCAGCACCTCCTCGACCCACACACCCGACGCCCACCCACCGGCGTGCTCTCGGTGACCATCACCGGCCCCGACCTCGCCACCGCCGACGCCTACGCAACCGCCGCCTACGCGATGGGCGACCCGCGCGCCATCCACTGGACTGCGCGCCTACAGGGCTACGAGGCGCTGACCATCCTCAGCGACGGGCGCGTGCTCTCGACCCCCGGCTTCCCAAGCACGAAGCGCAAGAGCGTATGACTCCTCTGGTGCGGTACCCGGCCGGAACGTACCATCGCATCGTGGACACCGAAGCTGCCGCGCGGGCATGGGTAGACGGCTGGACGAGGGGCTGGGAGAGCTCCGACGCGGATGAGATCGGAGCGCTCTACGCCGAGGGTGCCGTCCATCGCTCGCATCCCTTCCGCGAGCCGGAGAAGAGCACGCGCGACTACGCGCTGCGCGCATTCGCGGACGAGGAGCTCGTCGAGTGCCGCTTCGGCGAGCCCGTTGTCGCCGGCGACCGGGCGGCGGTCGAGTACTGGGCGATCCTCAGCGCGGAAGGCGGCGAGGAGACCCTCGCCGGCTTCGCGATGCTCCGCTTCGGGCCGGACGGCCGGGTCATGGAGCAACGCGACTATTGGTCGATGGAGCCCGGGCGACGCCCACCGAACTTCTAGGCTACTTCGCGTACTCGACGGCGCGCGACTCGCGGATCACCGTCACCTTGATCTGGCCCGGATACTCGAGGTGCTCCTCGATCTCCCGCGCGATCTCGTGCGAGAGCAGCACGGCCTGGTCGTCGTCGATCTCCTCGGGCTTGACGATCACGCGGATCTCGCGGCCGGCCTGGAGAGCGTAGACCTTCTCGACCCCCTTCCTCTGCGCGGCGAGCTCTTCGAGAGACTCCAGCCGCTTGATGTAGCTCTCGAGGCTCTCCCCACGCGCGCCCGGGCGTGACGCGGAGATCGCGTCGGCGGCGATCAGCAGCACGGCCTCGACCGTCTGCGGCTGCACCTCGTAGTGGTGGGCCTCGATCGCGTGGACGACGCCCTGCGTCTCGCCGTAGCGGCGGGCGTACTGCGCGGAGATCAGCGCGTGCGAACCCTCGACCTCGTGCGTGAGCGCCTTGCCGAGGTCGTGCAGCAATGCGGCTCGCTTCGCAGTCTTCACGCTCGCGTCGAGCTCGCTCGCCATGATCCCGGCGAGCTGGACGACCTCGAGCGTGTGCTTGAGCACGTTCTGTCCGTAGCTCGTTCGGTAGCGCAGGCGACCGAGGATGTTGACGATCTCCTCGTGGAACTCGCCGCAGTTCGCCTCGAAGACGGCCTGATCGCCCGCCTGGCGGATGTGCTCGTCGAGCTCCGCCTTCGACTGGTAGTACATCTCCTCGATCCGGGCGGGGTGGATTCGCCCGTCCTCGATCAGTTTCGAGAGGGTCACCTTCGCGATCTCGCGCCGGATCCCGTCGAACGAGGAGAGCACGACCGCCCCCGGAGTGTCGTCGATGATGATGTCGACGCCCGTCAGGTGCTCCAGCGTCCGGATGTTTCGACCCTCCCGGCCGATGATCCGCCCCTTCATGTCGTCGGAGGGAAGCTCGACGAGCGAGACCGTCGTCTCCGCTGCGTGGCTCGCCGCCACACGTTGCAGTGCGTCGGCGACGAGATTCCGTGCCCGCCGGCGGGCCTCTGACTGTGCCTCCTCCTCGAGCTGCCGGACGCGGCGCGCAAGCTCGTGGCGCACGAGCTCTTCCGAGCGCGCGAGCACCTCGCCCTTCGCGTCGTTCACCGTCAGCCCGGATACCCGCTCGAGCTCCTGCAGCTCGCGCTCGTTGGCCGCTTTCAACTCCTCCTGGAGGGCGCGCGCGTGTGTCTCGCGATCGGCGACACCCTGCTCGCGGCGCTCGACCTCGGTCAGCCGGCGCTCGACCTCGGCCTCGCGCGCCGACAGCCGCTCCTGGACGCGGAGCGCGTCCGCCTGCCGCTCGCTCAGCTCGCGCTCGACCTCCTCGCGAAGGAGAACGGCCTCCTCCTTGGACGCGAGCTGGGCCTCCCGGCGCAGGGCGTCGGCCTCTCGCCGGGCCTCCTGAATGAGCAGCTGACGAGTTCGCCGGGCGGCGGCCAGGCCGGAGCTTCCCGTGAAGGCGAGCCAGCCGATGACCAGCGCTCCACCGGCGACGAGGCCGATAACGATGCCGATGACGATCTCCACTGCATCCCCCTGCTCGGAGCCGGTTGTCCCGCGACGGCCGTCGCGGACCCCATCCGCCGCCGAACCGGCGCGGACGCATGCCGCGAATCGAAATGCAGCAAACGGCGACCCGCAAGGGGCCGCGCGAGTGAGCTACCTCACCCGGCCGGGCCCCTCCGGAAGCCGTTGCGTGCTGGTCTCATCGGTGGTTCGGGTTCTGGGAGTTCACCGCTCGATTCGGAAATGCGTCGTATGCAGGCAAAACGTCGAATGAAGTGTCTCTATCCTACTCCTGTCGCAGGGTCGTGCGCAACCGAGCCGGCGAGAAGTGCTTCGAGCGTGTCCTCGGTGAAGCCGCGGCGGGCGAGCGTCCGCGCCGCGCGCGTGCCCCCCGAGAGCTTCGTCCACTGTCGCGCTGCGCGTTCTGCCTCCGGCTCGAGCCCCGCCAGAGCGCCCGCGACGATCGCTGCCGCCACGCCCTGAGCCTCCAGGTCGGCGCGGATCCAGTCGTCGCCGTAGCCGCGCGCGGCGAGTTTCTCGGCCCGATCCAGAGCGAACCGCGCATCGTCGAGGTAGCCCGCGCGCGCGAGTTTCTCGAGCGCCTCGGTCTGCGCCTCCCTGGAGATGCCCGCGCGGGCGAGCTTCGCCCGCAGCGACGCCGCGGAGTGGTCTCGTCGGGCGAGTGCCCGGAGCGAGCGATCCAGCGCGTCGCCGCGTTCTTCGACGCTCACCGGTCTCTTGAGCGGCTCGGTCTTTTCAGGCGGCAGGCCGTCTTTCAGGCGACAGGGCGTCTTTCAGGCGACAGGGCGTCTTTCAAGCGATGGGGCCTCGACCGCCTGCTCGACCGCGGCGTCTTCGCCGGCGGCTGCTGCGGTCGCCGCCTTCTTCTTCGCCGCCGTCTCCTGGTCGGCCGGCTCCGCGACCGGCAGCAGCCGGGCCGAGGCGATCTGGCCCTCTCCGAGCTGCGTCTGGATCCGCTGTAGGATCGCCTGCGTCACGTCGGGATGCTCACGGAGGAACGCGGTCGCGTTCTGGCGGCCCTGACCCAGGCGCTCGTCATCGAAGCTGAAGTACGAGCCGGACTTCTGGACGATCTTCCGCTCGAGCCCCGCGTCGAGGACCGTGCCCTCCCAGGAGATCCCGAGCCCGTACAGGATGTCGAACTCGGCCTGCTTGAACGGCGGCGCGACCTTGTTCTTCGCGACCTTGACGCGCACCCGGTTGCCGATCGCCTCGACGCCCTCCTTCAGCGTCTCGATGCGGCGGATGTCGAGACGGACCGACGAGTAGAACTTCAGCGCGCGGCCGCCCGGGGTCGTCTCCGGGTTTCCGAACATGACGCCGATCTTCTCGCGGAGTTGGTTGGTGAAGACGCAGATCGTGTCGGTGCGGTTGAGCGTGCCGGCGAGCTTGCGCAGCGCCTGGCTCATCAGCCTCGCCTGGAGACCGACGTGGCTGTCGCCCATCTCCCCCTCGAGCTCCGCCTTCGGGGTGAGCGCGGCGACGGAGTCGATCGCGACCACGTCGAGCGCGCCGCTGCGAATCAGGAGCTCGGTGATCTCGAGCGCCTGCTCGCCGGTGTCAGGCTGGGAGACGAGCAGCTCGTCGATGTCGACCCCGATCCGCTTGGCGTACGTCGGGTCCATCGCGTGCTCGGCGTCGATGAAGGCACAGATCCCGCCGCGCCGCTGGGCCTCGGCGATTACGTGGTAGACGAGCGTCGTCTTGCCCGAGGACTCGGGGCCGAAGATCTCGACGATACGGCCGCGCGGCAACCCGCCGATGCCGAGGGCGAGGTCGAGCGCGAGCGAGCCGGTCGAGACGGCGCCGATCGAGACCTGCGGGCGGTCGCTCATCCGCATGACCGACCCCTTGCCGAACGCGCGCTCGATCTGCCCGAGCGCGGCGTCGAGTGCTTGCTCGCGATCCACCTGGCTCACCCTCCCATCTCTAGCAGGAACAACCTAGCCGGAACTCGTGAAGAACCACGTACTGCGCCCCTGTCGGGCGGAGCACGGAATGGTAGACAGCGGCTCCGGACGGACCGACGGCGCCGAGGTCGGGGAGCTCCGGCCGCAGACGCGGCCGTTCGCGGAACCGCACGACCGTGAGATGTGGGAGCCAGGGCCGTTGCTCACGCTCGTAGACTCCGAGCCGCTCGAGCCGTGCGTGCAGGTCGGTCGCGAGTGCGGTCCCTGCTCCGCCCTCGTCGGCGAAGACGAGCATTCCGACGCTCCGCGTCTCCCGGTAGCTCCGGACCGAGAACGACATCGGCGAGGCGGCGGCGGCGGCGGCAGCCTCGAGCTCCGCGGCGATCGGATCGACGTCGCGCCGCGGGCGGTGCCCCAGGAACGCGAGTGTGAGGTGTAGGTTGTCAGGAGGGACAACGCGAAGTCCAACGTGGCGAAGGCCCGCCTGCCACTCCATGACCTCCTCGACCACCCCCTCGGGCAGCGCCAGCCCGCAGAAGAGGCGAATGCGAACATCGTCCTCGACGCTACCAGCGCCAGTCATACGCGTCTGTCACGACTCTGGGTCAGGACTCGCCGTGCGAGGTGCAATGCACCGACGGTCGCGCGGATGCGGATCGACTCGCGGTCGCCCGGGAACGAGAACTCGCTTCCCGCCTCCCCCTCCGGTGTCGAGACGTGGAGGTAGACGAGGCCGACCGGCTTCTCCGGCGTCCCGCCGCCGGGCCCGGCGATTCCTGTGTCCGCGATCGCGACGTCGACGCCGAGCGCCTCTCTGACACCCACGGCCATCGCCGCCGCTGTCTCCGCCGAGACCGCTCCGTGCTGCGCCAGCACGGCGGCCGGGACGCCGAGCGAGGACTCCTTCACCTCGTTCGCGTACGCGACCACCGAGCCGCAGAAGACCTCGCTCGACCCGGGCACCGAGGTCAGCCTCGCAGCCACGAGACCTCCCGTGCACGATTCCGCCGTCGCGAGTGTCCACCCCCGTGCACGGCAGAGGTCGAGCACGAGCTCTTCCACCCCACGCTCGTCGCGGCTGAAGAGGTAGTCGCCGAGCGGCTCGCCGAGCGCATGCTCGAGCTCGTCGGCGCGAGCCTCCGCGCCCGGCTCGACGAGCAGGTCGACGTGGATCTCGAAATCGCGGGCGCAGATCGTCGCCTCCACTCCGTTCCCATCGCCGCCCGCATCGGCGAGCGCCTTTGCGATTGCCGACTCGCTCGCGCCGTAGTAGCGCAGCACGCGGCGGCCGGGCGGCCGAGCATTCGCCAACACCCGCTGCACGGGCTCGGTCGCGAGCGCGTGAGGCCACAGGCGCTCGAGCTCGGCGGGCGGTCCCGGCAGGACGACGACGGCCGCGCGCCCGGTGTCGAGGACGAAGCCCGGAGCCGTTCCGACGAGCCCGAGCGAGATCGCGCCTGCCGGGAGCGTCGCCTGCTTGCGCACACCGGGCTCGAAGTCGGCGTAGGGCCGCCGCAGCCGCTCGGCGATCGACCGGGACACGGCTCCGATCTCACCGTGCAGCCCCTCGTCGAGGACGAGCTCCCGCCCGGCGGTCGCGGCGACGAGCTCGACCGTGCGGTCGTCGTGCGTCGGGCCGAGGCCGCCCGTGACCAGGCACAGGTCGGCCTCGAAGGCGGTCCTGAGCGCCGCCTCCAGCTCTCGCGGGTCGTCGCCGACGATCGTGATCCGCGCAGGCTCGATTCCGAGCAGCAGCACCTGGCCGGCGAGGAAGGCGCCGTTGCGGTCCGTGCGCTCGCCCCGGACGAGCTCGCTGCCGGTGACGACGATCGCTGCCCGCGGGCGCAACTAGGAGCTGGGACCAGCGGGGACGATCAAGCTGCGCGGCCGGCCGCCGCCGAGGAGGACGGCGCGGCCGTTCAGCCTCAGCCGGACGTTCTCCGGAGACCCGAGGTAGACCCAGAGGCCCTTCTTCGTGCCGAACCGCTGCAGCGTTCCCTTGATCATGGTCCCCTGGTACACCTGCTTGCCGCTGTCGGAGCCCGCGCGGACGATCAGCAGCGTGTCGCCCTTCACCGCCCGCACGAGCAGGCCGCCGGTCCGGGTCCGTGCATGGACCTTCGGCGGCGAGGTGAGCGGCAGCTTTTCGTCGCCGCTGCCGCCGAAGCGCCAGGCGGCGATCACGAGGGCCGTGACGACCGCGATCCCGATCAGCGTGAACCAGACGACATTCGACTCGAGGCGGCGCCGCCGACGGCGTTCCCGCGGACGTGGCCGCGGGGCCGGGGTGCTGCGCACGCGGCGCTCGAGCACCTCGTCGCCCGAGCCGTAGCGGACGTTGTACTCGTCGACGTAGAGCTGGCCGTCGAGCCCGAGATACTCCGCGTACGTCCGGAGGAAGCCCTTGACGTAGGTCGGGCCCGGCAGGGCCTCGAACGCTTCGTCCTCGAGCGCGCGCAGGTACTTTGCGCGGATCTTCGTGCCCTGTTCGAGCTCGAGGAAGTCGAGCTCCTTGCGCAGGCGTGCCTCGCGCAGGCTGTTACCGATCTCGAACACGGAGCGCGTGCATTCTAGGCCGGTAAGGCTGACGTGCCCGTATGCGTCGTCG
>JBKPCT010000125.1:0-9263 GCA_046727515.1 Actinomycetota bacterium | reverse complement strand
ACGGTGCCGTCCTCGATCGGCTGGCGGAGCGCCTCCAGCGCAGGCCGCATGAACTCCGGAAGCTCGTCGAGCAGCAGGACGCCGCGGTGAGCCAGGCTGACCTCGCCCGGCCGTGCGGCGCGCCCACCTCCGACAAGCGCTGCCGTCGACGCGCTGTGGTGCGGAGCGCGGAACGGCGGATGCCGGATCAAGGGGTGCTCGGGAGAGAGCAGGCCGGCAACCGAGTGGATGCGGGTCACCTCGAGCGCCTCGTCCGGGTCGAGGGGCGGGAGCACCCCGGGCAGCCGGCGCGCGAGCATCGTCTTCCCCGTTCCGGGCGGCCCGGCGAGGAGCAGGTTGTGGCCGCCTGCGGCGGCGAGCTCGAGCGCGCGCCGCGCCCGCTCCTGGCCGCGCACGTCCGCGAGATCGGGGAACTCGGGCGCGTAGCCGTTCTGCGGCGGCTCGTACGGGGCGGGCTCGGCATCGCCGCGAAGGTAGGCGGCTGCCTCGGCAAGGTGCCACACCGGGACGGGCTCGATCCCGGCGAGCGAGGCCTCGGCCGCAGACTCCGCCGCGCAGAGGAGTCGCTCGACCCCGCCGCGGCGCGCCGCCTCGGCGACCGCCAGCACGCCGCCGACCGGTCGCACGCGCCCGTCGAGCGCGAGCTCGCCGACCGCGGCATGAGTCGCGAGGCGGTCGGCCGGAACCTGGCGCGACGCGCCGAGCACGGTGAGCGCGATCGGGAGGTCGAAGCCCGCCCCCTCCTTGCGCAGCGCCGCCGGCGCGAGGTTGACCGTGATCCGGCGCACCGGCCACTCGAGCTCTGCCGACGTGATCCCGCTGCGGACGCGGTGCTTCGCCTCCTGGCAGGCGCGGTCGGCGAGCCCGACGATCGTGAAGCCCGGGATGGTGAGCTCCACGTGGGCTTCCACCTCCACTCGCCGCGCGTCGAGGCCGACGAGCGCGTGAGTGAGCATCCGTGCGAGCATGCCTCCATGGAACCGGCCGAGGTGTGGCGTGTCTGTGCCGGAACCAGAACGACATTTGCGCTGCGCCGCGCGCCGCACGCCTGGCGCTAGGCCCGCGCGATCAGGACGTCTTCGTAGAACTCGCCGGCGCGACGACCCGTGCGCCGGTTGACGTGCCTCCGGAGCCGGTCCTCGAGGCCGAGACCCGCGCGGTCGAGGATCTCGGGGTAGAGGTCCCGGCGGTCGTTGACGACGATCGCGAGGGGAGCCCCGGGTCGGAGCGAGCCCCGGACGTTGTTCAGGACGGCGACGATCCCGTTCGAGTACGCGTTGAGCGCAGCGTTGCTCGTCCCGGCCGCAGCCGCCCCCAACTCGAGCTCGCGACGGTCGTCGAGGCAGAGCAGCTCGTACGCGTAGCGGTGCTGCTCGTGGTAGTCGATCAGGCCGGGGTAAGGCGGCGAGGTGACGACCGCGTCGAACGGGCCGTCCAGAGCGAGCTTCCTTGCATCTCCGTGCATGATCCTCGCCTCGTGCCGGCGGGTCCGGACCCGCGCGAATGCCTTGATCCGCGCGAGCGTGTCGAGCGCGTAGCGGCGAAGAAAGTGTTCCGCCCGCTCGACCGGGCGGCACTCGCGCTTGTGCTTGTGGCACCAGTACGGCTCGGTCTGCGGCGCGCGCGGGAAGTCGAGGTCGAAGTGGGTGGTCAGGCGCGCCGACCGCGCCGCGCGGGCAAGCACGACGCGCAGCACGTCTGCGTGCTCGTACTCGTCGATCAGTGACCGGAACGCGAGCAGCTCGGCCGCGGCCTGCGGCGCGAACCACCGGCCGATGTAGTCATTGTCAGGGGACTGTCCCCCGACACGTCCCGAGCAGACGAGGGCGTCCCGGACCTCCGTCTCGAGGACGAACTCGTTGTAGCGCGTTGTCTTCGCCCGCATCAGCAGGCAGTTGAACGCCGCGACGTCGATACCGACGGCGTCATGACCGCTCTCCAGCGACTGGACGAGCGTCGTCCCCGAGCCGGCGAACGGGTCGAGCACGCGACCGCCCGGCGTGACGTAGCGCGCGAGCAACGTCTCGACGAGCTGGGGCACGAACTTGCCGAGGTATGGGTGGAGGCGGTGGACGTGCTTCGTCCGCTCGCGCTCGGGCAGCTCTCGCTCGGACCACGAGAGCTCGAGGTCTATCTCCGCGTACAGCGCGTCCTGTGTTCGCGTCACGGGACCGCATTCGGCGACACGAGGGCGAGTCCTATCGCGGTTCTGCCGCCGCGGCCGACATGGCGGCCGCGGCCGCTACGGTTCGAGGCCGGAAGGCAATGCGAGCGAAGCAAGCGAGCGGAGGAGGGGGCCTCGCGGGGGAACCAGGGGTTCCCCCGCGCTATTAGACGAGGCCGCGGTTGCGGTCGTACTCGCGCAGGCGGGCGATTCGCTCCTCGATCGGCGGGTGCGTCGAGAACAGGGCGGTCACGCCGGCGCCCTTCAGCGGATTGACGATGTACAGCGCCTCGGTCGCAGGATTGACCTGCATCGGCACAGCCTGGCGGCCGCGCTCGAGCGTCTCCAGCGCCTCCGCCAGCGGCTCGCCCGTGCCCAGCTTCCGAGCGGCGGTCGCGTCGGCGAGGTACTCGCGCTGCCGCGAGACGGCGAGCTGGAGCAGCGAGGCTGCGATCGGTGCGATCAGGATCAGCAGCAGCCCGCCGATCGCGCCGAGCGGGTTGTCGTCGTCGTCGCCGCCCAAGAAGCCGATGAAGAAGAAGATGTTCCCGATCGCGGAGATCGCGCCGGCGATCATCGCTGCGATCGACGAGACGAGAATGTCACGGTTCTTGATATGCGAGAACTCGTGGGCGAGGACGCCGCGGACCTGGTCGCGCGACAGGTGCTGGAGCAGCCCCTGAGTGACCGCGACCGCCGCGTGCTCGGGATTGCGCCCGGTCGCGAACGCGTTCGGCTGGTCGGACGGGATCATGTAGACGCGCGGCTTCGGCACCTCGTAGAGCTGGGCGAGCTCGGCGACCACGTGGTGCAGGTCAGGGGCCTCCGCCTCCGAGACCTCCTGCGCGCGGGCCGCCTTGATCGCGAACTTGTCGGACCAGAAGTAGGCGGCCAGGTTCATGACGACGGAGAAGATGACGAAGAACCAAAGCGCGACTCCTCCGATCGCCCAGCCCACGCCGATGAACAGCGCGGTGAGCCCGGCGAGGAGGATCCAGGTACGGGCCTTGGTGCTGAAGCTTGCTTGGTTGAGATTCACGGCACTCCTTTCGGCTGACTCATGTGCTTCCTGTCAGCCGAAGGTTTCTCCCGCCAGATCGCCTGCCTGGCCGACGCGCCCGGGTCCTTTGACCGTTCTGACGAGCGTCATCCGTTCGGGGATAGTGCCCCTCGGCACGCATCAGAGTAGCAAAGGAACCCGCCGCAACCGGCCCTCGCTGAGCCCTACGGCCTCGAACCGAACCTCGAGCCCGACGCAGTCCGGGCGCCCCGCGAGCCACATCTGCGCGGCCTGAACGAGCCGCCGGGTCTTCTCGCGGCCGACCATCTCCAGCGGATCGCCGTAGCGGTCGCCGCCCTTCGCCTTGACCTCGCAGAACACGAGCCGCCGGCCGCGGCGGAGGACCAGATCGAGCTCGTAGCCGCCCGCCCACGCGTTCGCGGCCAGGATGCGGTAGCCCCGCAGGCGATAGTGCAGCCGTGCCCGCCGCTCGGCTGCGCGCCCGCTAGTCCGCGTCGATGCGGGCGAGCGCTTCGTCCTGGGGCAGATAGCAGAGCGCCTGGAACGAGCGGCGGTGGATCGCACAGGGCCCACGCTCGCGTACGACCGCCGAGTGGCCGGGCGTGATGTATCCGACGTGCGAGAGGAAGCCGTAGTGCGGGAACAGCGCGTCGAGTCTGCGCATCAACCGGTCGCGCGTCACCTTCGCGACGACGGAGGCCGCGGCGATCGCCGCACTCCGCTCGTCGCCGTCCACCACCGCGGTGTGCGTCGGCGCCTGCGGCCCGAGCCGGAAGCCGTCGACGAGGCACGCCTCCGCGGGCGGCGAGAGCTCGTGCAGCACTTCGCGCAGCCCCCAGAGATTCGAGCGGTGCAGCCCCTCCCGGTCGATCCGCTCGTGCGAGATCACCCGGACCGCGATTCGCTGCGCACACCCCAGGATCACACCGAAGAGCTCCTCGCGGCAGGCGGGATCGAGCTGCTTCGAGTCGTTCAGGAGGGCGAGCGGGCGGACGCGGTGATCCCGCAGCTGTGCGTAGTCGAGGAGGACGCCCGCAACGACGAGTGGGCCGGCCAGAGAGCCGCGCCCCGCCTCGTCTGCCCCGGCGACGAACCGAGCGCCGAGCCGGCGGTCGAAGCTAAGAAGCTTCTTTCCCGGTCTCCTCGGCTTCCCGCTCTGCAGCTCCCTCGACCTCTGCTTCGGCCTCGGAAGCTTCTTCGGCAGGTTCTGCTGATTCGGGTTCGGCTTTTGCGACCGGCGCGTCGGCCTCCGGCTGCTCTTCCTCGAGCTCGTCCCCGTCGACCCGTTCGGCATCGGCTGAGCCTAGCTTGTCGGGCCGCTGGACGGCCCGGACGCGCGCCTTCTTCCCCACTTTCTCGCGCAAGTAGTAGAGCTTGGCGCGATTGACGTCGCCAACCTGCACGACCTCGATCTTCTCGATCTTCGGCGAGTGGAGCGGGAAGGTGCGCTCCACGCCGACGCCGAAGGACTGCTTCCGGACCGTGAAGGTCTCGCGGACGCCTGCGCCCTGGCGCTTGATCACGATTCCCTCGAAGACCTGGATGCGCCGCCGCTGACCCTCGATCACCTGGAAGTGCACCCGTACGGTATCCCCTGCTTTGAACCGGGGACGGCCTTTGCGCAGCTGACGCTGCTCGAGGAGCTCGATGGTCTTGGACATAGGAAGACGGCCCCCCGCGGGCCGACGGGGAATGGTAGCTAAAACGCGGGAGAACCCATGGTTCTCCCGCGAGCCCTCTCCTTCCGCTCGCTCGCTCCGCTCGCATTGCCTGCTGCCGACACGCCGTAGCGAGCCGCGCCCGCCAGTCGGTCGCGGCGGCGAAGGCAGCAGGTCTATTCGTACGAGATCAGCTCCAGCAAGCTGCCATCGGGGTCGCGGAAGTAGATGCTCCGCCCCGCCCCACGGGCACCCTGCCGCTCGACGGGGCCGAGCTCGACCTCCACACCGTGCGCAGCGAGATGCGCGGCAGCCTCGTCGATCGGCCCGTACCAGTAGAAGCAGAGGTCACTGTTCCCGGGCCGCACCGGGTCGGCAGCCCGCGGGTGCGGCTCGCTCCCCGGCCCGTGCACATTCAGCTGCTGCTCGCCGAAGCGGTAGGCGTAGCGACCGTACTCGAGCTCGACGACCTCAGCCCCGAGAACGTCGCGGTAGAAAGCGTTCGATCGGTCCCAGTCGGACACGGCGATGACGCAGTGATCCAGGGCAACGGTCACAGTCATGACCTCGACTCCGAGAACAAACGCCGCCGCGACCGACATGGCGGGCGCGGCACCCAGACGTATGCCGTCAGCAGGCGATGCGAGCGAAGCGAGCGAGCGAAGGAGGGGGCCAGCGGGGGGAACCATGGGTTCACCCGCTACCTGAAGCCGATGCGGTTCGGCGGCCAGTAGACGGCGAAGACCTCGCCGATCAGGTTCTTCCGGGGAACCGGGCCCCACTCGCGGGAGTCGCAGGATTGCGTCCGGTTGTCGCCCATCATGAAGTACATCCCCTTCGGAATCGTCCGCGCTGGGTACGAGGTCGCTGTGTCGCGCCGGTCCGGCTTCACGTACGGCTCGATCAACTTCTTGCCGTCGATGTAGATGTAGCCGTTCTTCTCCTCCCACGTCTCGCCGGGCAGAGCAATCAGCCGTTTCACGAACGTCCCGCCCGCGCCGCAGCGCTGCACCGCCTGCGGCGGCGTCTTGAAGACGATGATGTCGCCCCGGTGCGGCTTGCGGAAGTGGTAGATGAACCGGTTCGCGAGCACACGGTCGGAGAAACGCGCCTCGCAGCCGCTGCCGGGCCGCGCGCAGTGAAGGGTCGGCTCCATCGACGAGGACGGAATCCGGTACGGGTTGACCACCCACGCCTTGATCGCCAGGACGATCGCGATCGCGCCGACGATCGTCACGATCCAGTCGATCGCCAGCCGCCAGCCGCGCGGCAGATTGCGGGTCGCGCGCGTGATCGGATTCCACGAGTGGGCCCTGTGGTCGTCGTCGCGCGACCCAGCCGGAACCGGCTCTGGCTCCGCGGTGAAGGTGCCGACCGGCGTGGAGCCTCGGGAGGCGTCGTAGCTTTGCCGGCGGTCGGGGTCGGAGAGGATCTCGTAGGCCTCGCGCAGCTCGCGGGCGTGCGCGGCCTCGGCGTCGGTCACCGGCCGGTCGAACTGGAGGCGGCGGTAGTACGCGGCACGGATCTCGTCCTCCGACGAGTCCGGCGTGACGCCGAGCAGCGAGTAGAGGTCACTCATAGGCGCTCCGGGCGCGGGTCTGCTCCCGCCGCCAGTCCTCGATCCGGCCGTGGTCACCGGAGAGCAGCACCTCCGGGACACGCCAGCCCCGGAATTCCGGGGGCCGGGTGTACTGCGGGTACTCGCGCCCGCCCTCGAGCTCGGGCGAGAAGGTCTCGCGCTCGGCCGATCCTTCGGCCAGCGCGCCCGGCAGCAGGCGCGCGATCGCGTCGACGACGACCATCGCCGGCAGCTCGCCGCCGGAGAGGACGTACGGTCCGATCGAGATCGCGTCAGAGCAGAGGTGGGTGACGATCCGCTCGTCGAAGCCCTCGAAGCGCGCGGAGAGGAGAGTAAGGCGCTCCTCGCCGGCGAGCTCTGCTACGACCTCTTGGTCGAGCTGCCGGCCCTGGGGTGTGAGCGCGATCACGCGATGCTCGGGGACGCCGCCGTAGACGGCATCGAGCGCAGCGGCGGCCACGTCCACCCGGAGCACCATCCCGGCGCCGCCGCCGTAGGGTGCGTCGTCGACGTGGCCGTTCGACAAGGGCGTCGTGTCTCGATAGCCGAAGAGCCGAAGGTCGAGGTTGGTGCCGAGCACGGCGGCGACCGGGCGCTGCTCCGTCAGCCATGCAAAGGCATGCGGGACCACGGTGAAGACGTCGAGCTGCACGAGTTTCGAGGTTACCGATCTGCGAATCCGACGGCGACGACGATCCTGCCTTCGGAGAGATCCACCTCACGGACGCACTCCTCGTGCATCGGCAGCGCGAGGCCGGAGTCGAGCTCGAGCACGTCGTTGGCGACGCCGGGAGCGACATCACGCACCACGCCGAGGCGCCGTCCGCCCTCCTCGACGACGTCGAGCCCGACGAGCTGGAACACGTAGTAGCTGTCCGGGTCTGGCTCGGGAAGCTGTGCACGCGGGATCGTCAGCTCGGCCCCCCGCTCGGCCGGCCGGTCGAGCCTGAGCACGAGGCGGCCGCCGGAGTGCTTTCGCCCTACGATCACGGCAGGCTCGCCGGCGACATAGAGGGTCGCTCCGGGCTCGAACAGGGATTTGTTCGCGCTCGCGTGCTCGACGACGAACGAGCCGTCGAGCCCGTGCGGCCGGCCAATCCGGCCCACAGCGACGAAGCCGTCGATGACGCCCTCGGTGTCGCGAAATCGCCTCGCACCAAGCTCGACAGCCGTGCTGTCGTCTTTCTTCTCGGCTTCGTCTCTCACTCGGCGATCTCGAGCAGGACGCGACGCTCTTCGTTCACGCCGCAGGCCCGAACGACCGTCCGCAGCGCACGCGCGATGCGCCCTCCCCGGCCGATCACGCGGCCGACGTCTTCCGGTGCGACGCGGAGCCGGATCACGAGGTCACCGTCGTCCTCGTCCTCCTCGACGCGCACGTCCTCGGGCTTCTCGACCAGCCTGCGCGCCAGGTACTCGACGAGCTCGGCCGTTGCCGTCATCAGCCGATGTTCTCGGCTTCGATGTTCTTCGCCTTGAGCAGCCGCGAGACTGCGTCCGACGGTTGCGCGCCCTTCGAGAGCCAGTCCTTCACCTTCGCCTCGTCGAACTCGATCAGCGACGGATCCGTCTGCGGGTTGTAGCGCCCGACGATCTCGATGAACTTTCCGTCGCGCGGCGAGCGGGAGTCCGCGACCACCACCCGGTAGATCGGCTTCTTCTTCGACCCGACCCGGGTCAACCTCATCCGTACTGCCATTCGTTACCTCCGTGTCATTTGCGGGAGCACGGGCATCTTGCCCTGCCCCATCCGCTTCATCAGCTTCTGCATCTCCTTGCGTGCGTTCAGCAGGCGTGAGACCTCCTGCACGGTCGTGCCGCTCCCGCGCGCGATCCGCCGGCGCCGCGAGCCGTCGATGATCTGCGGGAAGGTCCGCTCCCGCGGCGTCATCGACAGGATCATCGCCTCCACGCGCCCGAGCTCGCGTTCATCGACCTCGATGCCCTTCAGCTGGTTGCCGAGGCCGGGGACCATCGAGAGGACGCCCTTGAGCGGCCCCATCCGGCGGAGCATCTTGTAGCTCGCGAGGAAGTCGTCGAACGTGAACTCGCCCGCACGGAGCCGCTGTTCGAGCTCGGCCTGCTCGTCGGCCTCGACGGCCTGCTCGGCCTTCTCGATCAGGGTGAGGACGTCGCCCATGCCGAGGATGCGCGAGGCCATGCGGTCCGGGTGGAACCACTCGAGCTGGTCGAGCTTCTCGCCGGTCGAGGCGAGCTTGACGGGCTTCCCGGTTACTGCCCGGACCGAGAGCGCGGCGCCGCCGCGCGCATCGCCGTCGAGCTTGGTCAGCAGGATCCCGTCGAACGCGACGCGCTCCTGGAAGACCTGCGCGACGGTCACGGCCTCCTGGCCGGTCATCGCGTCGAGTACGAGCAGAACGTTCAGCGGCCGGGTCTCCTTCCCGATCCGCCCGAGCTCGTCCATCAGGGCTTGGTCGACCTGATGGCGGCCGGCCGTGTCGACGATCACCGTGTCGGCGCCCTGCTCCTTCGCCCACGCGATCCCCTGCCGCGCCGCCGCGACCGGGTCTTTGCGTTCCTCGGCGTACACCGGGACCTGGACTTGACGTCCGAGCTGCTCGAGCTGGTCGATCGCCGCGGGGCGCTGGAGATCGGCGGCGACGAGCGCCGGGGTGCGGCCGTCCTTACGCAGCATCACCGCGAGCTTCGCGGCCGCGGTGGTCTTCCCCGAGCCCTGCAGGCCGGCGAGCAGGATCACGGTCGGCCCGCGCTGCGCGAACGCGAGCCGGGAGTCGGCCCCACCCATCGTCGCGGTCAGCTCCTCGTGGACGATCTTGACCACCTGCTGCCCCGGCGTCAGGCTCTTCGTCACCTCCTCAC
>JBKPCT010000124.1:0-4652 GCA_046727515.1 Actinomycetota bacterium | reverse complement strand
GTCCTGTGTCAACAGGACGTCTCACGCGGAGGGGGTGCCGGGGGAACCTTAGGTTCCCCCGTGCGCGGCGCCGCGGCTTTGCCGCGGCGCGGCGGGAGGTGGCGTGAGACGGCTCGCGCCGCTTCTCGCCGTCGTGGCGCTCGCCGGCTGCGGCCACAGCGCCGAGACGGTGCCGTCGGGGGCGATCGCCGTCGTCGGCGACCGCACGATCCCGCGCGCGGCCTTCGACGCAGAGCTAACCCGGGCCCGGCGCGCCTACGCTGCGCGCGGACAGGAATTCCCGGCCCGGGGCACGCCGGCATACGGGCAGGTGAAGGACGCAGCCGTCAGCCTCCTGGTCGACCGGGCGCAGCTGGAGCTCGAGGCGCAACACGCAGGCGTCGTGATTCCGGCGACAGAGGTCGAGGGGCGCCTGCGCCGTCTCAAACAGACCACGTTCGGCGGCGACGAGAAGCGCTACCGCGCGCAGCTCCGCCGAACGGGCATGACGGACGCAGACGTGCGCGAGGCGATCCGGACCCAACTCCTCGTCGCCGCTCTCCGCGGCAAGCGTACGAGACCTGCGCGAGTCGTCTATGCGCCTGGGTTCGAACCGTGAGGTGGGGCCATGGCGCCGCTGCTACCCTGCAGCGGCTCATGAGGCGCCGCTCGCTTCTCGTGCTCGGGATTCCGCTCGTTCTGTTCGCCGCCGGCTGCGGCGGCGGAGGGAGCGGGGGCGGCAGCGTCGCCAAGGAGGACGCAGCCGTCGTCGGCAGCGACCACATCACCAGGGAGACGCTCGACCATCGTCTGGCCCAGGCGAAGTGCAGCTACGAACTGCAGAAACGCACCTTCCCGAAGGCGGGCTCGGCGGAGTACCAGACGGTCCAGCAGCAGATTCTCCAGAACCTCGTCCAGCGCGCGGAGCTCGCCCAGAAGGCGCCTGACCTGAAGGTCTCGGTCAGCGACGCCCAGGTCGAGAAGCAGCTGAAGCAGATCAAGAAGCGGTACTTCGGCGGGAGCGAGCAGCGCTACAAGGCGGAGCTGAAGCGCCAGTGCGTCACCGACGCCGACGTTCGCGCCGACGTCCGCGCCAACGTGCTCTCGGACTCGATCTACAAGAAGGTCACCGCGGACGCGAAGGTGAGCGACGCCGAGGTGAAGGCGTACTACGGCTCGCACCAGTCGGTCTACACGCAGCCCGAGACCCGGGTCGTGCGGCACATCCTCGTCAAAGACAAGAGGCTCGCCGACAAGCTGTACGCGCAACTCCAGGGCGGTGCCGACTTCGCGACGCTCGCGAAGAAGTACTCGCGGGATCCCGGCTCGAGGGCGCAGGGCGGCCAGCTGACGATCTCGCGCGGCCAGACTGTGCCCGAGTTCGACAAGGCCGCGTTCGCGCTGAAGACCGGTCAGACCTCGAAGCCGGTCAAGACGCAGTTCGGCTGGCACATCATCCGCGCGGAGAACGACGCCACGAAGAGCAAGAAGACGCCGTTCGCCCAGGTCAAGGGCGCGATCCGCCAGCAGCTTCTCCAGCAGGAGCGGAACAGCTCCCTGCAGAAGTGGCTGACCGGCGTGCAGGCGCAGTTCGCGAACAAGGTGAAGTACGCCACCGGCCTCGCCCCGCCGCAGACGACCACGTCTGCGACCACGACGGGTTGAGAGACGAGCCCGAGCACAAAGGGGGCAGCGACGCTGTCGGTCTGGATGCGAGGCGCGGTCGTGACACCGAAGCGATCAGCCTCGTCGACTCTCTCCTCGAACTCGCGGAGCTGACCGAGCGACTCCGCCGCGACTGCCCGTGGGACCGGGAGCAGACGGCGAAGACGATCGTCCCGCACACGGTCGAGGAGGCGTACGAGGTCGCAGACGCAGCACTCGCGGACGATCAGGCGAAGCTGCTGGACGAGCTCGGCGACCTCCTCTTCCAGACCTTTTTCCTTGCGCTGACGCTCCAGGAAA
Source organism: Actinomycetota bacterium (assembly GCA_046727515.1). GTDB lineage: Bacteria > Actinomycetota > Thermoleophilia > Gaiellales > Gaiellaceae > DATBLE01. The sequence continues at coordinate 2,708 of JBKPCT010000124.1, read as the reverse complement.
AAGGTCTAGGAGACTTGGAGAGCGTTGCGCGAAGCATCCACGCGAAACTCGTTCGACGCCACCCGCACATCTTTGGCGAAGCGAGCGTTCCTCCTAGCGCTCGTGCGCAGCACGAGCGCTGGGAGGAGATCAAGCGCGAGCAGGAGGGGCGCGAGGGCGTCTTCCACCATGTCCCCGAGGCGTTGCCGGCGCTCATGCACGCGCGGAAGGTCCAGCGGCGCGCGGCCGCGGTGGGGTTCGAGTACCCCGACACCGCCGGGGCGCTCGCCGATCTCGACGACGAGCTCGCCGAGCTGAGGCACGAGCTCGCGGAGAACCGCCCCGCCGAGCAGCGCCGCGGCGAGGAGCTCGGTGACGTGCTCTTCGCCTGCGTCAACGTCGCCCGGCATCTGGGCGTCGACCCCGAGCTCGAGCTCCGGCGCGCGACCGCTCGCTTCGTCGCGCGCGTCGAGCAGGCAGAGCGCCTCGCGGCCGCGGAGGGGCACGACTGGGCGAAGCTTCCCGTCGCCGACCAGGACCGGTACTTCGACCTCGCCAAGGAGACGAAATGACCGCCATCGTCGACGTCCTTGCTCGCCAGATCCTCGACTCGCGGGGCGATCCGACCGTGGAGATCGACGTCCGCCTCGAGTCCGGCGCGCTCGGCCGGGCAGCCGTGCCGTCGGGCGCCTCGACCGGCGTGCACGAAGCGGTCGAGCTTCGCGACGGCGGGCCCGAGTACGGAGGCAAAGGCGTGACGCGCGCGGTCGCGAACGTCGAAGGCGAGATCGCCGCTGCCGTCCGCGGCCGGGATGCGACCGATCAGGAGTGCCTCGACCGGCTCCTGATCCAGCTCGACGGGACGGAGAACAAGGCGCGTCTGGGCGCGAACGCGGTCCTGGGCGTCTCGCTCGCGACTGCGAAGGCGGCCGCCGCCGAGGCCGGTGTCTCGCTCTTCCGCTACCTCGGCGGCAGTGAAGCCCGCACGTTGCCCGTGCCAATGATGAACGTGATCAACGGCGGCGCGCACGCCCAGAACTCGATCGACCTGCAAGAGTTCATGGTCGTCCCGGCCGGCGCGAGCTCGTTCGCGGAGGCGCTGCGAATCGGCGCGGAGACCTTCCACGCGCTGAAGGGGCTGCTGCACGAGCGCGGCCTCGCGACCGGCGTCGGAGACGAAGGCGGATTCGCGCCCGACCTCGCCTCGAGCGACGAGGCGATCGAGGCGATCCTCGAGGCGGCCGACCGGGCCGGACACCGCGAACGCGTCGTGCTCGCACTCGATCCGGCCGCCTCGGAGTTCTACCGGGACGGCGCGTACAGTTTCGAGGGGCGCCGGGAGGACGGGGCCGGGATGGCCGCGTTCTACGGCGACCTCGCGGAGCGCTACCCCCTCGTCTCGATCGAGGACGGCGTCGCCGAGGACGACTGGGACTCCTGGAAGACGCTGACCGAGCGCCTGGGCGAGCGGCTGCAGCTCGTCGGCGACGACCTCTTCGTCACGAACATCGACCGGCTCAGCCGTGGCATCGAGCAGAACGTGGCGAACGCGATCCTGATCAAGGTCAACCAGATCGGGACGCTGACCGAGACGCTCGACGCGATCGCGCTCGCACGCTCGAAGGGATACGCATCGGTGATCTCACACCGCTCCGGCGAGACGGAGGACACGACGATCGCCGACCTCGCGGTCGCGACCGGCGTCGGCCAGATCAAGAGCGGCGCGCCGTCCCGGACCGACCGCGTCGCGAAGTACAACCGGCTGCTCAGGATCGAGGAGGAGCTGGGCCACCTGGCCGAGTACCCGGGCTGGGCGGCGTTCCCACGAAGATAGGGGCATCTCGTGCCGGCACAGACGAAGAAGTTCACTCGTGCCCCTGCCCTCATGGACAGTGCCCTCAGCGGCTAGTCGGCGAACGCCAAACGTCGGGTGACTCAGATCGCTACCCTTGGATCGTGGCGCCGTTTCCGCGCCGGACGAAGATCCTCGCCACGATTGGGCCTGCGAGCGGCGACGTTGACCGGCTTGCCGCGCTCGTCGATGCGGGGATGGACGCGGCGCGGCTCAACTTCTCGCACGCGACGCACGACCAGCACCGTGTGTGGGCCGACCTGATCCGCGCGACTGCCGACGATGCCGGGCGGCCGCTCGCGGTCGTGGCCGACCTGCAAGGGCCGAAGCTCCGGATCGGGGAGCTCGACCGACCCAATCTGCTCTCGCGCGGCGAGGAAGTCGTCATCGCACCGGAGGAGGCGGCCCACGACGGCGACCTGCCGATCTCGCCGGCTGTGATCGGCGACGTGCTGACGCCCGGTCACGACGTCCTGATCGACGACGGCCTGGTTCACCTTCGCGTCGAGGAGGTCGAGGAAGGCCGGGCACGCTGTGCGGTCGTCGTCGGTGGGATGGTCGGCGCGCACAAGGGCGTGAACCTGCCGGGGGTGCCCTTGCCGATCCCGTCGCTGACGCCGAAGGACGTCAGCGACCTCGAGCTCGCGCTCGAGCTCGAGGTCGACTACGTCGCCCTCTCGTTCGTCCGCTCGGCCAAAGACGTGGGCGAGCTGCGGCAGCTGATCGAGGAAGCCGGCTCACATGCGGAGGTGATCGCGAAGATCGAGAAGGCAGAGGCGGTCGATGCACTCGACGAGATCCTCGGCGAAACGGACGCGATCATGGTTGCACGCGGCGACCTCGGCGTCGAGATCGGGCCAGCCTCGGTGCCGCTCCT
>JBKPCT010000123.1:0-19346 GCA_046727515.1 Actinomycetota bacterium | reverse complement strand
GGGCGGAGGAAGAGGCCCTCTTCGGAGGGCGTCCCTGCTCCTGCATTGGCTTCGGTTGCTGGCGTACCACCGGGCTACGGCTACTATCGCGCCATCGGCCAGACTCGATCAGAGACGCTTGGGCCGTTCTGAGCCGTCACGGCGTGAGCAGGTAGGGCCGAGCTGCTAAACGGAGAGCGCGAGCGGCAGAAAGAGCGAGCGCGGCTCTTGCGCGAGAGAAGAGCGCACGTGCGCGCCGCCGATACGCACATCCGAGCAGAGGCGGTTCATCTTCGGGCGGCGGAGCAGGCGGACCGGGCGCGTGACTCGAAACGTGCGGCGAAGGAGCGGGAGCTAGCCGCCAAGCAGCAACGGTTCGCCGACGTGGAGCGCCGACGCACCGAGCGGACGGACGAGGCGCTAGCAGCGCTGAGAGCGCGTAAAACAGAGCTTGAGCTGATTCGAAGCTCTTGGCCTCGACGATAAAGGCCCGCATCCTCTAGCCTCGGGCTCGCTAGGAGCGTGGATCGGTCTGTTCTGCGATCCGCGACGAGGTGGGAGTGTCCTTGCGTACGATCGCGAAGCCGTCTCCGCGCTCGACGACCTGGTCCACCTCGGATCGCTGGTGCCACCCGCAACCCGATCTCTCAGGTCCTCGATGCGCTCGTTCACCTCACGGAAGAGGGCCTCATTCCTCGCAGCGCGCTCCTCCCAAAGACTCATCATGCCTCCTCAGTAATCGGCGGTCAGCTCGCCGACGTTACACCGCTGATGACCGCGGGGAAAAGGAGGCAGCAAGTGGAGATCAATCTCGATCCACGTGGCAGCTAATCTCGATCCCGGCACACCTGATTGGGCGCGTCACTCACAGCGGGCGCGCGCGTCCAACGAGCGAATCGCCCGTTCTGCGCTCCGTCTGCGCTTCATTTCGCGGGTGCCGTTTCTCTGCGAGTGCAACGACCAGGATTGCACCGAACTAGTCATGCTCGCCCTCGACGATTACGACCGAGCTCGGCCAAGGGCGATCACCGCGCCCACGCATGATGCCTCTGAGGCCCGACGAGACACGGCCAGGGCTGCTCAGCGACATGAGGAGTCCGCCCGCACGCACGAGCAAGCGGCACTCCGCCACGACGAGGCTGCGAAGCGATGGACGACGCGTGGCGACATGGCTCGCGCGGTACTCGAGCGGCGGAACGCTCAACTCGAACACGACATGGCGGCGCTCGAACGGGACCGCGCACAATTGGATCGCCGGAAGGAGGAATCGTGATAGGCCTCCAGTTCGAGATCAGCGACCGTCGTCCAAGTCATTCCGCACTCAACTGAGCTCAGACCGGCAGCGGCGAGGACACGGCCTCGAGCTTGCGTTCTTCTGCCGCCGCACGCTGCTCGGGGCCGAGCCGGGGAAGGAGGAATGAGAAGACGGTTCCGCTCCCTGAGCTCCGGAGCGTGCAGCTGCCTCCGTGAGCGCGGGCGATTGCATCGACGATCGCCAGGCCGAGCCCGGCCCCGCCCTGCGCTCGTGTGCGCCCATCGTCGCCCCGAGCGAAGCGGTCGAAGATGCGGTCGAGCGCGTCCGCCGGAATGCCGCGGCCCCCGTCTGCGACCTCGATCGCCATGCCCTCGGGGGTCGTCCGAGCCCGCAACTCGATCGACTCGCTCGGCTCCGTGTACTTGACCGCGTTCTCGAGAAGCGCATCGAGCGCCTCGCGGAGCGCCTCGGGGTCGGCAACCACGCTCTGGTCGGCGATGGCGCCCAAGCGCCAGACACGCGGTGCGACCTCCGACCAGCGCATAAAGACGTCCTCGAGGAAAGGCTCGAGGTCGACAACGGCGAAGACGAGAAAGTCGGCCCGGTCGGCCTTGGCGAGGAGAAGGAGCCGGTCGACTATCCGCTCGATGCGCTCGAGCTCGTCGAGCGCCACCTCGATCTCGGGCGAGTTCCCGTCGAGCCGGCTCAGCACCTCGAGGTGGCCGCGTGCGATCGTGACGGGCGTGCGCAGCTCGTGCGAAGCGTCGTGGAGGAACCGCTCCTGCTGCTCGAGCAGCGAGGCTCGCTCCTCGGCGAGCCGTTCGGTGACGAGCAGCGCTTCCTGGCGCCGCCGCGCGTGCCACACCATGGCGACGAACATCGCCGCCATCAGCGGCACTTCGAAGATCTCGCCCCACGGCTCGTCGCCTCTGAAGGCGTCGAGCATGATCAGCGCCCCGGTCGCGCCGGCGACGATCGCGAGCAGAGCATAGGTGCCGAGCGGGCGCCAGAGCCGGAACCCGAACAGGAGCGTCAGGCTGATCCAGATGAAGTGGAACGGGACCGTCTCCCAGGTTGGCCAGACCACCATCGCGGCGACGTTGAGCGCCGCGAAGGCGACCCAGAGGAGCTCGAGACCCCTATGCCGCAACCAGGCGATAACCGGCATGGCGGATGGTCTCGATGGGGGCATCCGGACCCAGCTTCTTGCGCAGGCGGCGGACGCAGACGTCGACGACGTTGGAGCCGGGGTCGAAGTGGTAGCCCCAGACCTCCGACAGGAGCCGCTCGCGGCTGATCACCTCACCGGCGTGGAGGACGAACTGGTGCAGCAGCTTGAACTCGCGATCCGAGAGGTCGGCCACGAGCGCGCCCATCCGCGCCTGCCGCCGCGCCAGATCGAGTACGAGCGCGCCGGCGTGGAGAATGCTGGCCTCGCTCGCATCCAGGCTCGTGTGCCGGAGCTGCGCGCGGATCCTGGCGATCAGCTCGTCGAGCGCGAACGGCTTGGCGAGGTAGTCGCTGGCGCCGAGTTCGAAGCCGCGCAGCTTCGTCGCGAGATCGGAGCGAGCGGAGAGAATGACCACCGGGACGGCTGGATTCCGGCGCTGCAGCTCGCGCAGGACGCTCAACCCGTCGAGACGGGGCAGGAGGAGGTCGAGGACGACGAGGTCGTAGCGGCGGGCGGTGGCGCGGCGAAGCGCGGAGGCGCCATCGAGCTCCGAGTCGACAGAGAACCCCTCGGACTCGAGGCCGCGGACGAGGAAGGACAGGATCCGCGGCTCGTCCTCCACGACGAGTATCCGCATCGCCGGCCCGGACGATAACGCCGATGACGCGAACATGACGGCCTCGTGACACCTTTGTCATCTGGTCGAGATTGATCTTGCTCTGCCCGTAGCCTGCTGCCATGGCGCGTCCCGGCTCGTCTGGGACATCGGTACTGGAGGTTCCTGCGCCCGCGGAGGTGCGCCCGCCGCAGCCGCTCCCCCTGCCGTACCCCGACAAGGCAGCCCGGCACTGGCTGCTCTCTTCGATCATCTGGCTGACAGTCGTCGATCTCTTCGGGCTCGTACTGTCGACCGAGTTCGTCTCCCCCGACGCCTTCGGCGGCATCTCCTGGCTCGCGTTCGCGCGCGTCCGCCAGTCCCACGTGAACGGCGTCATCCTCGCCTGGCTGACGATGATGTACTTCGGCGCGCTCTTCTACATGCTGCCGCGCCTGTGCGGCACGCGGGGTATGTGGAGCGAGCGGCTCGGCATCTGGTGCGCCTGGGCCTGGAACGCGATGTTGACGCTCGGCGTGGCCGCGATGCTCACCGGGCACAGCCAGGGCCGCGAGTACGGCGAGCTGATCTGGCCGCTCGACATCGCCTTGCTCGTGATCTGGTCCCTGAACATCGTCAACATCATCGGCACCGTCCAGATCCGCACGATCCGGCCGATCTACGTCACCGTCTGGTGGTTCCTCGCCAGCCCTCTGTGGCTCGCGGTCGACTATGCGATCGGCAACGTCATCTGGAGACCCGGCCACGTCTGGGGAGCGCCCTCGGGCGCGCTCTCGAACAGCCTCGCCGACGCGATGCTGAACTGGTGGTACGCGCACAACCTGTTCGGCCTCTGGCTGACGCCGATGCTGGTAGCGCTGACCCTCTACATGGTCCCGCGGGTCACAAACACGCCGCTGTACAGCTACACGCTCTCCCTGGTCAGTTTCTGGGGAATCGCCTTCTTCTACACCGGTGTCGGCGACCACCACATCCTGCAGTCGCCGACGCCTGCGTGGCTGAAGACGATCGCGGAGGTCTCCTCGTGGATGCTCCTCGTTCCCGTCTTCGCCTTCACGATCAACATCCTCGGGACGATGAAGGGCAACTGGGACAAGTTCTTCACGAATTTGCCTCTGCGCTTCACGCTGACGGCGTTCTTCTTCTACTGGCTGGTCAACATCCAGGGGGCGTTCCAGGCACTCCAGCCGTTCAACCGGCTCACCCACTTCACGAACTTCGTCGTGGCCCACGCGCACCTTGCCCTGCTCGGCGCCTTCACGATCCTCGGCATGGGCGTGATCGACTACATCGTCGCGCAGGTGTACGCGCGCCCGCTGTGGAGCCGCAGCCTCACCGAGTGGCAGTACTGGCTCGTCACCGTCGGATTCACCGGCTTCTTCAGCGTGCTCACGCTCGCCGGCTTCCAGCAGGGCTTCAGCTGGGCGCAGGGGATCCCGGAGGTGAACGTCCTCCCGCAGCTCCACGGCTACTTCATCGCGCGCGGGGTCTTCGGGGCGATGATTGTCGTCTCGGGTGTTGTCCAGATGGTCAACGTCGGAATGACCATCTACTCGAACACCCACGAGCGTCGGCGGCGGGAGACGCTCGCCGTCGCCGAAGCGGTCTCGCCGCCCTTGCCCGCGAGCTAGCCGATGGCCGACCGCGACCGTTTCGCGACGAACGACGAGCCCCGGGCGCCGCGGGGCTGGGGGCCGCACCCGCGCGAACGGATGCTCATGACCCCGCTCGTCGCCGGACTCGGGGGGCTGCTCGCGTTCTTCGCGGTCGTGTTCGCGGTCGTCTGGCTGCCGATCCACACGTTCGATCCGCCCGCGTCGGCCGACTGGGCGCCGCTCTCGGACCAGGCACGGAAGGGGCGCAACCTGTTCGCGTCCAACGGCTGCTACGTCTGCCACTCGGGCTACTCGCGCCCTCAGGACGTCCGCTACGCACTCTACTTCCTCTACCCCAAGGTCTCCCAGCCGGGCGACTTCTACGGCAGCGACCAGTCCCCGAACCTGTTCGGGACGGAGCGGACAGGACCGGACCTCTCGCAGGACGCGGGTTGGCACCCGGACGACTGGCACCGGGCGCATTTCTACAACCCGCGGTTCATCGACCCGCTGTCGCTGATGCCGCCGATGAAATCGATCTTCTCCGACAAGCAGGTCGACGAGGTCATCCTCTTCACGCAGGAGCGCAGCGGCAAGTCCGGCCTGCTGCGCTACGCCGGTCAGCTCTACGCCAAGCACGTCGTCAACACGGTCCAGGGGTTCCCGCCGCCGTACCGTGGGTTCCAGGGCGCGCACAAGCCTCCGCTCGAGGCGAAGGAGACGAAGCCGCCGCCGAACCAGCTCGAGGAGGCGCCGAACCTCGCGCAGATCGACCGCAGCTACTGGCTGGCCGGTAACCCGCTGCCGGTGACGACGGAGAACCTGCTTCGGGGCAAGGAGGTCTTCCTGGAGCGCTGCGTCGGCTGCCATGGGCCGAAGGGCGACGGCAAGGGGCCGTCGGCCCGCTTCCTGTCGCCGACTCCGCTCCCGTTCGACGACGCCGACGACCAGTGTTGCGGCGGAGACACCGGCCCGGGCGACTTCTACTATCGGATCCTGCGCGGCTGGACGGGCACGGCGATGGAGAACTTCGGCGAGCGTCTGTCCGTCGACGACATCTGGCGAGTCGTCCTCTTCCTGAAGACGATTCCGAACGGCACGCTCGCCAAGCACCGCATTCCGACCCCGAAGGACTACATCGTCTGGCAGCCGTCGAAGGAGCTGCTCGCCTGGGTCAAGACACGGCAGCAGATCGCGAAGAACGCGGCCTTTACGAAGAACCAGCCGACGGATCCGTTCTACGAGGAGGCGAGGCGAGTGTTCCCGGGCCTTGCCCCGGGGGACAAGATCGTCGTCAACGGCCTGGAGACGCCGCTCGATCTCGAGCATGCCGCCGCCGGGATCAAGGCGATCTACGAGGACCTGCTCGACCGTGCCTGGGCCGCTGCCGAGGCGCGCGGGGAGAAGCTTCCGCCCGAGTCGCAGAAGGACATTCCACCGGAGGTGCCGGGGCACTGATGAGGCGCTTTCTCACCTCGCTCTCGGTCGTCTTGACGGCCTCGCTGGCGTTGCCGGCCGCCGCGCTCGCCCACGACGCCCCGGAGAACGAGCAGTCGAAGTGGGTGATGGCCGACTGGATGCTGGACATGTTCTTCATCCTCGCGGGCGTGGCGCTGGTCGCGTTCCTCGTCGCGTGGAAGGCCGGTCACTTCCACAATCTCGAGGAGGCGGCCCGCGTGCCGCTCGACATTGACGAGGCGGACTACTACACGCCCGAGTGGGCGTACGAGGAGGAGTGGGACGATGTCGATGCCGTCCGGTGACTCGCCGCAGAAGGCGCAGGCGTACTACGACTACCTGAACAGTCATCACATCATCGACGGCCGCGTCGAGACGTGGCACGTGGACTGGCTCTCGATCGCCTGGCTCTGGGGCTTCCTCGCCGCGCTCGTCCTCACCTTGCTGTTCTGGGTCCGGCAGTACCGGACGACCCGGCAGAAGACTGGCCTCTACCCGATCGACCGCTTCGGCGGTTGGACCTCGGAGGCGGCCGGCCCGGCGACGCTGTTCTTTCTGCTCCTGACGGCGGGCCTGACGGCGTTCGCGGTCGTGCTGGTCGTCGGTCACATCATCTGGGGGCAGACGTTCTAATGGCCGCCGCTCCGCCATTCGTCGCGTACTCGACCCTCACCGAGGCGTTGGTCAGTGCCGATAGCTGGCCGGCGGTCTACGCATCCCTGCAAGCGCTCAAGGGCCACGTCCAGGAGTACCCGGGCGCTCAGAGGTTCGATGTCTTCATCCGCGCGGAGGACGACGGCGACATGCGCATTCACTGCTACACGACTTGGGATACACCGACCCAGCTCGAGGCGTACCTCGAGCGGGGCTATACCTTCGACCGTCTGCTCGTCGATCTCGGCGAGGGCCTCGAGGCGGAGCGGACGCTGGTGATGGAGAAGGTGTTCTGATGGAGGAGCGTGAGGATCGTCCGCTGCGCCGGCCCGCGCGGCCGCTGCTCGGCTACCGCGACGTCGGCGAGGACGTGCGTTGGACCCGCCAAGCGCACAACCGGGCGTGGCTGATCCTGGCGGTGATGATCGCCCTCTCCATCGGGTGGATGCTCACGGTCTACTTCCTCGAGCCGGGCCTCCGCTAGCCAGGCGGTCGCCGGGGTGTACCTGAAGCATCTCTCGTCGCTCCAGTTCCTCACCTACCTCGGCTTCTTCACCATTCTGGTCGCCGCGCTGTGGCGGCTGCTGCCGGGGCGGGCGCCGCCGGTACGAACGGAGCCGTACGCCGACGAAGAGCTCGGCGCGCACGACCCGAAGGTGGCGAAGTACTTCGTCGCCGGCGGCGCCTTCCTCGTTCTCGGCGCGCTGCACATGCTCGTGAAGAACCTCCCATGGAGTGCGGAGTGGCTCGCGCGCAGCGGCTACGCCGGACACCTCGTCCGCGACCTGGCGAACACGCACGTCATGATCGTCGGGGGCGGGACGCTGATCGCGACCGGGCTCTGCTGGTACGTGCTGCCGCGCATTGTCGGCCGGCCGCTGGCCAGCGAAGGCCTCGCCCAGTGCGCCTTCTGGTTCACCGCCGTCGGCCTCCTGGTCTTCTACGTCGCGTTCGTCGGCAACGGGATCGCGATCGGGCGCCTGGTCGCGCACGGCGCCGACTACGAGGCTGCGAAGGCGAGCATGGGCAAGTGGTACAAGGTGCCGGTCGGGATCGGCGCCGGCGTCATGGGCCTCGGCTACTGGTGCTTCGCGGCGAACGTCTTCCTGACCGTCTTCCGGTCCCGGCTCGTGCAGGTACCCAAGCCGAGCGGGCACCTATGGAAGTACATCGCCACCGGCGCGGCCGGCCTCACCGTCGGGACCGTCCAGGGTGTGATCCAGGTGCAGCCGGCGCACGCGGACTGGCTCTACCGAGCCGGGCACGCCGGAGAGTGGATCGACCCGATCAGCCACGCCCACATCAACCTCGTCACGGGGCTGACGATGCTCGTCGCCGGCGCCGTCTTCTACCTCGTCCCCTTGCTCGGCGGCTCGGCGCCGTCGCGCAGGGCGACGAACGCCTGCTTCTACCTGCTCCTCGCCGGCTCGCTCGCCTTCTACGCGGCCGCCCTCTATCTCGGCTTCCACGAAGGAAGCCTCGTCGTCGGTCGCGGGCTCACGCCCGAGCAAGCCGAGGAGGCAACGTCGCTCCATCCGTACCTGATCCTGGCCGGCGGAGGGGCGATGTTCGCGGCCTGCTGGCTGCTCCTCGCCGTCCTAGCGCGCTCGTTCTGGCGGACTCCCGGAGCCACGCGGGGGTTCGTGCTGGCAGGCTGCGGCGCTCTCGCCGTCGGGACGCTCCAGGGGCCGGTGCAGGCTGTCCCGGCGGTGCACGAGCTGCTCGATCGCGGCGGCGACGCAGGCGAGGTGATCGTGAATCTGCACGCACAGTTGAACATGCTCGGCGGGCTGATGGTGATCCTGATCGGCGTCGCTTGGACGCTGCTCGCGCGGCTCGGCGCCCGCAAGCCGTCACGCCCCACCCGGACGGCGCTCATCGGCGTTGCCGCCGGGATGGCGGTGTACTACGCCGCCGGGATGGCCTTCTCGGCGCTCGAGGCTCATTCCGTCGCCGGCGGCGGGACGTTCGCTGCCGCCGTCGCCGATCTCCAGCCTTGGCCCGCGCTCGTGCTCGCGCCGGCGGCGCTCGCCATGCTCGTCGGCTTCGCCACCTACGCTGTGGCGGCGTGGCGCATGAGCGCGCGCCAGCGCGAGACCGCTCGGCACGCGCTTGCGACCGCTCCGGCCCGCTATGCGGGTCGAGTCCCATCGCGCGTCCGCAGGCGCAGCCCGGCGGTGCTGGCGGGCTACGAACTCCCGATGGCGCTCCTTGGCTTCCCCGGCGTCGGCTGGCTCTTCGCCGGTTTCCCGCTCGTCGCCTCGGTCCTGCTCCTCGTCGGGCCCGTCCTGGCCTGGGCAGTCGTCCCATCCGCCTTTAGCCCATACGGCAGCGGGCCACTGCGCGGCGTCGGCTGGAAGTTCGAGTTCGTGTGGCTTGCCGCAACCGCGACGCTCTCCGCGGCTGCCCTCTACCGCGCGCACCGCCGACGACGGCGCCGGTTCGAGCCGATGCCGCCGAGCGGTCGCCGCCGTCGACGGCGCGGGTATCGGACGCGGGTCAGCGTCGCTGTCGGCGCCATCTTCGTCGTCCTCGTCTCGCTTCCGCTCGTGCCTGCCGTAAGCGGGATCGGCACGGGCTCCGTCCGCTATGCGTACCAGACCGGGTTCACCAAGGACGTCACGGGTCAGTTCCTGGCAACGCCCGCCGGGACCATCAAGCTGTACGCCTGGGGCGACCCGCAGAATCCCTACCCGTCGGACGCCCTGCGCCTGCACGCGGCGGACGTGACTGCGCTCGTCGTGCGTGCGGCCGCTGTCGACCGTCCGCAGGCATATCAGCTCTTCGATCTCGGCCGTGGTCGCCGAGTGCTGCTCGAGCTCCGTTCGACGTCGCCCCGCGTGCTTCGCCTCGCGCCTGCCGGGCGGCTCGCCCCTGGGCGGTACCTGTTCGTCGGGACGCATCAGGGCATGTTCGGCGGGCGCGATTACGCGTACCTGACCATCGTCCCGCCGGCAGCGCCGGTGACTCCGATCAGCGCCAGAGACCGTCGTGCCGTTCCGCAGATCGCCCACGCGCTCCTCCCGGTCGCGGCGGCCCTCGTCGCGGTCGCCTTCACCGTCCTGTTGCTGTGGTCGTTCCGCCGTCGTCCTGCGGGCCAGAAGCTCCTCTGGGCAGCCGGCTTCGCGCTGTTCGCCGCCGCGGCCGTGAGCGAGGCGCTGGCCCAGCGGGCCGGTTGGAGCCAGGCGCTCTTCCGCACCTACTACCTGGCGGGCGGCGTGCTGACCGTCGCCTTTCTCGGCGCCGGCTCAGCCTGGCTCCTGCTGCCCCGTCGCGCGCGGGACGTCCTGCTCGGCGCACTCGCCGTCTCGACCATCGCGGCTCTCGTCACGATCGTGGTCGCGCCGGTGGACTCCGGCGCGCTCGCGGTCACGCCGAGCGGCCGGCCGCCCGCGAACGGCGTGCTCGGCGGCCACGCGTTCCTGTGGGCAGCCGTGCTCAACTCGTTCGGCACGCTCTTTCTCGTCGGCGGCTCGCTCTACTCGATCCTCCGGCGCCGGCGGGTGCGAGCGAACATGTGGATCGGCGGTGGAGCGCTCGTCGTCGCCCTGGCGACGGGCCTCTCGCGGACCGGCGACTACTCGTTCGTCTACCTCGGCGAGCTGGTCGGGATTGCGCTCATGTTCTCCGGCTTCACCTTCATCGAGAGAGCACGGCGGCCCGAGGCGGCGAAGCAATCCAAGCCGGGGCTCGAAAGGGCGGCACTGGCGCGATGAGCTTCGACGCGGAGGCTCTACGGCGGCACGCAGCTGTCTCGGCCCAGGAGCTCCTGCGTGCGAGCGGATCTCTTCGCGGTCTGCACATCCACGACCGGCTCGTCGTCGCGGGGCTCCTCCAGACTATCGGCGACGACGTCGTCCGTCTTCTGCTCGAGGAGGCGAGGCGAGATCCGGCTGTGGCGGAATCGCTCGCGTCGATCTACGGGCCGGCCGAGTCGGAGTCGGCGGGAGCGGCTGCCGCGGGCGCAGGATAGGGGCCGCGACGACAAGCGTTCCGATAAAGCCGTGAGCATGGGCCCAGCTCGAGCGGTGGTTGTCGTCGGCAGCTCGCACCATCGAGCCGCGGTCGAGATCAGGGAGCGTCTATGCCTTGGCGAGAACGAGGCGGCGGAGCTCGCCCGCAGTCTCGCCGGTGAGACGGATGAGGCCGTCGTTCTCGCGACCTGCAACCGCACCGAGGTCTATCTCGCCTCGAACGAGCCGGCGGCGGCTGCGAGCCGTGCGCGCCGGGCGCTCGCTCGCCTCGCTTGGCTTCCGGACGCCGAGCTCGCCCGTATCCTCAGCGTCGCGCAGGACGATGTGGCAGTTCGCCGACTTCTTCGTATCGCATCCGGCCTCGACTCGCTGGTCACGGGTGAGTCGCAGATCCTCGGCCAGGTGCGGTCAGCGCACGAGGGGGCGCTCCGGGTGGGCAGCACGGGCCCGGTCCTCAATCGGCTCTTCGGACTGGCAGTTCGAGCGGGCAAGCGCGTCCGGTCGGAGACGGGGATCGGCGAGCGGCCCGCCTCGGTCGTGGCGGCGGCCGTGACACTCGCGGGCCGGGTGCTCGGCGGCCTCGACGGGGTACGCGTAATCCTGATCGGCGCCGGGAAGATGGGAGAGCTCGCCGCGGCGAATCTCCGCGCTCGGGGGGTCGGGCAGATCGTTGTTGCAAACCGGACGCTCGAGCGCGCCCGCGCCGTCGCGCGGCGGTTTGAGGACCTGAGCAGCATCCCCTTCGACCACCTCGAAGAGGAACTTGCGCGAGCAGACGTCGTCATCTCGTCGACGCGCTGCCCTCACGTCATCCTGTCCGCGGAACAGGTCGTCGGAGCGCTGCGGGGGCCGAGAGACCACCCAGTCGTCTTCATCGACATCGCCGTCCCGCGCGACCTCGACCCTGCGATCGGCGATCTCGACGGCTGTGTGCTCTACGACATCGACGACCTGGGCGAGCCCGCGCTCCGGAGTCTCGCGGGATGTGCCAAGGAGCGAGAGCGCGCCGAGGCGATCGTCGCCGAGGAGGCAGCGCGCTTCCGGGAGTGGAGCCGCTCGGTCGACCGCCTGCCGACGATCACCTCACTGCGTCGCTCCGCCGAGCAAATGCGCGCCGCCGAGCTCGCCCGCGCAGATCGGAGCTTGCGGGCGCTCTCGCCACGCGAGCGACATGCCGTCGAGGTCCTCACGATGCAGCTGGTCAACAAGCTCCTTCACCTGCCGACGGTGCGCCTGAAAGAAGAGGCCGTGTCAGCGAGGAGCCGGCGAGACAGGCGGCTCGTACGGCAATGACGCCGGCGCTCGCCGCCGGCGACCCGGCTTATGGCACAAGAACACGCCGTCGGGCCTACCTCATCGTCGACCGGCACGCGTCAGCCTCTGCAGGGGACCGCGCCGCTCCCAGTGCACGGTTCGCATCGCTTCCTGAACACGCGCCTGGTCGGCGACCAGGACCGCCTCTGAGGTAGCGTCGAGCTCCTCCCGGATTCGCTGGTTACCCAGGAGATTCGAACTCACGGCCGTCACGGCCGGCTGGTCGGCGGAGACGCCGTGCGCGGCTTCGCTAGCAGCAAGAGCGTTCATCACAACTCCTTCCATTGGACTCGATGCAGTTCGACCGGAGCGCTCGCCTTCACGCTCGCTCCCCCATCGAACCAGCGCTCCCTGAGATGGAAGTGAGCGAGCCCTGAGAATCTCCTGAGGAATGTGGGACTGCGTGAGGTCGCGCCCCTACTCAACGCATACTCACCACGCCTGCGCGAAGGCCCGCTCGAGCGGGCCTTCGGCCGGGACTGGGCAGCTTCTAGGCCGCCGCTTCTAGGCTGCCGCGTTCAGCCGTCAGCATCTGAGGCCGCTGGCGTAGAACCCGACCCTGGGACTAACCCGTTCTCTGCGGCGTCCGATGCGGCGCTGGGGATAGGGGACGCCGACGCGCCTCGGGGCCGGATGGTTGATCCGAAGCCTCTCGGCGGGAGCCGGCGCTCGGGAGAAAGACGCGAAACGAGGCGCCGCCGCCCGGATTGTCCTGCACCCAGGCGCGGCCTCCGTGCAGCGCCGCGAACTGTGCAACGAGCGAGAGGCCGATTCCTGTGCCAGTGACCTGATCGGATCGGGTCCCGCGGTGGAAGACTTCGAAGATCGCTTCGCGGTCCTCGCACGCCACGCCGGGACCGCGGTCGTCGACGGCGATCACGACGCCGCCGTCCTCGGGCCCGACCCGCACCTCGATCTTCGTTCCAGGCGGCGTGTGGCGTACGGCGTTCACAAGCAGGTTGTCGACGATGCGCTCGACTTTGGGCGCGTCCACGATGGCGTGCGCAAGCTCGGTACGGAGCGCGATCGGGTGCACGTCGTCGCGATGCGCCGCGACTACCAGCTCGACGAGGGCCGCAATGTCGGTTTGCGCGAACCTCGGGCGGACGAAACCGTGTCGCAGGCGGTCGAGGTCGAGGAGGTCGGCAAGGAGTTGTTCGAGCCTTCGCGCCTGCACGAACAGGTTCTCGATCAGCACGGTTTGCAGACTCGGCTCGAGCGAGCGCTCATTCAGCGTCTGGGCGAAGCCGACGATCGCGGTGAGAGGCGTGCGCAGCTCGTGAGAGACCGCGCTGAGGATCGTGTCGCGGAGCTCGTCGAGCCGCTTGCGCTCGGTGACGTCTTGTGCGGTCCCGAGCATGCGCACCGGCTTCCCGCTCGTGTCGAGCACGACCTGTCCGTGTCCGTGCAGCCAGCGCACGCGGCCGTCGGGAGTGACGGCGCGGTATTCGAGGGAAAACGGCCTAGCATCGGCCAGTGCCAGCTCGACGGCACGGCGCATCCGGTCTTGGTCGTCCGGATGAACGACGTCGAGGAAGGATTCGTACGTGATCGGGCTGCCGTCCACGATCCCGTACAGCCGGTGGAGCTCAGCCGACCATGTGACCCGGTCGGCGTCGATGTCCCACGACCAGCTGCCGACGTGTGCGACCTCCTGCGCCTCGGCAAGTCGGTCCTCCGCGTCGGCCCGCTCGGCGAGTACCGCGCCGAGGATGAGCACACTGCTCGCGATCCCGGCGAGCAAGCCTTCCAGTATCTGCACGACCTGGGTCGGGTCCTCGCCGCTGACCGGAGTGGTACCGCTGACGGCCCCTGAGATCGCGATCGCCGCGACGACGATGCTGCTCGTCACCGCGCCGACCTGGCGGAAGCGCAGGGTCGCCCAGATAAAGAGCGGAAAGAGGAGGTGCGGGTAGCGCCAGTAGCCGGCGAGGAAGACAAACGCGCTCAGCCCAGCCAGGAACACGAGCAGCGCCGCCGCTTCGACCCGTCTCCCCACTGGGACGATCGAACGCAGCGGAGCCGTGAGTAGCACGAGCAAAAACGGGGCCACGAGCAGGTCGCCCATCGCGTCGCCGCTCCACCAGAGGAACCACGAGAAACCGAAGGAGCCCGACAAATCGTCTGCGATCCACAGCGCCGTGACCCCGATCGTCGCGCTGACCGCAGTGCTCACGACGGCGGCGAGCAGGATCAGCGCGAGCACATCTCGGACGCGATCGAGCGCCGGGCGGAAACGTGCGCGTGCCAGGAGCGTGCTGCCCACGACCGCCTCGAGCGTGTTGCCGACCGAGATCCCGAGCGCAACCGGAATCGACGCACCGCTCGTTGCGTTCGCGATGAACGCCGCGACCAGGATCGCGGGCCAGACGCGGCGGCCGAAGAGGATCATCGACGCCAGCGCGATCCCCGTCGGCGCCCACACCGGCGTGATTAGGCCGTGCGCTACCGACAGGGCGAGCCCGAGCTTCGCAGCGCCCACATACGCGCTGCCGATGGTCGCCAAGAGGACCAAGTCGACGGGACGGACGGTCCAGCCGACCGGCCGCGGTCTGTAGGACTGCCGCAGAAATTCGCCTGGGGTCACGGAGCCCCGCGGAGGATATCTCCCGGCCGAGAGCTCCTCAAGAGGCGCGAAGAGCCGACGCCGCGAGGATTCCGTGCCGCACCACGACGTTCACGAAGTAGTAGCCGGTCATCCCGAGAGCGAATCGACGACTCTTCGCGCGGCTTCTTCCGACCAGCGGACGCCACGCCGCGACAAGGCGAGGCCGACTTCGTTCTGGTCCACCGGATTACCGCGTGCTGACCCCGTTAGTGCTTCAGCGTTCGCGGCAGCCCGAACGACGGCAGGATGCTGTTGTCGAGGAAGCGCGTGATGGCGGAGATCCGGTCGCCCTGGAGCGTGAGGACCAAGAGGCCGTGGGCTCGCGCGACCGGTGCGTAGGGGTCCTGGTGGTAGCAGCCGAATGCCGGCTGGGTGTTGGCGCGTGTCGGCACGAGTCGCAGGCGCGCCGCGCCGCGCCATGTGAAGCGGTTGGCGAGGATGCGCGCGATCGCCTCGTGGCCTTGATACTCGAGGGGCTCGGGGGGCATCGTGAACGACGCGTCTTCGGTGAGAAGGGCGATCACCTTCTGGACGTCCCCTTCCTGGAAGGCGTTGGCGAAGCGCGCGACGAGTTCGCGCTCGCGCCGGCTGCCCGGGAGCGGCGCCGCTTCGCGGCGACCTGCGGGCATCCGCTCATCGATGGTCGACCGTGCGCGTTGAAGGGCGCTGTTGACGGAGGCCTCGGTCGTCTCGAGCATTTCGGCTACCTCCGCGGAGCGGAAACCGAGCACGTCGCGCAGCACCAGGCTCGCGCGCTGGCGAGGTGGCAGGTTCTGCAGGGCGGTGATGAACGCCAGCTCTACGGACTCCCTGACCTCGTAGCGGGCCTCCGGCGGCGCGGATTCGTCGGGGAGCTCGTCGAGCAGGACGTCGGGATAGGGCTCGACCCATGTCGCCTCGAGGCGCCCGGTGGGCTCCGGGAACTCACTCTCCTGCGGGGCAGGCGTCGGCAGTCGCCGCGCGCCCGCGCGGAGCATGTCAAGGCAGCGATTGGTCGCGATCCGGTAGAGCCAGGCCCGGAGCGACGAGCGCCCCTCGAAGCTCTCAAGGCTGCGCCAGGCCGCCACGAGCGTCTCCTGAAGCGCATCCTCGGCGTCCTGCAGGGATCCCAGGATCCGGTAGCAGTGGAGTTGCAGCTCCCGCCGGTGGGGCTCGGTCAGCTCCCGGAACGCCAGCTGGTCCCCGGCTTGCGCGCGGGCCAGCGTTTGGTCGCTCACGGGCGCCGCCACGCACGCCCCCGCCGATCCCGCGCACGCTGGGAAGTCTCATCACACGACGTGACCTTGTCCGCGTTCCGTGTCACGACGCCGGGAGTTCCGCCTCCGATGACTGCTCGCCAGACGACCAGAGATGGGACGGGGCGCTCTCGCCGCGGAAGATCGCTGCATTCCGCCGGGCAAAGTCCTCGAACGTGGTCGGTCGCACGCCGAGCTTCTCGTGGGTGCTGAGGTCGACCGTCGACTCGCTGCCCTTGCGGCGCTCGCTGAACAGCTCGTCCATGGCGTCTGCGAACGCGGGAGGGGCGCCCGCTGCGAGCAGCGATCGCCGCTTATCCTCGGGCGCGACATCGACGTAGCGCACGGCCTTGCCAAGCGCCCTCGACAGGCATTCGGCCACCTCGTCCATCGTCAGCGCCTCGGGGCCGGAGATCTCGTAGGCCCTTCCCTCGTGCCCGTCTCCGTGCAGCAGGGCGAAGACTGCCTTGGCGATGTCTTCGACGTCCACCGGCGCGATCCGTGCGTTCTCCAGCGGCAGGTAGAAGACACCTTCACTGGCGATCGTGGGTACTTCCCGGAAGTAGACCTGCATGAACTGGCTCGGGCGCAGGTGTGTCCAGGCCAGTCCCGACTCCTCGAGGTATTGCTCGATCTCGGCGTGCATCCGGTTGAAGCGGAAGGGGGTGTCGAGCGCCGCGCCGCGCCCGGAGAACTTCACGATGTGCCTCACATCCGCTCGCTTGGCCGCGTCGATGAACGAGCGCTGCGTTTCCGCGAGCTGGCCGTCCGCAGCGGAGATCATCAGCACGCGCTCGACGCCGTCCAGCGCAGCGCCGAGCGTCTCCGCACGTCGCATGTCACCTTCGACAACCTCGACGCTCGCCGGCGCGCCCACGCTCACGGCCTTTGCGGCGCTCCTCACCAGCGCTCTCACCGGCTCGCCGCGACGGGCGAACTCGCGGATCGCCGCCGATCCGTTCTGTCCCGTAGCACCTGTAACAAGGATCATCGGATCTCCTTTTCGCCCTCGTATTGCCTCTACACGTTGAGACGAGAGGGCGAGTGGGAATTGAGCGCTGGCACGAGTGCGGACCGACTCCCTCCGAAGACGGACTTCCGTGCAACGCCGCCGTACGATAAGCCCTAACCGACGAGCAGTGACGCGAGCTGACGGATGTCGTCGACGACGATGTCAGGCTGGCTGCCCAGCGGGCTCAGTTTCATTCCGGGACGAGCGACGAACGCCGCCTTGGCACCGGCGGCAAGCGCGCCGCTTATGTCCCAGGCGTGGGCCGCGACCAGCCGAACCGCCGATACGTCGACGCCCGAACGATTCGCGACGTGGTGATACGCCTTCGCCGCGGGCTTGAGCTGCTTCACCTCGTCCGCTGACAGCACGTCATCGAACAGATCGGTCAGTTCTGCGAACGCGAGCTGGTCACGGACGACCTCGAGCGGCGAGTTGGTCAGCGTCACCTGGCGGAATCCGGACTCGCGCAGAGCCGACAGGCCCTCGCGGACGTCCACATGTGGCGGGAGTCTGCGCATGCCCGAGACGATCTCGTCGGATTGCTCACCGCTGAGCGCTGTTCCGGTCCGGGCTGCCAGCATCTCGAGAGCCGCGTGTTGCGCCATTGTGAAATCGACGTACTGCCCGGTCAAACCACCGACGAAAGCGATCTGGAGCATCTGCTGAAACCAGACCGTCCGCAGCGCCGCATCGCCAAAGACGCTCGCGAATACATCGTCCAAGGCGCGCAGATCGAGCAACGTCTCGTTGACATCGAAAGCTAGAACCTCATCTGATCGGGGCATGTTCGGCACCCTATCCCGCTTCGGTGATCGGTCGACCTCGCCCAGTAAGGCGCGCAACCTGCCCGTCGTTCGCCCGCCGACGACGAGTACAGGGACAGACACACCACCGACCTGCCGTCCTGTCGCCGGCTAAAGGCGACGACCTGATTCGACGCCGCTTCGTCCGTCTGAACGAAGACTGCGCTGTCCAGCGTGTCCATCGTGACTCTCTTCTTTCCTCGTTAACTTCTGCTGGCGCGTTAGTCGGTCGAGGAGTCAACTCGTTACACCGTGAGGCGATGCATTACGTTTTCGCAGGTGTTCAGCCCGGAGACAGCGGTAACGGGAGGCACACCGCGCGAAGACCCGGACCTCGTAAGGGCTCTTCGCGCAGGCGACGAAGCGGCCTTCACGCGCCTCGTCCGGGAGCACGGGCCCGGCATGCTGCGCGTCGCCCGAAGGTACATCTCAACGCAGGCGGTGGCCGAAGAGGTCGTCCAGGAGGCGTGGCTCGCGGCCCTGCGCAGCCTCGACCGTTTCGAGGGCCGGTCGTCCTTCAAGACGTGGCTTTACCGGATCTTGATGAACACAGCGATGTCGAGAGGCGAGCGCGAGGCCCGTAGCATCCCCTTCGCGACACTCGCCGGCGAGGCGGACGAGGGCGAGCCGGCAGTCGACCCGAGCCGATTCCAGGCGGGGGGGCGGTGGGCCGGACACTGGGCCGCACCACCGGAGAACTGGGCTTCTCCTGAACGGCGCCTCTTGGAAGTCGAGGCACGCGAGGTGATCGAGCGGACGATCGCGCAACTTCCCGAGGCACAGGCGATCGTCATCACAATGTGCGACGTCGAAGGCTTCGAGCCGGACGAGGTTTGTAACGTCCTCGACATCAGCCTGACGAACCAGCGGGTGCTGCTGCACCGGGCTCGATCTCGCGTTCGGCAAGCCCTCGAGGACTACATGGGGGAGACACGAACCCAATGAAGCTGTCGCGCGACCTGACATGTGCCGAAGTCGTCGAGCTCGTGACCCGGTATCTCGAAGGCGGCCTCGGCGCAGACGAGCGCGAGCGTTTTGAGGAGCATCTCGGCTTCTGCGACTGGTGCGCCACCTACCTGGAGCAGATGCGGCAGACGATCCTGACCATGGGACAGCTACGGGGCGAAGACCTCGACCCCGAGCTCAAGGACGCCCTAGTCGACGTCTTCCGCGGCTGGAGAACGGAGTGATCGCCTACAAGTTCCTCGACCAGGGCCGCGTGGCGCCCTTCACCAGAGTCCGATGGCCCGACCCAGGCTCGTGGCTGGAGAGCGATCGCGTCGAGCTGTGCGCTTCGGGCGTACATGCGTGCCGCGTCGGAGACTTGCCGTACTGGGTTCGGACAGAGCTCTGGGAGGTCGAGCTTGAGGGTGACGTGGTCGAAGGCGAGCGTCTCGTCGCCGCCCGCCGCGGGCGGCTAGTCCGCCGCCTCGACGCGTGGAACGACGCGGCGGCGCGGGCGTTCGGAAGGTCGTGCGCCGAGGAGGCCGACCGGCGGGCCAACGGGTCGCCCGACCTCGAGGAGTACGCTGCCGATGCCGCGAGAGCGGCCGAGCGCTCGCCTCAGTTCGCAGCGTTTGCGACCGCACGGCTCGCCGAGCTCCAGGATGGATCTGCGGGCTACGAGACCGAACGCGAGCGGCAAGCCCGCTGGCTAGCGGACGCGCTCGGA
>JBKPCT010000122.1:0-23111 GCA_046727515.1 Actinomycetota bacterium | reverse complement strand
GCGCTGCGCCGGAAGCGCGGCCGCTACAAGCATCCGCGGGCGTACGCGCTCGCCAGGCACCTGCGCAGTCGGGGCGTCGCCCACTCGACGCGGATGCTGGCCTCGACGCTGCGCAAGCGCCTCGTCCATCGGGCAGCCTGAGATGGCGGGGGCTGCGCGGCGCTCGCCCACGGTCTCGGCGATCGTGATCTTTCTGAACGCCGAGCGCTTCTTCGAAGAGGCGCTCGAGAGCATCCTCCAGCAGGACTACGACGACTGGGAGCTCCTGCTCGTCGACGACGGCTCGACCGACGGCAGTACGGAGATCGCCCGACGCTACGCGGAGCACGACCCGGAGCGGATCCGCTACCTCACGCACCCCCGGCGCGAGAACCGGGGCATGAGCGCCTCGCGTAACCTCGGTGTGCGCGAGGCGCGCGGCGAGTATGTCGCGTTCCTCGACGCGGACGACACCTGGCTACCGGGGAAGCTCACACGGCAGGTCGCGATCCTCGACTCCTATCCGACGGCAGCGATGGTGTACGGCCCGACGCTTCGCTGGTACAGCTGGGACGGCGAGACGCCGGACGAGCCGAGGGAGTTCCCGCTCGAAGTCGATCACCTCGTGGATCCGCCGCATCTCGTCTTCCCGCTGCTCCAGCGGCAGGCGGCGCCGGCGATGGGAAGCCTCCTCGCGCGCCGGGAGGCCGTTCTCGAGGTCGGGGGCTTCGAAGACCAGTTCCGGGACCTCTGTGAGGATCAGGTCTTCCATTTCAAGATGTTTCTTCGTCACCCGGTGTTCGTCTCGAGCGAGTGCTGGGACAGGTATCGCAAGCATCGTGAATCCGTGTGCGTGGTGGCGCCCATGGACGAGCACGATCGGGCGAGGCGGCGCTTCCTCGAGTTCGCCGTGCGCGAGCTGGTCCGGCGGCACTGTCGCGACCCGGGGATCTGGCGGCTCCTCCATCGCGAGCTTCGTCGGTTGCCTGTGGAGCCCGGTGCGACGCCGGCGCCTCCCAGGGAGCGCCTGGTGGCTGGGGCGATGCGAGTGGCTTCCTTCCCTCCTTTGGCTCGGGCCCGTGTCGGAGTGCGTGCCGCGGGGAGAGCGTCCCTCACCCGCGCCAAGGTCCACCGAACCGTGACGCCGCGGACGATCGAGCGAGCGTTACGAAACGGCGCGGCGACGCTGCTCCAAATCCCCACCAGCGCGATCAGCGACGAATACGGCTTCTCGCTCGCGCCCGACGGTTGGCACTACTTCCGCGCCTTGCTCGCGGAGTTCGAGCAGAACCCCGAAGTGGAGCCGGCCGAGACGACGTACTTCGGCTTTTTCCGCCATGACGCGCTGCGCAGCGTGCGTTACCTCGAGGACGTGCTCTTCCTGCATCGGAGCTCTGCCGCGGCGGACGGCTTCAGGTTCTACTTTGGAACGTATCCGTGGGGCGACTGGACCGCGGGCGACGCGCGCGTCGGCGGCAAGCCCTTCGGGCACCACTTCGACGCCGTGGAGGGCCGTCAGACGCGCGACCTCTACGGTTATCGCCGCAATCCCTGGTACCAACCCGGCGACTGCTATCCGCTCAGGATCGAGTGGCGACAGACGACCGAGCTCTACAAGTCGCTTCGCAGGGCCTACCGACCGAGCCGGTATCGCTCCCTGCCCTCAGTAGTTCTCCTCGTCCGCCGCGACGGCGACTTCCAGGCGGTCAGGTACCGCGGTCACCACCGGCTCGCGACGCTGGCTCACCTCGGGCGCGACACGGTCACTGTCGCGCTCCATCCCGAATCGGTCAAAGTCGTGCACGAGTCCGAGCTGGAGCAGTGGTACTACGTCCGCCGCGGACTCTGCTCCCCGGAGCATGCGCAGGAGATCTTCGACGCCTTCTTCGAGCTCGACGGCAGCGAGCGCGCATCCTACCTCGAGCTGCCCAAGCCCTATTGAGTCGATGGAACCGCTGCGCATCGTCCAGGTCAGCACCTTCGACGTCGCGGGAGGCGCCGCCAAAGTCGCGTGGAAGCTCCACGAGAAGTTCCGGCAGCGGGGCCACGAGAGCGTACTGGTCGTGGGTTGGAAGCAGTCGTTGGACCCTGATGTTCTCGCGATCGACAACTCCAGCGCGGGGCGGGGATTCAGAGGCCGTGCGCTCCGGCTTCTCGAGTCCCGCGGTGGGCTCCAGTATCTCGAACAGCCGGGGAGCCACCGCGTCCCCGAGCTCGTCGGCGGCGACTGGGACGTGACGCACGTCCATAACCTTCACGGGGGGTACTTCGACCTGGCGGCCCTTCGGGACCTCAGTCGGCGAGCTCCCCTCGTCCTGACGATGCACGACATGTGGCTGGTCACCGGCCACTGCGGCTACTCCTGCGAGTGCGAGCGCTGGCGGATCGGGTGCGGCTCGTGCCCCGACCTCACGCTCTATCCCGCGATCCCGCGCGACGCAACCAAGGCCAACCTCTGGCGCAAGAGGCGGCTGCTTCAGGACGTCGAGCTCGCGGTCACCAGCCCTGCTCGCTGGGCGCTCGACCTCGCGCAGGCGTCGTACCTGCGCTCGAAGCCGACGCGGCACATCCCGAATCCGGTCGACCTCCGCTTCTTCAAGCCTGGTGACAAGCGCGCCGCCCGGGACGAGCTCGGTCTGCCGCAAGACCGGCCGATCGTCCTGTTGCCGGCGCGGCTTGCCTTCGCCAACGAGTACAAGGCCGCGTGGATGCTCGAGGAGGCCGTCTACGCGCTCCGCGATCAACGCGTGCTCGCGATCGCATTCGGAGCGAAGCACGAAGACCGCCGGGACGGGCTTCGAATCCTCGAGGAGCGCTCCGACGAGGCGTGGATCGCCGAGGCGTATCGTGCTGCCGACGTCGTCGTCTACCCCTCTCGGGCCGAGACGTCGCCGCTTGCGATCATCGAGGCGCTCGCGACCGCGCGGCCCGTCGTTGCGACTCGAGTGGGCGGCGTTCCCGAGCTCGTCGAGGACGGCCGCAACGGGCTGCTTGTGGATCGAGGGGACGCTGCAGGCTTCGCCCGCGCGATCCGGAGGGTGCTCGACGCGCCCCAACTTGCGCAGGAGCTGGGCGCGAACGGTCTAGCCGATGCGCGGGAGCGGCACGATCTCGAGCTCGTCGTTGACGAGTGGCTTGCGTACTACGAAGAGCTCGCGAACGGGTTCCGTGGGGGAGGGAAGGTCTCTACTTCCGACACAGGAAGAGATCAGACCCGGTCGGCGCGGACGACAGCGGCTTGACCTCCGCGAATCGAGAACCGAGGGCGTCGAGGAAGGCCGGAGCGCCATACCAGGGTGCTCGCTCGAGGACCTCGGAGGGCAGTGAGGTCGGCTCAGGCATCCACACAAGCGCGTACCGGCTCGAGAAGGCGGCGAGCGCCTCCGCAACGTGCTCGAACGGAAACACGCGGTCGACGACCGCGTAGTGCACCGCGTCGCCGGAGACGACGAGATCGCTCCGCAGACGGTCGACGGCTGCGATCGAGAAGTGGTCGAAGGAGCCGATCGCCGGTGTCGGCTTCGTGAAGTCGAGCACGAGTGGAAGCAGCCAGACGTCCTCTGACCGTGCAGCCGCGAATGCTCGATTCGCATGTGCGTCCGTGTCGAAGAACGCGATCCCGCAGGCTCCATGCCGTGCGGCGAGGATCGCCGCCATGCCGGTTGTCGTTCGAAGCTCGAGTACCGATGCGGGCCGGAGCTCGTCGACGGCCTGTGCAATCGCCGTGTCCGGGTGTTCTTCTGCAGCGTCGTCGGCGACCGGCAGCTCCACGCCTTCGACCTCCTTCCTCAGCGAGCGGGCCAGTGCAACGTGGTCGCGGGGCGAGCGGCGGAATCGCGCTCGCACTCGAGCGAGCTGTGCCCATCGGTCCCGCCCGCCCAGCAACGAGAACACGGCTGGGTCGACGCCGCCGTTCTCCGGCAACAACGCGCGGGCAAGCTTGGAATGCCCCTGACCCATCAGGCGAAGCGGGTCGAGGTAATTACGGCGGAAGCGCTCCTCCGAGAAGGAACCGAGGCACGTCTCTAGGGGCGCGATCGACATCACGTCGACGAAGAGCGGGCGCGGACCATCGAAGACGATGTTCCAGGGGTTCATGTCCTTGATTCCAAGCCCGTCGTCGGCGAGCTCGACGACTAGGTCGAGATAGAGAAGCGACGCCTCCCGCAGCATCTCCGGACACCATTCGGTTGGATACGCCGTGAACGGCACCTGTTCGTGTCGTAGAACCAGCTCGAAGCCGTCTGCGACAAGATCCGTGGGTATGGTCGGCGGGACGAGTCGCTTCTCGACGAGCCGGGGCAGGACGCTCTGGACAGCCTCGGCGACGAACGGAGCGGCCACAGCTCGGACTCCTCGGTAGAGATCTCCCCGCCACCAGAACAACCTCCCAGCCGGGTCGCCGAAGGAGTGAGGATGGAATCGCACCTCCTCGGGAGGAATGCGAGTCATTGTCCTTTTCGGCCCAGGACCCAGGCCAGTCGACTCTCGAACTCGTCGATCGGCG
Source organism: Actinomycetota bacterium (assembly GCA_046727515.1). Lineage (GTDB taxonomy): Bacteria > Actinomycetota > Thermoleophilia > Gaiellales > Gaiellaceae > DATBLE01. The sequence goes on along the minus strand of JBKPCT010000122.1, from coordinate 18,625 downwards.
CATTGTGCACCTCGAGCCGAGGGACGAGGAACGGATCCGTCGCCGAATCGACCGGCGCCCCCCCTCCAGCGAACGCGAGCTCGAATTCGGCCGTGCGCGCAGCTCGCGCCACGCGCGCATCAGCCTTCCCGTGTGGATAGGCGATGGTGGTGACGCGGGCGCCGGCGATCCGCTCCACAACCTCTCGGCCGCCGGTCAGCTCGTGAGCCAGACGCTCGTCGTCGAGCGTCGTCAGCTCGTAATGGTGCGCCGTGTGGAAACCAAGCGTGAAACCCTGGTCGACGAGAGCCGCCATGGCCTCCGCGTCGAGACGTGGCCCGGTGCTGCTCCCTGCGAGGGCGTGAAGCTCTGCGGCCACCTCATCACGCCGGCCCGGCGGCAAAGACTCGATCGTTCGGCCGAGGGCGTGGATCGCCCGTGGCTCGCGTCGTGCCACCGGTGAGATATCCGCCTCCGGAAGCGAGTCGAGTCGGGGCGGTAGCCCTCCGCCGTCCGCGAGCGCCTGCAGGTCCTGCCACCAGAAGGACGCGCCCCCCGCGAGCGGCGGCCCGACGTAGAACGTCGCCGAGAAACCCCCGCGACGCAGGATCGGGGCGACGACGTCCAGATGAGAGCAGAGGTCGTCGTCGAAGGTGAGGGCGACGGGGACGCGTTCGCCTCGCCGGCGCCTTCGTGCTGCGTCCAGCAGCTTCGAGGCCGGCACGACTCGATACCGCTCCTGGAGGAGCGCAAGCCGCTCTTCGAAAACCCGTGTCGACAGCGCCGGCACGAGCTCGCGCTCCCGGTCGCCCGGAGGCTCACCGATTCGGTGGTGAGCGAGGACGAGGCCGACAGCCGGCCGAAGACGCGCGACTCGGCGTCGGAGCGCCGCCGCGATGTTCACACCTTCACGCCTCGCACCGATACGAGGAGCGCGAAGTTTGGGTCATCGCGCTCGAGCTCTCGCGTCCTCAGCTCCTCCTGTGCCATGCCGACGAGGAACGCGACGCTCGTCAGGCACGAGCCATAGCTGCGGACCTCGATCGCGGACCCCCCGAACACCTCGCCGAAAAGCACCCTGCAGGAGGCGGGCGTAAACCGCCAGTACTCGACCAGATGGGGCTGCTTTTCGACGATCTGGCCCATCGTCGGCACCGTCGCGAGCAGGGTTCCGCCGGGTTTCAGGATGCGATACGCGTTCGCGACCGCGTTCTCGACCTCAGCGACGTACTGGAGCGTCTGGGTGAGGATGAAACAGTCGAAGCTGTTGTCGGCGATCGTGCTGCACGTCGCGAGGTCGTCGACGATCGTCGCCAGAGGGTTCGAGCTGTCGGCGTCCAGCACCTCGCGCTCCGACACACCGGTCCCGAAACGGTCGGTGTAGCCGCTGTCCTTCACCTCGAGCACGCGTCCGCGGATCGACGCGCTGTTCTCGGCCAAGAACCGCTCGATGTAGTACCGGTCGACTGCAGTGCCTCGGTCGTAACCGAACCTTCTGCTGACCGGCGCAGTCCACCGCAGCGTGCCTAGCAGCGCCGGCCGCGCGATCCGCCGCAGGCGCTTCCTTGCCGGGGCCTGCCGATCCGGAGGAAGGCGTCTGACGAGCCGGTCGAGGGCACCTTGCTGGAGCGACCGTTCGAGCAGGCGTGCCATCGACTCGGCCACTGTACTTTAGGAGTCCATGGGAGAAGGCGATCCGATTGTCCTGAGCGTCGTCACGCCGGTTCTGAACGGGGAGCGCTTCGTCTTCGGGTGCCTCGACAACGTCGTCAGCCAACAGTGCGCGGTAGTCGAGCATCTGGTCGTCGACGGAGGTTCCAGCGACGCGACGGAGGCGATCGTCCAGGAGTGGATGGCGCGCCATGACTCGATCCGCTGGATCCAGGCGCCGGGGGCGAATCAATCGCGCGCGCTGAATCTCGGCGTGGAGCAGAGCCGGGGGCGCGTCGTGGGCGTGTTGAACGTCGACGACTTCTACGAGCCTGGAACGCTGGGCCGCGTCGTCGAGCTCTTCGCCGCGCTCCCGTCGCCGGCACTCGCGGTCGGCAACTGCAACGTCTGGCACGGGGATGTCCTGGCGTACGTGAACCGGCCGGCCGACCTGCGTTTCGAGAAGCTCCTGCTCGGTCCCGACTTCTACCCGTTCCCGTTCAACCCGGCCGCCTACTTCTACGACAAGAACCTGCACGAGCTGGTCGGAGAGTACGACACCACCGACGAGTTCTCGATGGACCTCGACTTCCTCTTACGCGCCATTCGCATCGCGCACGCCGTCTACGTCGACGAGACCTGGGGGAACTACCGCGTCCACCCGCAGGCGAAGACGGCGCGAGACCGGGAACAGGGCTCTCACGACCGGCGGCGGAACAGGCTCCTGCAGCGGTACCGCCGGATGCTTGGTCGGCGCGCGCGCGCCCGCCTCTACGCCGAGCTTGCTCTTCGGCGCTCGCAGCTTGCCGTGAACCGCGTCCGCTGGCGGCTCGGGGCTGCGCGCGCGGCACTGCGGTCGGGGGGTTAAGGCCCTGCGTCGTCGACGGCCAGCGCTCCCTTCAGCATCGCCGTGCGGAAGGAGTCGTCGTAGAGTCGGTACAGCCGCCTTCGCGTCGGGCTAAAGCCGGCAAGCGGCGACGAGCGCGAAAGCAGCCGGCGGGTCTCGAGCCGCTTCTCGAGAGCGAGCACTTCGGGTCGGAGCGCCCCGAGCCGCCGCTCCGCATCTCCCAGTGCCTCCTGCCGGTCTGCCGGGCCGGCCGCGGCCGCCTCCAGGGTCTTCGACCGCGATCCGAGCAGCAGCGCCTCGTACTCCTGAACGACCCGGCCTGGGTGGAGTTTCCGGAATCGTGCTAGCCCACGCCCGGTTCGTTCGCAGCGGCGGCAGAAGCTGTCGAAGTCGAACGTTCTCAGCATGTAGTTCACCGCGAGTCGGTTGAAGACGATCCGGAGACCCAGACCCGAGAGGCGATAGCCGAGCTCGACGTCCTCGAGCGCCTCCAACTCTGAGTCGAAGCCGCCGCTTTCGACGAGCAGCGCCCGTTTGGCCGAGACGCGGCCGCTCCAGAAGTGGTGGTAATCGAGGATGTCCCCGCGCCGAAGCATTCGGTACGAAAAGAGGAACTGACCCACCTCGGTCACGTAGTGCATCAGCTCGGTCACGGGCAGTGTTCGATCCCAGGTGGTGTACCCGAGCACGCCAACGTCGGGCGCTGGACTTTCCGTGTGGGCGCGAATGTGCTCCCCGACGAGCTCGGGATCGGCGAGGTCGTCGTCGTCCGCGAACACGATCAGCCAACCTCTGGCAGCGCCGATCCCCGCGTTCTTGGCCGCCGCCGACCCTGCGTGCTCCAGTCGAACGTAACGGGTGTCGAAACGATCGGCGTATGCGTGCCAGGCGGCTTCGGTGTCGTCCGTCGACCCATCGTCGACCACGATGACCTCGAAGCTGGAGAGATTCGCGGTCTGCCTTGCGAAGCTCTCGAGGACGCGCCCGAGAAGCTGCACCCGGTTGTACGTTGGAATGACGACGCTCGCGTGGATCTCTGGATGCATGGGCGATCGGCAACTCTAGTGCCGCAGCCTCCTACGTGACCTGGTCGGCGCCTCCAGCCTCAGTAGATTGCGCCGGATGAAGGTCTCGATCGCACGTCCCACCGAGCTCGGGCCGGGCGAGGTGGCCGCCTGGCTCGACATGCAGAGGAGCAACGACGCGCTGGACAACCCCTTCCTCTCGCCGGGCTTTTCGCTTGCGGTTGGGCGCGTGCAGCAGTCGGCACGGGTGGCGATCATCGAGGACGGGACGGGCATCGCCGGCTTCTTCCCCTTCGAGACCGCCGGTTTTCGCCTGGGCAGGCCCATCTGCGCGCGCCTCTCCGACGTCCAGGCGGTCGTCCACAGAGACGGCTTCGAGTGGGATGCGAGAGAACTGCTCAAGGGGTGCAAGCTCGGCGTCTGGGAATTCCGCCGCCTCATCGAAATTCAGTGGAGCGGCGCCGGGCGCTGTGTTCGTCGCGCGCGACAATCGCCGATCATCGATCTGGCGCGCGGCTACAGCCATTACTCGACGCTCCACAGGAGCCCGGTCAAGAAGATCAGCGCTCAACGAAATCGGTTTCAACGGGACGCGGGATCCATGCGCTTCGAGCTTCAATCGTCAGATCCCGCGGCGCTGGAGCTGCTCCTCCGGTGGAAGTCCGCCCAGTACCGCCGCACAGGCAGATGGGACCGATTGTCGGAGCCGTGGGTGGTGAGCCTCTTCGAAGACCTGTTCCAGAATCCGAGCGAGGGATGCGTCCCCGTCCTCTCGGTGTTGCACGCGGGTGACCGGATCGTGGCGCTCCACCTGGGCCTGCGAGCGAGCTCGACCTTGTCCTATTGGTTCCCGGCCTACGATCCCGCCGCTTCCCGATACTCGCCGGGGTTGGTGCTGCTGCTCATGATCGTCGAAGCCGCGGGTGCCGCCGGCGTGTGCCGCATCGACCTCGGCGTCGGGGAAGAGGAGTACAAGCGTCGGCTGATGACTGGCGAGGTCCGTCTCGCCGAAGGCTGGTTCGAACGTCCTTCGCCGATCGCGCTGATGCGACGATTGCGCAAACGCGCTGCCGCCGGTTCGCTTCTCGTGCGCCGCGCGGGTCGTCGCGTTAGCGCCCGCCGCGGGGGAACGCCGACCGCAGGCCCACAACCGCCCGAGTGAGGAGATCCGGCTCGCCGAACCGCACGCCAAGGGAGAATATGTGCAGCAGCGTCGCGGCGGGGCGGAGGCCGCCCGCAAGTGGGTTCTGCTACCTCGTTCGAGACTGGAACGCGAACCAGGCGGGTCGCCTCGTCCGGTCGTCGCGGAGCAGGCCGAAGCCGGGGACGTCGTCGTCGAGCATGGTGTAGACGAGCAGCAGGCGGATCTGCCCGGAGTAGAGATGGTCGAAGTCATGGTCCACGATCGACGTCTGTCTGCTCTCGCCGTACTTGGTCGTTGGGCCTCCCGACTCCGTCGATGCAATCGGAATGGCCTTGTCGCCGTTCGCGTCCATGATCGAACGGATACTCAGGTCCATCGTGAACGCCTGGTCCCACAGGTTCCAGCTGCCGTGGGTATCGGGGTCGTCGTAGAAGTGCAGGCTGAGCATGTCGAAGTAGCCCCTCGCGCCTGCCTTGTACATGCGGCTGACCCACTCTCGCGCGCCCCCGGTCGGATTGGCGGTTGGGCCGACATCCCACTTCCACAGCGCCCCCGCGATCATGATCGCCCTCGAGTTCGCGGACTTCAGTGCGACGTACGCTGCCTTCAGATCAGCGGTGTACTGCTCGGGCGTCCAGCCGTTGAGGTCGGGTTCATTCGCGAGCTCGAACAGGTGGATCTTGCCGTTCCACTTCGCGCCCTGGGCGGCTGCGAAGCTGGCGGCGGCGTCGGCGCTCACGGGGCCGGTCGTTCCGAACAGGATGAGCATCGGCTCGAGGTTGCGTGCGAGCGCATCCGCGACCCAGGCGTCGAGGTAGCGTTGGTTGCCAGGCGTCGAGTCGATGCGGACGACGGCACGGTGCCGATTGGCGGCGGCTCGGATCTGGTCGAGCTCGAATGCTCTGTCGGCAGCGGTCCTGTACAGGCTTTTGCCGCCGAGGGAAAAGCCGTAGCTCGGCACGTCAGACGGAATGGGCGACGGCGGCAGTGGCGACCCGGAGGCCGCGCTCGCAACGGTCACGGAGCTTTGCGCCGTGGCCGTACGATCATCCGTGCTGGTAGCGACCACCTCGAGCAGATGCGACCCCGCGGCGAGCGTCGATGTATCCAGGACGCCGTTCGGGTCGCCGCCGAACTGGTACGGCACGGTGAGCTCGCTCCAGCTCGTGGCCCCGTCGATCTTGAAGTCCACCTCGCCAACGGTTGCGCCACTCGGTGTCGCCGTCCAAGCGAAGGAACCATTCAGGGTCGCTCCGTCGGCGATGCTCGACGTGACGGTGAACGGGGGCTGCGCGCTGCTGTTCGAGACCCGCAGCGCCAAAGTCGCGCTCGCCGTACGCCCGTCGACCGCGTACGCCTTGACGCCGAACATGTGCTTTCCGTCGGGCAGCGCCGTCGTGTCGAGCCGGCCGGTCTGATCGCCGTTGAATACGTAGGGGGCCGCGAGATCCGTCCATTTCGGAACCCCGTCGATCGAGAACACGATCCGCGAGATGTCCGTGCCCGTCGCGGACGCCGTCCAGACGACCTGCCGGGAGACCGTTGCTCCTTTCGGAAGCGGTGCCTGGGCACCCAGCTCAGTGGTGACCTTGAACTTGCTCCGGCCGGCAGACGCCGCCCCTGAGCTGGCGCCGACCGCCGCGAAGACAGACGCGACGACGAGGAGCGTCACGGGAGCGTTGCGGCGAGGTGATGCCCGGTGCTTCACCGCTTCTCGTATCGGGAAGTCATATCAAAGGGGACACCTTGATTCCCTCGATCGGTGCCGTGGTTTCACTCGAACGGGTGAAAAAAGGTTCCCCCGTTTGAGGGAGGGTGGGTCGGCACGGATTCGAACATGATCGGTGAGGAGGACGCTGCGCCACCGACCATGCGATGACATCAAGCGGAATCGAAGAGCTTAAGACTGTCCTTCGGCGGTCGTTACCGTTGATCCTGGGCGCGATCCTGATCGGCATGGTCGGCCTGAGCGTCATCCGACACGTCGCTGGTCCTGCCTATAGCGCTCAGGCCAAAGTGGTGTTAGGGATGGACGACCTGAAGTCGGCCGTGCTCGGAATCAGTCGGCCCTACGAGGATCCCACGCGCAGAGATCAGGCCGAGCAGAACCTCGTCAATTCGCCGCAGCTGTACGAGGCAGCCGCCAAGCGGAGCGGCGGGAGCTCTGGCAGTGGGACCGCCATCATGAATCAGACGTCGGCGACTGCCTCGAACAACGTCGTCACCTTTTCAGCAACCACCGGTAACGCCGAACAGTCGATGCGGATCGTCAACTTGGTCGCCGGTGTCTACCCGACCTGGCGGGCCGAGGTCTCGCAGAAGGCAGTCGACGCCGCGATTTCGCAAGTGCGTGATCAGATCGTGCGCGAGGGCTCGTCGCCCGAGCTGTCGAGGCAGCTTCAGCAGCTCCAGGTCGTGAAGTCACTCAGCTCAGGGGACGCCCTGTTCGTCGAGCGAGCGACCGATGCCGTCAAGATTCGGCCAAAGCCTGTGTCCGACGCTTTGCTCGGGGCTGCGATCGGGCTCGTGATCGCACTCCTGATTATCGGGGCCAGGGAGCTCTTCGACACGACCGTACGGTCGGAGGAAGACGTTGAAGACGCGCTGGACACGCGCGTACTCGCAACGATCGAGTCCCTTCCGCGCAGCCTTCGAACATCGATGCTCGGTGCGTCCGGGGGGCGATTCAACGACGAATACGCGCTGCTTGCCGCGAACATCGCGCAGATCTTCGACGGGCACGCAGGCCCCGTGCAGCTGGCGGTGACCAGCGCGCTGCCGGGAGAGGGAAAGACGACGACGGCGACCAATCTCGCCGCTGCACTGTCGCTTCGCGGCGCGAACGTCATCCTCGCGGACTTCGACCTCCGCAAGCCCTCGGTCGCGGGGTTCGTCGGGATCCCGAACGGCGCCGAGGGCGTTGCGGAGCTGCTGAGTGGCACTGTCGACGTGCGTACCGTTCTGTGGCAGGCTCGACCGAACGGCCGAGGGTGGCACGTCGAGCGTCACGGGGGCAACTCGGTATCGGCGTTTCGGCATCCGGACCCGGCTCATGCGTCCGGGTCAGGTGCGCCGCGTCAGGTTGCGGCGACGCCGCCAAAGATTCGCGAGACTGCGACTCAGGAAGGGCATCAGGGCTCGCTGGCAGTGATGCCGGGCGGGACGATCCCTGTGGACAGGACCCCGCTCTTCGCGCGGCTGCCTGCCGTGCTCGACCAGCTCCCTCGGGATCTCGACTTCGTGATCGTCGACACTCCGCCGGCCCTTCTCGTCGCCGGCATGGCTGAGTTGGCGCTGAGCGTGGACGGTGTCCTCGTCGTGGTTCGCCATGGCGCCGTCCATGGACGGCGCCTGCGCGCGCTCGGGCATCAGGCACGTTCCTGGCGCGCGAGAGTTCTCGGAGCGGTTCTCAACGACAGCCCCGACCAAGAGGGCTACCTGAGCTACTCCTACTCCGGGCGGCCGTAATCACCATGCGTACCCTTGGGTACGAACGCGGAGACCTCGCCGCCGCCGCCGTAGCGGCCGCTTTCACGCTCGTCACCGTTCTCGTTACTGCTCGACAAGGGCCGACGATCGGTGTTGGATCTCTGCTGCTGTTCGCGTTCTTCTCTCTGACCGTCGTCGGCTGGCTGATGGCGCCGCATCTCGTCGTTGCGCTGATGATTCCGCTTTTTGCTGCGCTCCCGACCCTGAAGGTTCTGTTCATCCCCACGATCGGACCGATCAAGGATCTGATCACGCTCGCAGCTGGAGTCGCACTGCTCGTCACGGTGCTCCAGCACAGACGTGGCCGCGACTTGCCTCCTTTCGATCGCCGGCTCGTTCTGCTCATCGGGGCGTTCATGGGTCTTTACGTCGTCAATCTGGGCGGCGGCCTCTCGAGCGGGCAGCACAACATCGCGTGGGCTCAAGGTGTGCGGCTGGCCGGAGAGCCGATGATCCTGCTTCTCGCCGGGTTGTTGCTCCCGTTCCCCAGGCGGACGCTCGACTGGGCGGTACGGTCATTCGTCTTCACGGGAGTCGGCGTTGCTCTCTACGGGATCTATCAGCAGTATCTCGGCGGGTGGGGACTCGTCGGGCTGGGATATTCGTTCGGAGACCAGGTACGCAACATCGGCCACTACCTGCGGAGCTTCGGGAGCCTCGACGATCCGTTCGCCTACGCCGCGTTTCTTCTGCTTGCGTTGGCGGCGGTGCTCTTTGGGATGAAGCCGGGTCCGCTGAAACTGACCTGCATCTCGATTCTCTCCCTCGGCATCGTCTTCTCTTACGTCCGCACGGCGGCGGTGATCGGTGTCGCGCTAATCGCGATGATGATGATCCGGGCAGGCCGGACGACGATCGCGATCTTGCTCTTCGGTGTCAGCTTCGCAGCCGCACTCGTGCTCCTGTTTGCAGTAGCTGGAGCGAGCCAAACGCGGTCGGTCCGGGCGGGGCCGGGGCTCTACCTCACCTTGAACGGGCGGACGAAAGTATGGTCGACCCTTTTCGCAAAGCCGTCTGCGGTCCCATTCGGCTTCGGTGTCGGCAAGATCGGGACCGCTGCCGAGCGGGCACGGTATGGCCTGACGCGGAAGACGGACCAGCCGAAGGCGGCATACACGGCTGTGGATTCGGCCTACTTCGCGACGGTCGCCGACGTCGGCCTGGTCGGGTTCGCGATCTTTCTTGCCTTACTCAGCCGGCTCATGGTGCTGGCGATCGCGGCGACGAAGGTTCCAGGGTCAAGAAAATGGCTCGCGCTCGGCTGGATGATCGCGATCCTGATCGACGCGGTGACACGGGAGTCTTTCACGGGCTTTCCCACTGCATTTATCGGGATGCTCATGGTGGGCCTGGCGCTTGCAGATGCGGCGTCGGCCTCGCAGGCTCGCGGGCACGAGTAGACGAGCGGGCGGTGGGGGTCGGTTGCGAATTCTGATGGTCAACGCTTCGGCGGACATCACCGCCGGCGGCAGCGAGAAGCACGTGTTCGAGCTCGGCCGGGAACTCCGGCGACGTGGCCACGAGGTTTCGTATCTCCACGCGTTCCCTGATCGGCAGGGCCGCGACGAACCGAACAGCACCGTGCTCCACCGCACGGACTGGCGCGAGGACCACGTACGCCGTCTCCTGAACCATCTCGACGACCTCATCTCACGACCGAGCGCCCGGTTGACAGAGTTAGTCGCCGCAGCCGAAGCGGAGCTCGTCCATACCCATCAGCTGGTCGGAATCACGACGGGCATTTGGGAGGCGTGCCGGGCACGCGGCCTGCCGGTCGTGCACACGCTGCACGACTACGGGCTGCTCTGCCCGCGGAAGTCGCTGGTCAGTCATGACGGAGAGCCCTGCCGCCCCTCGCCTTTGCTCTGCGGGTACCGCACGCGGCGGATGAGCCGGTGGGCTCCAGCGGTTTCGCACGTCGTCGGCGTCTCGAACTTCGTCATCGAGGCTCATCGCGGCATCTTCGACCACGCCGAGCAGACCATCATCCGCCACCCAATCGTTCCGCCGGCGGTGAGGCCCCTCCGGCCGCCGGGCGACCGGCTCAGGAGGATCGGCTACATCGGCCAGATGCACGTCATCAAAGGAATCCGCCCGCTGATCTCTGCCGTGCCGGACATCTATGCTCGTGGGGTCGCTGTCTCGATGGCCGGGCTGGGACGTCACGCGCAGGAGGCGGCCGAAGCAGCTGCGCGGCTGCCAGGTCTCGACTACCTCGGACTTGTCACAGGAGCCCGGAAGGCGGACTTCTTCGAGTCGTGCGACGTCGGTATCGTACCGTCGGTCTGGAACGAGCCCGGGGGGCCGACGTACACGTCGGTCGAGTGGTTGGCCGGCGGAAGACCCCTGCTGAGCTCTTTGCGAGGTGGGCTGGGCGAGTCGCTCGAGCTTGTCTCCGGGGCGATCGCGATCGAGCCGACGCGCGAGGGAATTGTCGCCGCCGTCGACCGACTCCTCGATCCAGGATGCTGGGCCGAGGCCGTGGCACGTGTGCGATTGGTGGCGGGAGCAGGCGACTACGAGCGCTGGGCGAGCGCCTACGAGTCCGTCTACCAACGCGCTCTCGCGGCGCGGCCACACGGGCGGTCCGGTCGCGCAGCCGCTTAGAACTGATTTCGAGATGACAATTGATCAGGACCAACTCCGAGGACCGCCGCCGGCGTCCGGCGACAGAGCGCCGATCGGCGGCCGGGCGCTCGTCGGCGGGACGTGGACAATCGCGGCTCAGGTCGCGCCCTTCGTCTACACCATCGTCGTCTCGGTCGTCGCCGGGCGCATCCTCGGTCCGTCCGGGCTCGGACGGCAAAGCTTCATCGCATTTGCGGTGCTGGTCGTTTCGACGGTGTGCGCTGGTGGCCTGGCGCAGGCGCTGATCCGAAGCTCGGCCGAGGCACTGGGCCGCGACAGTGTCGGATCAGTCCCCGGTCTTGCACGGTGGGGCTGGCGGGTTGGGACTGTCGCAGCGCTCTTCGCGGTGGGCACGCTCGTCACGATCGCCCTGGCCGGCGCAACGCCACGCGCTGCGTGGCTCTTCGGCGCCGTGACGGCCGCGACCGGAATTCTGAACAGGGTCCCGAACTCGATTCTTGCCGGGACACAGCACTGGCGCGACACAGCACTCGTTCTTCTCATCGGCACCGGAGGCGGCGCGGCCGCAAGCATCATCGCAATCGCCCTCGGCGGGGGAGTCACGGGTATCCAGGCTGCGACGGCCGCGGCGAGCACAGCGATCCTGATCGGGGCGTCGATGAAGATGAGACACGCGCTCGCACGGCTGCGAGGAACCGACGCGAGCGCCTTCGGCGACCTTCGCCGAAGCGCGTCCCGCTACGCCATGGCCAGCTCCATATCGGTCGTGCTCACGTTCATGGTGGCGCAGCGTTCAGAGCTCTTCTTCCTCGACCGCCAGAGCAGTAACGCGCAGATTGCCTTCTACTCGGTCGCCTTCTCGGCAACCACAATTCTTGTCACGCTGCTCATCGGCATGACAAACGTCTTCTCGCCGACGTTCGCCCAGTTCCTTGGTGCAGGTCAGATCGACCGCATCCGCTCCGGATACAGCCGGGCGGTGCGCCTGCTGATCCTGCTCGCGATGCCGATCGCGGCGGCCGGCCTCGTTCTCGGCCCACCCCTGATCAATCTGGCCTACGGAGCGCAGTACTCGGAGGCCGGCAACGTCCTGCGGATCCTCGTCGCGGCCGTTCCCCTTGCTGCGCTCGGCGCCATCAGCACCGCGCTGTTAACGGGGTACGGCAAGATGCGGTTTCCAATCGCCGTGAGTGCGGCCGCTGCCGCCGCGGACATCGTTGCGGCAGCCCTGCTGGTGCGCCGTCTGGACGCGATCGGGGCGGCGATCGCGAACGACGTCGCAGTTCTTACCGCAGCCTCCGCCCAGCTCGTGTACTGCTTTCGGCTACTAGGCCGCGTCGAACTCGCATCGCGCTACCTCATCCGCATGGCCATCGCGGCGGCGCTCGCCGGGGCCGCCGCACAGGGGGCGCTCGAGCTCGGCGAGGGAACCCTCTCGTTCTGTGTAGCGGTCGCCGTCGGGGTTACGGTGTTGAGCGCACTCGCGGTCTGGCTCCGGGTCCTCCCGCAGAACGACGCCGCCTGGCTCACAACCGCGCTCCGCGATACGCGCGCACGCCGACTTGGCCGCGTATGCAGCCGACTCGCAAACAGAGCAGTGCCGGCGGAGCAGTGAGTACGAGAAAGGTCTGCCCGTGTGGTGCACTCCCTGACCGCATCGAAACGAGTTCGTCCGTCCGCCGATCGACGAGCAACGTGGTTGCGCCGCGAAGCATTTGGCCCAAGGCTTCGCCGGCCGCCGGGCCCGCTGGGCCTATGGTTGCTTTCGCAAGTCTCTTCGTGTATGTCGTGACTGTGTACGTTGCCTGCACGGCTCGACATTTCGGTGTCGACCGAGGCGGGCGTAGCCGTCCGGAGGGAGAGGGGAGATTCTGAGAATTCTGCTAGTCAATGCCCACGGCGATCCGGCCGTCGGCGGCACTGAGAAGCACGTGGCCGACCTCGCGCGAGAGCTTACAGGCCGAGGCCACGAGGCGAGTCTTCTGCAGGCATTTCCCGACGCCGGTCTGCCCGGGTTCGAAGGCACTCGAGTCGTAGTGCACTCTCAGCATTGGCGTTCGAACAATGTGCGCCGTCTCCGCAACCATGTGGAAGACGTGATCGTGCCGTTCCGTCGAACGGTACGCGAGCTGATCGTCCGACAGCAGCCGGACGTCATTCACACCCACAACCTGTCGGGGTTGGGGACAGCGATGTGGGAGGACTGCAGGCGCCTGCGCATGCCGGTGGTGCACACGCTCCACGACTACTATCTCCTCTGTCCTCGGGTCACGCTGACGACTCGCGATGGCCGTCCTTGCCACCCTGGTCTCTTCTGCGGTTTGCGCTCGCGGAGGCTTGGCCGCCACGGCGGAAGTGTCGGCGATGTCATCGGCGTTTCCCGGTATGTGCTCGACCGCCAAGCGCACGTCTTCCCACGTGCGCGGCAACATGTGATCCGGAACCCGGCGACCGTCACGCGCGCCGCTTCCAGCCAACCGCGTGAGCAGCTCCGCACCATCGGCTATATCGGGGCGCTCGAGCGCGTGAAGGGCGTCCACGTCCTCCTCCAGGCGGCGCCAGAGCTTGCGCGCCGCGGATGCACTCTCGTGCTCGCCGGCGGGGGCCGTCTGGAGCCGGAGGTGCAGGCTGCCGCCGCCCGAGGTGTCGTCCGCTTTGTCGGGCGCGTCGCCGGGCCTGCGAAGACCGCGTTCTTCGACGGCTGCGATCTCGGCGTCGTGCCGTCACTTTGGGACGAGCCGGCTCCGTACACGCCTCTCGAGTGGCTCTCCTCGGAAAGGCCGGTGCTGGTATCGGTGCGAGGCGGCGTCCGAGAGCTGATCGACTCGTGGCTCGGTGCGATCGCCGTCGAGCCCACGCCCCAGGGCATCGTGGCCGCGGTCGAGAGCCTGCTCGAGCCCTCCGCATGGCATCAGGCTGTGTCGCGACTTCGTCGCCTGGGATCGCCGGAGGCAATGACAGACTGGGTTGACGCACATGAGGCGCTTTACACGACTGCGCTGGCGGCCTCCCCGAGGAGGCGTCGGCGCACCGTCGTGAGACCGGATTCGCTCTCTGGGGCGTAGCTTTGAGCTTTCAGCAGACGCAACAATCATCCGACGAGACGATGCGCTTGGACGGATTCGAGCCGCCTGCTCGCTACCCATCGACGGAGCCGGACTCCATGGATCTGGCCGGAGTCACCGCCGTGATCGTCAACTGGGAGACGCCTGGCTACACGATCCGCGCCGCCACCGCACTCCTCGAGGACGGTCTTCAGCCCGAGCAGCTGGTGATCGTCGACAACGGCTCCACCGACGGGAGCTACGAGAGGATCGTCGACGAGCTGCCGGCCTGCAGAACGATCTCCCTGCCCGAGAACATCGGGTTCGGTCGCGCGGTCAACGTCGGGGCGCGGCAGCGCGAGGGTGAGAGCTACCTGATCGCCAACAACGATGCATTCGTCCGTCATCCGGGGACCCTGTCCAGGATGCTGCGGGCGCTCGAGTCGCCGTCGGTCGGGATCGTTGCGCCGCGGGTGCTCTACGAGGACCTGACGCTCCAGCGGACCGTGACAGCGCTGCAGACGCCTGGCGTCGCCTTCGTCCGCTCCTCGGGCCTCAGCAGGTTGATCCCGAATCGCTGGCAATCTTCCTGGAGCACGCACTGGGACCACAGCGCGTCACGTGAGATTCAGCAAGCCGCGTGCGTGATTTTTCTCGTTCGCGGTATCACCTGGCGGCAGCTCGACGGATTCAACGAGGAGATGACGCTTTCGCACGCGGAGGATCATGATCTCTGCCTGCGCGCCCGCAAGGCAGGGTGGAAGGTGTGGTTCTCCGCGGACGCCGAGTTCCTGCACGTCGGCTCCGCTTCAACACGTCGCTGGTCGAGCCCGGCCCGCCGCGAGATGGAAGGACGCAGCGAGGGCATGATCATTCGCCGCAACCTGAGCCCCGTGTCGGCGAAGCTGTCTCTCGCCTTCATCGCCGCTGGCTTGTTGCTGCGCTCCGTGGCCTTTCGTCTTGTGGGAAGGACCGATGCGTCTGCCGACCTTCGGGCCGCACTCCGCGGCTATCTGGCTCGGACGCCTGAATAGTGCGCGACAAGGGTGCTGCTTCGCGATCGCCTCGCCCTGTCCGCGTGCGTCGGGCAGCGAGTGACCTGGTGCGGCCACTGGCATCGCCGCGAAACTCGCGCCGCTCGGACCACCCACAGAGGATTGCGCTCTTCGGCAATTTCGGCAGCTCCAATCTCGGTAACGAGGCCTCGCTGCAGGCGATGCTCTCTCACCTCCGTCGGCTCCGGCCCGACGCCGAGCTGACCTGCATCTGCACCCACCCCGAGGTGGCCGCGGCGACCCATCACGTCAGAGCCGTTCCGGTTGCGAGGTCGCCTCTCGGAGGTTGGATCCCGCAGAGCCTCCCGGCGAGGCTGCTCCGGAAAATCTGCCGCGTCTGTCTGGTACTAGCGGGCGAGCCGTACGCGTGGCTGAAGGCGCTTACGGTCTTGAGGGGCACGGAGATGCTCATCGTGCCCGGGACAGGACTGCTGACCGACGCGTACGGCTTGCTGGGCGCAGGGCCATACAACCTGGTCAAGTGGACGCTGATGGCCAGAGCGTCGGGCTGTCGCGTGATCTTCGTAAGCGTGGGCGCCGGGCCGCTCGACCGCACGGTCGCCAGGTTCCTCGTGAAGCTCGCGCTTGCACTGGCAGCCACGCGGTCATACCGCGACGCTTCCACGAAGCGATATCTCGAGAGCGCCGGTCTTCGCGCCGACGATGATCAGGTCTACCCGGATCTCGCGTTCAGCCTTCCGATGTCGTCGCAGCAGAGGACGGCGTCGAACGGCGGCCGTCCGATCGTCGGTCTGGGGATCATGGAAGCTCCCGGCGGATACGGAAATCCCGGTACGAGCGGCACTGGCCACCGAGCGTATGTCGAAGCGCTCGTCGCCTTCGCCGCCTGGCTGGTCGACCACGGATACGGCGTGCGGGTCCTCGTGGGCGACTACTGCACGGATCGGCGCGCGAAGCGACGGTTCGTCGAGCTGCTGCGAGAGATGGCGCCGAGCGCCGCTCGACAGGTGGTCGACGACCCGATCTCCTCCGTGGACGAGCTCCTGTCCCAGATCGCTAGCACGGAGCTTGTCGTCGCCACTCGTTTCCACGGCGCCCTTCTTCCTTTCGTCTGCGGCAAGCCCACGATCTGCATCTCATTCCACGAAAAGTGTTCGGCCCTGATGAGCGCGATGGGGATGAACGAATACTGCTTGCCGATGAGCGGTGTCACCGTCAACCAGCTGATCGACGCCTTTCGACGCCTCGAAGGGGCCGCGCCACTCCTCGCCACTCTGATTCACGAGCGGGCGTCGACTTTTCGCAGCGCGCTGGACGAGCAGTACGAGCGGATACTTGCCGGCTGATCTGCGCTTCTGGGTTGCAAATCGCCTCGACACGTGAATACTCCGTTTAGGAGAGGGAGGGCAGTCGCACTGTGAACGAGACTTCTATGTGGGGGGCCAGACGTGTCATGGCTGCGCTTGCTTTGGCGATCTCGGCTGCCGTCGCGCTGGTCGGGGCAGAAGCCTCGTCGGCGGCAACCCTTCCCTCGGGCTTTGCGGAATCGACCGTTATCAGTGGACTGAACGCCCCGGTCAATTTCCGCTTCTCGGCCGACGGTCGGATCTTCGTCGCCCAGAAGGGCGGGGTGATCAAGGAGTACGACAGCCTCACCGACACGACCCCGACGACGGTCATCGATCTCAGCACCGACGTCATCGACTTCTGGGACCGCGGCCTCCTCGGGATGGCCCTCGATCCCAACTTCCCGTCGAGTCCGTACATGTATGTCCTCGAGGCCTACGACGCACCGATCGGCGGCACCGCCCCGAGGTGGAACGACGGCTGCCCGACTCCGCCCGGCCCGACGACCGACGGCTGCGTTGTCAGTGGCCGTTTGCTCAAGCTGACGCTGACGGGGAACACGGCGACGAGCACGACCGTCTTGATCAAAGATCAATGGTGCCAGCAGTTCCCGAGCCACTCGGTCGGCGACCTCAACTTCGGCGCCGACGGCGCCTTGTACGTCAGCGCGGGCGACGGAGCAAGCTACAACTACGTCGACTACGGACAGAGCGGAGGGAGCGCCGGAAGTCCTACGCCGAAGAATCCGTGCGGCGATCCACCCGCCGGCGTGGGCGGCACGATGACGCCCCCGACGGCGGAAGGCGGCGCGCTCCGGTCGCAAAGCCTCCGGCGCTCGAGTGGCGAGCCTGTGCTCCTGAACGGTTCGGTCCTCCGCGTCGACCCGTCGACGGGTGATGCGCTGCCGACGAACCCACTCGTCGGGAGCTCGGACCCGAATGCGCGCCGGATCGTCGCCTACGGTTTCCGCAACCCATTTCGCTTCACGATCCGACCGCTCTCGAGCGACCTCTGGATCGGGGATGTCGGCTGGAACGACTGGGAGGAGATCAATCGGCAGCCCAACCCGACGTCAGGGACGCTGAACTTCGGTTGGCCCTGTTATGAAGGTGTCAACCCGCAGTCCGGATACCAGAGTGCGGGCCTGAACCTGTGCTCGTCGCTCTACAGCTCTGGGACTGTGATCGCGCCCTACTTCACCTACAACCACACTGCCCACATCGCGGCGGGCGACAGCTGCCCGACGGGAAGCTCGTCGATCAGCGGCCTCGCGTTCTACACCGGCGCGGGTAATTATCCGGCCGCCTACAACAACGGGCTCTTCTTCGCCGACTACTCGCGCAACTGCATCTCGTTCATGGCAGCCGGGACGAACGGACTGCCCGACCCGACGCGCGTCCAGTCCTTCGAGGCGGCGGCCTCCGGCCCGGTCGATCTCCAGATTGGACCGAACGGCGACCTCTTCTACGCAGACCTGAACAACGGGACGATTCGCGAGATCAAGTATGCGGGCGGCGGCAACAGTCCGCCGACTGCGGTTGCGACGGCGTCCCCGACCTCTGGGAACGCCCCGTTGACCGTGAACTTCGACGGCAGTGCGTCCTCTGATCCCGACGCCGGTGACACCATCTCCTACTCATGGGATCTCAACGGTGACGGCCTCTTCGGCGACTCGACCGCCGCCAAGCCGTCCTACACGTACACCGCTCTGGGGATGTACAACGTCCTGCTGAAGGTGACGGACAACCACGGAGCAGCGACGACGAGCGCACCGGTCACGATCACAGTGACGGTTTCCGGCTCCTCGACGTTCGGCACTACGAGCCCCGGCACGCTGTCAGACACCGCTGCCGTCGACTTGAAAGAGGTGTCGAAGTTCAACGCGCCGAGTGCAGGCAACCTGGTCAAGGTCACCGGCTACGTCTCCGGCCTCGGAGCCGGAAGCGGCTCCCAGGCGATCCGCGCCGTCCTGTACGCGGACTCTGGTGGTAACCCCGGCAACTTGCTCGGCGTCTCGAACGCGGTGACGATCACAGCGGGTCAGGCGTGGGGCTGGGTCGACTTCACCTTCCCGTCCCAGGTGCCGATCGCGGGCGGCACGGTCTGGATGGGCTACATCGCGGGATCCCAGAGCGACCTCACGCAGTTGAGATACAGCTCGGTCGCGAACGACCTTCGCTACAACACCAACGCCGGGGGGTATGCCGCGGGGCCGTCCAACCCGTTCGGCAGCAGCGTGACCTTCGACTTCCACTACTCGATGTACGCCACGTACATCCCGTCGGGCGGCGGCGGGACGAATACTCCGCCGACGGCGGTGGCGACGGGGTCGCCGACGTCGGGGACGGCGCCGCTGGCGGTGAGCTTCGACGGGTCGGCGTCGTCTGATCCGGATGCGGGCGACACGATCACGTATTCGTGGGATTTGAACGGGGACGGGACGTTCGGTGATTCGACGGTGGCGAAGCCGTCGTACACGTACACGGCTGCGGGGA
>JBKPCT010000121.1:0-9969 GCA_046727515.1 Actinomycetota bacterium | reverse complement strand
TCTGATCGACAAGCTCGACGACCTCGTGCACAACGCCAAGGCCGTGCCGCTGACCGACCAGGTTCGCATCGATCGCGAGGAGATCTACGACATCCTCGACCAGATGCGGGCGACGATCCCGGAGGAGATCAAGCAGGCCCGGTGGATCGTCAAGGAGCGCCAGGAGATGCTGGCCGAGGCCAAGCGTGAGTGCGACCGGATCCTCGGGGAGGCACGCGAGCAGGCCGCTCGCGAGGCTTCGCAGACCGAGATCGTCAAACTCGCCGAGCGCCAGGCGCAGGAGATCATCGACGACGCCCGGCGACAGGCCCGCGAGACGCGGCTCGAGATGGAGGACTGGGCCGACGGCATCCTCTCGACGCTCGAGGTCAACCTGGACAAGTTCCTCAACGCCGTCAGGCGCGGCCGCGAACGGCTCCACGAGCGCTCCCAGGAGACGGTCGTCGCCGGCGTCTCGGGCAACTCGGACGAACCCTACTGACGCATGTTTCGGCAGCCGACCGGGCCAAGCCCGGTCGGCGCTGAAAGAGCGAGCATTCTAGTCGCCGCTCTCTACGACGTTCATGGCAACGCCTCAGCGCTCGAGGCGGTGCTCGCCGAGCTCGACGACGTGCGCCCGGACGCCGTCGTCTTCGGCGGCGACCTCGCCGCCGGCGCGCTCCCACGCGAGACGATCGCGCTCGCGCGCGCGGCGCCGACCGGACGCTACGTGCAGGGGAACGCCGACCGCGAGATGATCCGCGGGCGTGAGGGGCCGATCACCGGCTGGCCCGCCGCGCAGATCGACGACGAGGATCGCGCCTTCCTCTCCTCCTTCGAGCTGACGGTCGTCCTCGACGAGGTCTTGTACTGCCACGCAACGCCGTACGACGACGAGCCGTTCGTCACCGTCCTGACCTCGGACGAGATCGCCCAGGAGACGATCGGCGAGGTGGAGCAGCCGACGGTCGTGATCGGCCACACGCACTCCCAGTTCGACCGGCGGCTCGGGGATCTGCGCCTCGTCAACGCCGGCAGCGTCGGCATGCCCTACGAGGACCGTCCCGGGGCCTACTGGGCGCTCGTCCGCGACGGCGAGCCCGAGCTGCGCCGCACCGACTACGACCTGGAGGCGGCGGCGGAGCGGATCCGGACGACGAACTGGCCGATCGCCGCGAGGTGGGTCGAGGAGAACCTGCTCACCGTGCCCACAGTTCGCGGCGCGGCCGAGTTCTTCGAGCAGCAGCGCGACCAGCCATCAGCGTGAGCGACGCGACCACGGCCAAGCCCAAGCCCACGGGCCCGGTCTATGCGGCGAGTGCTTCGACACCGAGAAGCGAGGTCTGCCGCCGGGCAAGCTCGATGAACGCCTGAGCTGCGCGCGTCCGCCTGCGGTCGCTGTGCCACGCGATCCCGATCAGGCGCGGTGGCACCCGGTCGCCGAGGTCGACCACCTCGATTGCGGGGTCGGTCTCATCGACCGTCAAGCGCGGCATGATCGCGATCCCGACTCCGACGGCGACGAGGCCCTGGACGGTGCCGTTCTCGTCGGAGCGGAGGACGATGCGTGGGTCGCGGCCTGTCTGGCGCAGGCGATCCTCGACGCGCTGATGGGTCGCGCGGCACGTGCGATAACTGATCAGGGGATGGTCCGCGAGCTCGCGCAGGCTCGGGGGGCGCTCGCGTCCGGCCAGCGGCGACCCGGTCGGCACGACCAGGACGTACGGGTCCCGGAAGAGGTCCACGCTCTCGTACGGCCCCGCGCCGGTAGGCAGGACGACGAAGGTCAGGTCGAGCTCGCCGCGCTCGACGAGCGCGACGAGCTTGCGGTCGTCGGGGGACTCCCGCAGCGTGATCTCGACTTGCGGGCATTCGTCGACGAACTCGCGTAGCAGCGCGGGGAGGACGCGGGCGCCGACGCTCTGGGACGTGCCGATCCGCAGCGGCCCGGCGTCGCCGGCGTCGAGCGCCGCGAGGTCGGCCTGGGCAGCTTGGAGGCGTGCGGCGATCGCGTCCGCGTGGCGGAGCAGCAGCTCGCCCGCCTCGGTCAGCGAAACTGGTCGTGGGCCGCCGGGACGCTCGATCAGCCGCTGTCCGACAATGCGCTCGAGGGTGGCGATCTGCTGGCTGATCGCCGACTGGGTGTAGCCGAGCTTCTTGGCGGCGCGTCCGAACGTTCCGTGCTCGTCGATCGTCTTCAGCGCGATCAGATGCCGCAATTCGAGCCCGAGCCAGCTATCAGGTTCCATGATCGATACAAGACGATACACGATTTGTGCTAATCACCGGAGGTCGCCACACTGAGTCCCATGGCGATGCTCGTCGTCCTCACGATTTTGATCCTCGCCGGCGTTCTCTCCGTTGTGGCAGGCGATTCCCGCGACCTGGACGATCGCGACCGGCGGGGCTGGTGGCCTGGGCGTAAATAGTCGCCCCGCGCTGCCCAGGCTGGGCAGAACAGGGCCGACCGCCGCGCCGATACACGCGCGCTAACCTCAGTCAGATGACGGTCTTCGACCTCCGGAACATCAGGGTGAGGTCGGGGGAGGAGCACCGGGAGCCGCTCGAGGTCTCGATCGCGCCGGTCGAGCTCGGCGGTGAGCGGTACGTTGCGGTGCCGAAGCAGGTTCCGGCCGAGCTCTCGGTCACCCGCGCCTCCACCGGCCTCGTGCTGGGGCTGCGCCTCGCCGTGCGTCTGCACGGCCCCTGCATGCGCTGCCTCACGGACGCTGTCGTCGACGAGACGCTTCGGCTCAGCGAGTACCAGGCGACGAGCCCCGCCTC
Source organism: Actinomycetota bacterium (assembly GCA_046727515.1). Classification (GTDB taxonomy): domain Bacteria; phylum Actinomycetota; class Thermoleophilia; order Gaiellales; family Gaiellaceae; genus DATBLE01. The sequence goes on along the minus strand of JBKPCT010000121.1, from coordinate 7,206 downwards.
CGACGAGCTGACCACGCCGTATCTCGAGGACGACCGGCTCGACCTGTCGGGGTGGGCCCGCGACGCCCTGATCCTCGCGCTGCCGGACAAGATCCTCTGCCGGCCGGATTGCGCCGGCCTCTGTCCGGTGTGCGGTCGCGACCTGAACGCCGAGCCGCATACGCACGAGGAGGAGGAGGGCGACCCACGCTGGGCGGTATTGAAAGGGCTTCGGGACACGCTGTAGCATTACCTGCGGCGCTCCGGCGCCGCCCCATGAGGAACCCTCTGCTGCTCGTCACGCACGATCGCCGGTTCCTGGAGGGCGTGGGCGTCACGCGGGTGCTCGAGCTCAGGCGTTGAGGCGCCCGCAGCTATACTGCCGCCGCTCCAATGGCAGTCCCTAAGAAGAAGACCTCCAAGTCGCGCCGCGACAAGCGCCGCGCCCAACACGGGATCCAAGCACCGCGCGTCAACGTGTGCCCGACCTGTGGGCAGCCGAAGCGGCCGCACCGCGTCTGCCCGAACTGCAAGACGTACAAGGGCCGCGAGGTCGAGCCGCTCGCCACGCCGCTGCCCTAGTCACTCGTGACCGTTCGAGTTGCCGTCGACGCGATGGGCGGCGACCGAGGCCCCGGCGAGATCGTCGCCGGCGCGCTCGAGGTGGCTGCCGACGGCATCGTCCCGACGCTCTACGGCCCCTCGTCGCTCGATGCCCGCGGTCTTGAGCACGTGGTCGCGAAGCAGGTGATCGCGATGGACGAGAAACCTGCGGAGGCGGTGCGCGCGAAGCCGGACAGCTCGCTCGTCGCTTCCTGCCGAGCGATCGGGGAAGGGAAGGCGGACGCGGTCGTATCGGCCGGAAACACCGGCGCCATGCTCGCCGCGGGGCTGCTCGAGATCAGGCGCCTCCCGGGGGTGATGCGGCCGGCGATCGCCGTTCCGCTGCCCGCCCGCGCCGGGCCGTCCGTGCTCCTCGATTGTGGAGCGAACGCCGACGCCCGCGCGGAGCACCTGCTCCAGTTCGCCTACATGGGCGCCGTGTTCGCCGAGGAAATCCTCGGCGTTCCGAACCCGGAGGTGCGCCTGCTCTCGATCGGTGAGGAGCCGGAGAAGGGCAACCAGCTCGCGCTCGAGACGCGGGATCTACTGGCGGCGAGCTCACTGAACTTCGCCGGGAACGCCGAGAGCCGGGAGCTGCTCGCCAAGGCCGCCGACGTCGTCGTCACCGACGGGTTCACGGGCAACGTCGCGCTGAAGGCGCTCGAGGGCACGATCCGCACCGTGATCGAGGGCTTGCGGGAGGAGATCGCCGCGACGACGCTCGGCAGGGTCGGCGGCCTTCTGATCCGACCGGCATCGCACCGCCTCCTCCATCGCCTCGATCCGGACACGTACGGCGGCGCGTACCTCCTGGGCCTGCGCGGCCTGGCTGTGATCGCGCATGGGAACTCATCACGGACGGCGATCGCGAACGCGATCCGCCTCGCCGCCCGTGGGGTCGAGCACGACGTCGCCGGCCGGCTGGCCGCAAGGTTGCCTGCGCAGGCCGAATCTGTGGCCTGACCTGTGTATGATCGGCCGGCCTTAACCCCCACTACTGAACGCGAGGTGACATGGCAGCGTCGAGACAGGAAGTCTTCGAACGGGTGAAGGAAGTGCTCGTCGAGCAGCTCGGAGTCGACGAGGACGTGGTCACCGAAGAGGCCTCCTTCCAGGAAGACCTCGACGCCGATTCGCTCGATCTCGTGGAGCTGATCATGGAGCTCGAGGATCAGTTCGGGATCAAGATCTCCGACGAGGACGCGCAGAAGATCACGACAGTGGGGCAGGCCGTCGACTACGTCGCGACGCACCAGTAGGCAGGCTTCGGAACCGAAGCCTCTCCGCGAGCTGATCGAGACTCTGCCGGCGCCGCGGCTGCGGCACGTGTTCACCCACGCTTCGTGGGCGGCAGACCGGGCCTCGTCGTACGAACGGCTCGAGTTCCTCGGCGACAGCGTCCTCGAGCTCGCGGTCGCCAGGGCTCTGTACGAGCGGTACCCGGACTTCAGCGAGGGACGGCTGGCCAAGATCCGCTCGCACGTCGTCTCGCGGCAGAGCTGCGCGCAGGTGGCCGGAGAGCTCGACCTCGGCTCGATGCTCGCCGGGCAGGGCGAGTCGCTGCCGGAGGAGGAGCTCGCCCGCCTCGTTCGCAACCGCAACGTGCTCGCCGCGCTGCTCGAGGCGGCGCTCGCAGCCCTCTTCCTCGAGCACGGGTTCGAGCGCATCGAGCCGGCGATCGTTGCCGCCTTCTCCGAGCAGATCGAGTATGCCGCGACGCAGCACGTCGACTACAAGACAGAGCTGCAGGAGGCCCTTGCTCGGCAGAAGCGGCAGGTGACGTACTCCGTTGTCGAGGTCGAGGGGCCGGCCCACGACCGTTGGTTCACGTGCGCGGCGCTGATCGACGGGGAGCAGATGGGCGAGGGCGCCGGTCGCACGAAAAAGAACGCCGAGCAGGAGGCGGCGCGGCAGGCACTCGCTGCGCTCGAAGACCGGGCCGCCTAGGACAGCAGCTCGCGGTGGAGCTCCTGCGTCTTCGCGCTCGGCGCGGCGCCGAGCTCCTCGTGCAGCAGTCGGCGGAGGGCCTCATAGACGCGGAGCGCCTCGGCGGCGTTGCCCTCGGCCGCGAGCGCTTGCATCAGGAGCCGGTAACCGGACTCGCGGTAAGGCTCGAGACGGGTCAGCTCCCGGCCGGCACGAACCGCGGCGGCGAGCTCGGTTCCTCCGATCCCGAGCGCGGCGTGCCCGTAAGCCTCGAACGCCCGCAGGTGGACCGCGGCGAGCGAGCGCCGCATGTCCTCGATCCACTCGACATCGTGACCCGCGAGAAACGACCGTCCGGAGATGGACATGGCCACCTGGGACGGGCCCCAGGCGCTGAGGAAGTCGCCCTGGGCGACCGCCGACTCCGCCCGGTGGACCGCGTCTGTCGCCTTCTCCACGTCGACCCAGGCCTCCCCGGGAAGGTGCAGCGCCAGGCCATCGAGCGGCACGACCCGGCGCAGCTTCGACAACAGCGGTGCGAGCCCCGCGTCGCGACCCTGCGGCCAGAGTGCCGCCGTCACCTCGTCTCGCGTGACGACTCGGTTGCGATTGACGGTCAGAAACGCGAACAGCGAGCGCCCCTGGCGCCCGGGAAGCCGCTCCTCGACCCGCGCTCCGTCCAACTCGACGACGAGCTTTCCGCATAGCTGCACCTTGCACTGCGCCAATGCCGCGCCAAGATAGTTCCAATGCCGTCGTCGTACAACGAGGACGACCCGACGAAGGAGGAGGCGATGGCGAAGCAGATCACGTGCGAGTGCGGATACGTGATCCGCGGCAACAGCGAAGCGGAGGTCATTCAGGGAGCGCGCGACCATGCGCGCCGACCACCCGGAGCTGCTCGACAAGGTGTCGGAGGACGACGTCCGCAACTGGATTGAGGAGGTTTGAGCTCGGCGGGGTAGAGACGGGTGCGGCGGGCCCATCCGCCGCACCCGCTAGCCTCCGCGCGGCGTGCACCTGCGTGCGATCAAGCTGCGCGGCTTCAAGTCGTTTCCCGACCCGGTCGAAGTCCGGCTCCAGCCTGGTGTCGCGGTCGTGGTCGGGCCGAACGGATCCGGTAAGTCGAACATCGCCGACGCGCTGATCTGGGCCGGCGGCAGCCTCGCGCCGAGCGAGCTGCGGGCGGAGAGGCCGGACGACGTGCTCTTCGCCGGCTCGGCCACGCGCCCGCCCGCCACGCACTGCGAGGTCGAGCTGCTCTTCGACAACGAGGACGGCGCCCTCGCCGAGCTCGACTTCACCGAGGTCTCGGTCGTCCGGCGGCTCCACCGCGGCGGCGAGGGCCAGTATCTGGTGAACGGGGCCCACGTCCGCCGCACAGACGTCGTGGAGCTCCTCTCTGACGTCGGGCTCGGCTCCGCGATGGGCTCGATCGTGTCCCAGGGGCGCGTGGAGGCGATCCTGGCGAGCAGGCCGGAGGAGCGGCGCATGCTCGTCGAGGAGGCCGCCGGGCTCGGTCGCTTCAAGCGGCGCCGGCACCGCGCCGAGCTGAAGCTCGGCCGCGTCGCGACCCAGGTCGAGCGGGCCCGCGACGTCGAGGTCGAGGCGGCGAAGCGGTTGCGTCCGCTGGCGCTCCAGGCGTCCGCCGCCGAGCGAGCAGAGAGGCTCGGGCTCGAGATCGCGGCACTGCGGGCGGGGATCGCTGCGATCGACTTGCGCGTTCTGGATGGCCAGATCGCCGCCGGGCGGGAGCGACGGAGCGGCTTCAGCGACGAGCGGTCCCGCGCCGAGGCGGCGCTCGACACACTGCTCGCTGAGCGAGGTCGAGCCGAGCACGCCCTCGCCGAGACCGCCGGCGGGCGCGAGGGCTCGGCGACCACGCTCTATCGCCTGCGCGGCGCCACCGAGCGGCTCGAGCTGCGGTGCGAGTCGGCGCAGGGCCTCCTCGAGCGGGTGCGCCAGAGGCCGCCGCTCGTCGATGTCGGGCTGCTCGAGCAGGCGCGGCTCGCCGACGCGCGCGCCGTCGCGCTCGGTCGGGCGATCACCGAGCGCGAGGGCCTGCCGCCTGCCGCGCGCGCGCTCGCCGAGGAGGGTGCGTCCCTTGCCCTCGACCTGGCCGACGTCGAGCCGGGCTACGAGCGGGCGGTCGCCGCGGCGCTCGGCGCCGCGATCGTCGCCGGCACGCCGGCTGAGGGGCTGGAGCTGCTCGAGCGGGCGCGCGCGCGCGGTCTCGGCAACCTGACGGTCCTCGTCCGCGGCGAACGCATCGAGCCGCTCGACGGGATCGAGGTCGTCGGCGCCGATGCCCTGCTCGACGCGCGTGGGCCTGCCGTGACGCTCGACGGTCACTTCTACGACCCTCTACGCGGCGTCCTCTCGTTCACAGGCGACACAGCCGAAGCGGTGCTGCTCGAGCTCGAGGCGCAGCGGCGTGCGCTCGTCGAGGAAGCCGCGGAGCTCCGGCGGCGGGCCGAGCGGGCCGAGCCTCGTGCCGCCGACCCGCGGTTGGTCTCGGCGGCCACGGCGACGGTCGCTGCGATCTCTGCAGCCGCGCGCGCCGCCGAGCGGCTGCAGGAGCCGCTGCTCGAGGAGGCCGAAAGCGGAGCGGCCCGCGCGGCCGAGCTCGCGGCGGAGCTGCGCGCGCTCGGCGGGCGCGAGGTGGAGCTTCGCCGCGCGTTGTCGGAGGCGTCGGCACGCATCTCGGGGGTGGACGTCGAGCTCGCGCGGCTCGAGGCGGAGCGCGAGGAGGCGGAGCGGAGATTCCGGCAGGCGGAGACGGACGAGCCGGCAGACGGGGCGCGCGAAGAGCTGGCCGAGAAACTCGAGCGGCTGGAGCGCCGCCGCGAGCAGCTCGGCGGCGTCAACCCCTTCGCGAAGGAGGAGTACGCGGCCGAGAAGGAGCGGCTCTCGGAGCTACGGACGCAGCGCGAGGACCTCGAGCGCTCGCTGGCCGAGCTGCGCAAGCTCCGGGACGATCTGACCGAGACCGTCGACCGGCGCTTCGCCGAGACCTTCGACGCAGTCGAGCGGAACTTCGCGGAGGTCGCCGCCACGCTCTTCCCGGGCGGGAAGGGACGGCTGCGCCTGACCGAGCCGGACGAGGAAGGCGGGGAACCTATTGCCGGGCCGGGCGGCGCCGGCTTCGCCGGCGACGCTTCCAGCCCCGGCATCGAGGTCGAGCTCTCGCCGGCAGGGAAGAAGATCACGCGGCTCTCGCTGCTCTCAGGCGGAGAGAAGGCGCTGGGCGCGATCTCGTTCCTGTTCGCGCTCTTCCTGGCGCGGCCGTGCCCGTTCTACCTCCTCGACGAGGTCGAGGCGGCGCTCGACGACACGAACATCGGGCGCTTCTGCGCGCTGCTCCGCCGCTTCTCCGATCGCGCGCAGTTCATCGTGGTGACGCACCAGAAGCGCACGATGGAGGCTGCGGACGCGCTCTACGGCGTGACGATGGGGGCGGACGGGGTCTCGCAGGTGGTGTCGCGGCGGCTGCCGCGCGAGGAGGCGGTTGCCGTCTCGGCCGCTTGACGTCTCATCAGTAGCCTTCGCGCGCGATGGCGAGATCGTGGGCAGAGCTGCTCGGCGAGAGCAGGGGCACGGACGAGACGCCGGAGCAGCAGGCCGGGTTCTTCGGCCGGCTCCGGGAGTCGCTCTCCAAGTCGCGGCGCGCGCTGACGCAGCAGTTCGCCGAATTCGACCCGAACGCCGAGGACGCCTGGGAGCGGCTCGAGGAGGCGCTTATAGCTGCCGACGTCGGCGTGCGCTCGACGGCCGAGCTCGTCCGGCGCCTGGAGGAGCGCGGCGGTCTTGACGCGCTCCAGGCCGAGCTGGCGGCGCTGCTGGGCGAGCCGGGAACGCTCGACGTCTCGGGGCGGCCGACGGTGATCCTCGTCGTCGGCGTGAACGGCACCGGCAAGACGACGACGATCGGGAAACTCGCAGCGAAGCTCCGAGACCACGGGCACTCGGTGCTGCTCGCCGCCGCCGACACCTTCCGGGCCGCCGCCGAGGAGCAGCTCGAGATCTGGGCCGATCGGGCAGGAGCGGACTTCGTCGGTGCGCCGCGCGGCGGCGATCCCGCCGCGGTTGCGTATGACGCGATCGAGGCCGCGACCGCCCGCGGCCGCGACGTCGTCATCGTCGACACCGCGGGACGTCTGCACACGCAGTCCAATCTGATGGAGGAGCTCGCGAAGGTCCGGCGCGTGATCGCGGGCAAGTTGGAAGGAGCCCCGCACGAGACGCTGCTCGTCGTCGACGCGACGACTGGCCAGAACGGCCTCCAGCAGGCCCGCCTCTTCGGAGAGGCGGTCGGCGTCACCGGCGTCGCGCTGACGAAGCTCGACGGCTCCGCGAAGGGCGGGATCGCCGTCGCAATCGCGCACGAGCTCGACTTGCCGGTGAAGCTCGTCGGTGTCGGCGAGGGGCTGGACGACCTGCGTCCGTTCGACCCGCAGGACTTCGCCCGCGCCCTCGTCGCCCCCAGGTAACAGACTGTCACTTGGCGTTTTTGGGGTGCGCCTCGGCCGTTCGAGGGTCACCGCGCGTACACTGTCCGGCCGTGTTCGACACGCTGTCCGACAAGCTCCAGCACGCCCTGGGCGACCTTCGCGGACGCGGGCGGCTCGACGAGGAATCGGTCTCGAAGGCGATGCGCGAGATCCGGCTCGCCCTGCTCGAGGCCGACGTCAATCTCCA
>JBKPCT010000120.1:0-18947 GCA_046727515.1 Actinomycetota bacterium | reverse complement strand
AGATGTGTATAAGAGACAGGCGTCCCGATCCGCGGATCTGCTGAAACAGGCAACTTCTACCTCCGCTCGCGCCGAACAATAGACCCCCCGCAAGCAAAGGGTAAGACCGGCTCCGATCAGCAAGAATCGGCCTCGACCGTGAGCATCGAGGAAGTCCAGCCGCGCATCTTCCGCATCCCGTCGATCCTCGGCCGGCGCCGGTTCGCCCAGTGGCTCGTCATCGGCGACGCGCGGCTACTGCTCGTCGACTCGGGCATCGACGGGACGATCGCCGAGCACGTCGAGCCTGCGCTGCGCGAACTCGGCCGCTCGCTCGGCGAGATCACCGACGTCGTCATCTCCCATGCCGACGTCGACCACTACGGCGGGAACAGCGAGCTCCGGCAAGCCGCGCCTGACGCCCGGATCCGCTCGTCGGCCGACGACCGGCCGTGTATCGAGTCGTGGCAGACGATCTCTCGGGAGCGCTACGGCTGGTACCGCGGCCACGGTCTCGACTACGACGGGGGGACGTGGCAATGGCTCCAGCAGGCGGCCGGGCCGGACACGCCGCTCGACGGCACCGTGTCCGACGGTGAGACGATCGACCTCGGCGGGATCTCGGTGCACGTCGTGGGGCTGCCGGGACACTCGCCCGGTCATCTGGGCGTCGTGCACCACGAGTCCAGCACGGCGATCGTCATGGACGCCGTGCTCGAACGCGGCCTCTACACGACCTCGGACGAGCGGATCAGCCCGCCGCCCTACGAGTCGGTTCAGGCGTATCGCGGGACGATCGAGCGCCTGCGTGCTCTCGGTCCCGCGCGTCTCGGAACCAGCCACTACGCCCCGATCGAGGGCGACGCCGCCGTGACGGCCTTCCTCGACGAGACCGCCGGCTTCGTCGACGACCTCGACGCCGCCGTCCGCGCCGATCTCGGGCCGGAGCCACAGCCGCTCGAGCACTACTGGCGCGCCGCGGACGCCGCAGTCGGACCGTTCAGCGAGATGGCGGTCGAGCTGGCGAGATCCGTGGCCGCGCACCTCGACCTTGCGGTCGACGAGGGCCGCGCAATCCGGACGCAGCGATCCGACGGCCTCACGGTTTGGCGCAGTGCCACGTAGCGGCACCTGAAGTCACTCCTGAAGGGCCGGCGCTTGACGTTGCACCGCTTCTGGTGCCATCATGTGGGACTGATGGCCTCGCTCGAGCTCGGCGCCCAGTCGATCGACCGGGCGGCTCGCATCCTCGTCCGGCTCGTCGAGAGCGACGACGTCGTGACCCTCGCCTCCTTGATGGAGGAGACCCGGCTGCCGAAGTCGACGGCCGCGCGACTCCTGCGCGCGCTCGAGCGGAACGGCCTCGCACAACGCCGGCCGGGCGGTGGCTTCCGCCCCGGACCGGTGCTCGTCGACTACGCGCGCCGCGACACCGCCGTCGGCGATCTCGCCACGCTCGCGCTTCCGTTTATCGAGCGGCTCGAGGCGACGACGGGCGAGACCGCGAACGTTGCCATCCCGACGCCGACGGGCGTCGCGCGCCTGGCGCAGGTCGAAAGCCACCACCCGCTCGGCGCGGGCAACTGGGTCGGGCGTCGCATCCCGAGCCACGCGTCGTCGCTGGGGAAGGTCTTCATGGCTTTCGGCGCCGCCCAGCCGCCGTTCGGCCGGCTCGCACGGCTCGGCCCGAACACGATCACGAGCATCCCCGACCTCCTGGCCGAGCTCGAGCAGGTGCGCCGGAACGGCTACGCGACGACGTGGGAGGAGCTCGAGGCCGGCCTCTGCTCGGCGGCGGCGCCCGTCCGCGGCGCGCGCGGCACCGTCATCGCGGCGATCTCGGTCTCCGCACCCACCGTCCGCACCTCTCGCGAGCGGCTCGGCGAGCTGACGCAGCACGTGGTCGAGACCGCCGCCCAGCTCTCGGGCCAGCTTCGTAACCACCAGCAGGAGGAATGACAAGCGTATGACTCATGACGAGATCCTCACGCAGCTCTACGACCGCACGCTCGTCGGGGACAAGCCGGCGGTCGTCGAGCTCACCGAGCAAGGGCTCGAGGAAGGCCTCGGGCCGGAGCAGATGCTCTTCGACGCGCTCATTCCAGCGCTCGAGGAGGTCGGCGCGCGCTTCGAGCGCGGCGACTTCTTCGTCCCGGAGATGCTGATCGCGGGGCGCGCGATGAGCGGCGCGCTCGACATCCTGCGTCCGCTCCTGGCCGACACCGGTGCCGAGACGATCGGGACGTTCCTGATGGGAACCGTCAAGGGCGACGTCCACGACATCGGCAAGAACCTCGTCGACATCATGCTCGAGGGCGCCGGCTTCAAGGTCGTCGACCTCGGCGTGCAGGTTGCGCCCGAGACGTTCGTCGATGCGATCAAGGAGCTGAAGCCGGACGTCGTCGGCTTCTCCGCGTTCCTGACGACGACGATGCCGATGTTCAAGGTGAACATCGAGGCGATCGAGAAGGCCGAGCTCCGCGACGACGTGATCATCATGGTCGGCGGCGCACCCGTCACGCAGGAGTACGCGGACGCCGTCGGCGCCGACGGGTACGCCGCCGACGCGGCAACCGCGACCAGGCGGGCGAAGGAGCTCCTGGCGGAGCGCCACGCGCTGACGCCTGCCCGGCGGGCCCAGGCGGAGGCCGCGCGGACGTGACGCTCTTGGAGGAGCCCCTCGACGAGCAGGCAGCCGTGGAGGAGCCCGCCCGCGTCAGCCTGCGCTTCGAGCCTTCTGGCACCTCGGTGCGCGTGCCGCCGGGCGTGACCGTGTTCGACGCCGCTTCGTGGAACGGCATCGCCATCGACTCGACCTGCGGCGGCCACGGCACCTGCAAGAAGTGCCGCGTCCGCATCGAGGACGGCGACGTCCCCGCCTCACCGCTCGACGCCCGCGCGTTCACGCCTCAGGAGATCGAGGAGGGCTGGCGCCTCGCCTGCCGCGCGCAGGCGGCCGGGAATCTCGAGATCGAGGTGCCCCCGCTCGTCACCCGCCCCAAGGCCGCCACGGTCGGCGTCGGGCGGCAGGTCATCCTCCGGCCCGCGCTTCAGAAGCGGTACGTGGAGCTCGCAGAGCCGGCGCTCCAGGACCAGCGGAGCGACTTTCGGCGACTGCAGGACGCGATCGACGATCTCGAGCTCCGCGCCGAGGTCCGCGTGCTGCGGCGGCTGCCCCGCGTCCTCCGCGAATCCGACTTCCGCGTCACAGCGGTCGTCGTCGACGATCTGCTGATCGACGTTGAGCCGGGCGACACGACTGACCGGCTGCATGCGCTGGCGTTCGACCTCGGCACGACCACCGTCGTTGCCACTCTCCTCGACGTCGGGACCGGGACTCCGGTCGCCGTCGCGTCCATGCTGAACAAGCAGCAGCCGTTCGGCGCAGACGTCATCTCGCGCATCTCGGCGACGATGCTCGACGACGCGGCGCTCCCTCGCTTGACCGGCCTGGCCGCCCAGACGCTTCAGGAGCTCGCACGAGACGTGTGCGAGCAGGGAGGCGTCGAGCCTGCGGAGGTCTACGAGGTCGCGCTGACCGGAAACGCGACGATGACGTCGATCGCGCTCGGTGTCGACCCGGCGCCGCTCGGCGTCGCGCCGTTCATCCTCGCCTCGCGGTCGTACCCCGAGCTGCCCGCGGCCGAGCTCGGCCTGGAGCTGCACCCGAATGCGCAGGCGACGGTGTTTCCGGCCCTCGGCGCCTACGTCGGCGGAGACATCGTCGCGGGTCTGCTGGCGACGGGGCTGACGCGCGACCGCCGCCTACGCCTCCTGATCGACGTCGGGACGAACTGCGAGGTCGTCCTCGGCTCGGCGGACGGCGTCGTCTGCACGGCGGCCCCCGCCGGCCCCGCGTTCGAGGCCGCCCAGATCGCCTGCGGCATGCGGGCGGCGGAGGGGGCGATCGAGGTCGTGCGGCTTCGCGACGGAGCGGTGGAGCTCGACGTGATCGGAGACGCCGAGCCGGCCGGGATCTGCGGCTCCGGTCTCGTCGACGCGGTCGCGGAGCTCGTTCGCGTCGGCCTGCTCGACAGCTCCGGCCGCTTCGTCTCGCAGGCCGAGGCCGAGCGGATCGCGCCGCAGCTGGCCTCACGCCTGACGGCGCGGGCCGACGGGACGCGAATCTTCGTCCTCCGCTGGGCAGGCGGAGAGGGCGACGTGGACGGTGCGGTGTATCTCTCCCAGCGCGACGTTCGGGAGCTTCAGTTCGCGAAGGCCGCGATCGCGACCGGCTGGCGGCTGCTGGTCGCGGATCTCGGCATCGCCGAGACGGACGTCCAGCAGGTCCTGCTGGCCGGCTCCTTCGGCTCGTACCTGTCGCCCAGCAGCGCGGTCCGGATCGGGCTCGTGCCGAAGCTCGCCCTGCCGCGGATCGTGGCCGCCGGCAACGTCGCCGGCGAGGGAGCGAAGATGGCGCTGCTCTCGCTCCAGGAGCGCCACGCTGCCGAGGCGATCCTCGACGAGGTGCGCTACATCGAGCTCTCGGACCGCCCCGACTTCAACGACCGATTCGTCGAGCAGCTCGCATTCCCGGAATGACGTCGCTCGCTTTCAGCTCGCTCCCGCGGGCCGAGGCGTGTGCGGCCTTGCTCGGACTCGCGTTCGAATGCCGCCGGACCGGCTACGGCCGCCTGGCGCCGTCGCTCTCGAGCTTCGTCGCGGTTGCCTGAGCTGACCGTCATCTACTGGCGCGACATCCCGGCCCAGGTGACTGCGACCGACGGCAGCGCCGCCGTTCGGGTGGCGTTGCCGGACCGGTTCCAGGAGGCGATCGACGAGGCGGCGATGGCCGCCGGGCTCGTCGGGTCGGACGAGTACCTCGCGGAGTGGCGGCGCGAGACTCGCGAATGCGGGCCGGACCTGGCGCGCGAGGTCGACGCGGAGGCCGCTCGGCTGGAGGCGGCGTTCACGCCGGAGGAGCTTCAGCGGGTCGTCGGTTCCGGAGGCTCTGCCGGCTCGGCCCCGGCCTGAGAAAATCGGCTTCCACGACGTCTGCGCGAAGGAGGGCATGAATGGAACTCGGCATGATCAGCTCGACCTGGCTCGACACCAAGGTCGATCGGCTCGAGGGCATCAGGACGGCGAAGCAGATCGGCTTCGACACGTACGACGTCTTCGAGGATCCTCTCGACCTGACCGACGAGGAGCGGCAGGAGATCAAGCAGACCTGCGAGGAGGTCGGCCTGCCGGTTCGATCGGTCGTCTGCGTCGCGTTCGGGATCGTCGACTTCAACCCGTCGGTGCGGCGGTTCACGCTCGACCGGATCAAGGCGTACGTCGACCAGGGGGCCTTCTTGGGAGCGCGGAACGTGCTGCTCGTCGTCGGCGAGTACTACTGGGACTGCGAGGTCTTCCCGAAGCAAGCGATCTGGGACCTGGCCAAGGAGATGGTCGAGGAGGCGGGCAAGTACGCGCAGTCGAAGGGCCTCGAGATCGTCCTCGAGCTGGAGCCGTTCGAGCAGGCGCTGCTCAAGGATGTCCACGAGCTGGCGCGCTTCGTGAACGAGATTGGCCACCCGGCGGTCCGCGCGAACGCCGACATCTCCCACCTCCACCTGTCGAACGCCTCCTTCGACGACGTCGAGGTGCTGACGGGGCTGATCGGGCACATCCACCTCTCCGACTGCGACGGCAAGGTGCACGGCGACCTGCCGGCGGGGGTGGGCGTGACCCCGATCAAGGAGTACCTCGCGGCGATCCGAGACACCGGATACGACGGCACGGTCTCGATCGAGCTCGAGTACTCGCCCGATCCCGACAAGATCGTCGAGTGGACGCAGCAGGCCTACGACGGCACCGCCGCGATCATGCGCGAGCTCGGCGTCCGGAACTAGGAGCAGCGATGGCGGACTTCGATCTGAACACCGGCCCGAACCTCCCGAAGAAGACCGACTACGGGATCGGCTGCATCGGTGCCGGCTTCATCATGCGGGACATCCACCTGCCGGCCTACACGGAGGCGGGCTTCCGGCCAGTGGCGATCGCCTCGCGGACGGCGGAGAACGCCCACGCGGCCGCTGAGCAGAACAACGTCCCGAAGGTGTACGACACGTGGCAGGACCTGCTGGACGACCCTGAGGTCGAGATCGTCGACATCGCCTACCCCCCGGATCAGCAGCTCGCGATCGTGCGGGAGGCGGCGAGCCGACCGCACGTGAAGGGGATCCTCGCCCAGAAACCGGTCGCGTTCACGCTCGAGGAGGCGACCGAGATGGTGGCGGTCTGCGACGCGACCGGCACGAAGCTGGGTGTCAACCACAACATGCGCTACGACCAGTCGATGCGGGCGCTGAAGACCCTGCTCGACCGGGGCGAGCTCGGGACGCCGGTGGTGGCCGAGATCGTCATGAACGCCCGGCCTCATTGGCAGGAGTTCATCAAGCCGTATGGGCGGATCGCGCTCCTGAACATGTCGATCCACCACCTGGACGTCTTCCGCTTCCTCTTCGGCGATCCGGACCAGGTTCTCGTCTCGGCGCGGCCCGATCCGAGCCACGATTTCCCGCACGAGGACGGAATGGCCTTCTACATCCTCGAGTACGGAGACGGCCTGCGCGCGATCGGGCTCGACAACTGCTTTACGTGGGTCGACCACCGGATCGACTGGCGCGTCGAGGGCACCGAAGGCGTCGCCAAGGGCACGATCGGTTGGCCCGCCTACCCGGAGGGCGCGCCGTCGACGATCGACTGGACGACGCGCGCAATGGACGGCCAGTGGGAGCGGCCGCGCTGGCAGGAGCAGTGGTTCCCGCAGGCGTTCAAGGGGACGATGGGTCAGCTGATGCGCGCGATCCAGGACGACGCGGAGCCGGAGATCTCGGGACGGACGACGCTCGGGACGATGGCGCTCGTCGAGGCCGCCTACCGGTCGTTCCGCGAAGGCCGGGCGGTTCCGCTCGAGGAGACGCGCGTGGAGGCCGGAATCGTTGGCTGACCCGTTCCGGCTCGAAGGCCGCGTGGCATTCGTGACCGGCGCCGGCGGCGGGTTGGGCGAGGGGATCTGCACCTCGCTCGCCGCCGCCGGCGCCGCGGTCGCCTGCGCCGACGTCGACGCGGGCCGTGCCGAGGCGATCGCGCGAAAGGTCGCGGACCTAGGCGGCCGGTCGCTTGCGCTCGAGGTCGACGTCTCCGACTCCGACGCGGTCGGCGCCGCCGTCGAGCGCACGGTCGCCGAGCTCGGCGGCGTCGACGTACTGGTGAACAACGCCGCCATCTACCCGCGGCGGGCGTGGACGGAGATCCCCGAGGAGGAGTGGGACCGGGTTCTCGCCGTCAACCTCAAGGCGTACTTCCTCTGCGCCCGTGCGTGTCACGCCTCGATGAAGGAGCGCGGGCGCGGCCACATCGTGAACGTCTCGTCGATCACGTTCCTGATCGGCTTCGACATGCTGCTCGACTACGTCTCCTCGAAGGGCGGCGTCGTCGGATTCACGCGGGCGCTGGCGCACGAGGTCGGGCCTGACGGGATCGCAGTCAACGCGATCGCTCCGGGCGCCTTCCCCACCGATGCGGAGAAGATCCATCCGGACCCCGAGGGCTACAACCAGTGGGTGCTCGAGCAGCAATGCATCAAGCGCCGCGGCACCCCTCAGGACATCGGGAGCCTCGTCGTCTTCCTCGCGAGCGATGCGTCCTCGTTCATCACCGGCCAGACCGTCGCGATCGACGGCGGCTGGGCGATGCACTAGCGGTTTGAGCGTGCCGCTCAAACCGCTAGAGGGGGAGGTCGCGGTCGTGACCGGTGCGCGAGCCGGTCTCGGGGAGGCGATCGCCCGTGCGCTCGCCGAGGCCGGGGGGCGCGTGGCGGTGACTCATCACGACCGGTCCGTTGCCGAGGGGCTCGCCGCGTCGATCGGGCCCGAACACGCGGGCTTCGCGCTCGACGTGCGCTCCACGCCGTCGGTGGACACCGCCGCCGCAGCTGTCGCGGAA
Source organism: Actinomycetota bacterium (assembly GCA_046727515.1). Classification (GTDB taxonomy): domain Bacteria; phylum Actinomycetota; class Thermoleophilia; order Gaiellales; family Gaiellaceae; genus DATBLE01. The sequence continues at coordinate 11,033 of JBKPCT010000120.1, read as the reverse complement.
CGGCTCGGCGAGCCGACGGTGCTCGTCAACAGCGCCGGGATCAACAAGATCGGCCCCGCCGAGTCCTTCACGGACGACGAATGGAGCGACGTTCTCGACGTCAACCTCACCGGCCTGTACCGGTGCTGCAGGGCGTTCGGCACGCGCATGCTCGCCGGCGGCCGCGGCTGCATCGTCAACATCGCCTCGATCGTCGGACCGCAGGTGGGCATGCCCGGCCGAGCACCGTACAGCGCGAGCAAGGCAGGGATCGTCGGACTGACGCGCGTGCTCGGCGTCGAGTGGGCCGGTCGCGGGGTGCGAGTGAACGCGCTGCTCCCCGGCCCGGTGCGGACGCCGATGGTCGAGACCGCGATCGCGCAGGGAATCGTCGTCGAGCAGGAGGTCGTCGACCGCACGCCCGCCGGTCGCTGGGCGACCGCCGCCGACGTCGCCCGGGCGGTCGTCCTCCTCTGCGGGCCGGACGCCGGCTTCGTGACCGGGCAGACGCTCGTCGTCGACGGCGGATACACGGCCTACGGCGCCGCGCACGCCGCGACGCGGATTCCCGGAAGCGCAAATGCCTGAGCTCTACGGGCAGCGGCACTCGCGCGAGGGCTTGTTGCAGCGCGTCGGCCGGCTCGAGCAAGCTGCGGGGGTACGGCTGGTGACGCTCGGGGACGGCGTCGAGCGCGGTGTCCGGCTGCTCGAGTTCCGGACCGGAACGGGCTTCGAGTTCGACGTCGTCGTCGACCGGGCGTTCGACATCGGCCGCTGCGAGCACGCGGGCCGGCCGCTCGCCTGGACGTCGGCGACCGGCTTCGCCGGCCCGTGGTTCTATGAGCCCGACGGACTTGGCTTCTTCCGCGGCTTCGGCGGCGGCCTCCTGACCACCTGCGGCCTCGAGCACGCCCTGTTCATGGCAGAGGACACGGCCGAGCAGTATCACTACCCGCCGAAGCAGACCGAGACTTTCGGCCTGCACGGCCGCGTCTCGAACCGGCCGGCGCGCCTGGCCGGATACGGCGAGCGCTGGGAAGCCGACGAGTGCGTCCTGTACGCAGAGGGCGAGGTCCTCCAGGCGGCCGTCTTCGGGGAGCAGCTGCTTCTTCGCCGCCGCATCGAGGCACGGGTCGGCGAGTCGCGCCTCTTCGTCCAGGACGAGGTCGTCAACGTCGGTCACGATCGCACGCCCCATATGCTCCTCTACCACGTGAACGTCGGCTGGCCCGTCGTCGACGAAGGCTCGGAGCTGCTCGTCCCCGCGACCGCGGTCGAGCCGCGGGGAGACCATGACGTCGAGGGCTACGAGGTGGTCGCTGCGCCCCAGAGCGGCTTCATCGAACAGGTCTTCGAGCACGAGGTCGCCGCCGAGGCAGACGAACGTGTCCCGGTGGGGATCGTCAACCGCCGGCTCGGGCTCGGCACGTACGAGGTGTTCCGCCGCGACCAGCTCCCCCACCACTTCGTCTGGCGGATGCTCGGCGAGGGCACCTACGTCGTCGGGATCGAGCCGTGCACGAACCGAGTGGCCGGCAGGCTCGACGCCCGCGCACGAGGCGAGCTGATCGAGCTGGAGGCGGGCCAGAGCCGCTGGTACGAGCTCGAGTTGGGCGCGGTGGTCGGACACGCTGCGATCGACGAGTTCACCGCCCGCGTCCGCGACGCGGCCCGGCGAGGGCCGGTGTCGGTGAGAACTAAGGACCGCGAATGAGCATGACGCGCGTGTCCAGCGGCCACTCCATCACGAAGTCGTCTCGACCGGACACGCGCAGCCTGGCGCGAACAGTGCTGTCACTCCGTTCGATTTCGCGAACAATCTCAGGGGACTCACCAACCACCTGCGCCTCGATGTTCGTGCCCTGGTCGGGAAGATCAATCAGGATCACGTCGCCGAGTTGAAGCATCTCGACGTCGACCTCAATCGCCACCGGGGTGCGAGTCTAGACGCTAACGCGCTCGCCGTCCTGCTCGGTCGCGCAGCGACCGGGCTCCGCGGGGCGTAGCCCGTGCAAGACAGGAGACCTCTCAGCGGCCGTCCCGCCGGCGACGCCTACCCCAGGCGGCCGTGATGAACATCGAGCTCGCGCGTTGATCTTTCGCCGGCGGTGTTGTTCGCTATTTGCGGGTTTTGTTATCCGCTATTTGCGGGTTTTTGGGCTTCGCTGCGGGACTGCCTCTTGAATTGAAGCGCCGAGCGGTACAGACTGTTGGACAGCGGTCGAGGTCAGTGGGGGAGGACCTATGGCGCGGCTCCAGTTCGAGCGGCTTTCACAGCAGGCCCCGTCGCACGTTGCAGCGTGCGACGGGGCGTTGACACCGACCTCGCTGTTCCGGCGCGCGCGAAAGAACGACGGAAATGGGAGGTGGTGCGTAGCGACTGAGTCTATGAAGGGCGCGCGGCTGTCACTGCGGCAATGGGTGGACTGCGGCGTGGGAGCGCGATCGCTCCTGCAACTGCGAGTAGCGAGGAGGGGTTGTGGACGAAAGTGAACGCAGTAGACACCGTGAGCTAGGCAACAACCGAGTCAGAGGGGGGAATAGATGACTATCACATCACGGTCTTGGCGACGCGCGCTTGGGCTGACGGTCGCGCTTGTTGCCGCTGTCGGCACGCTTGTCGGAGCGAATCCTGCGCAGGCCCAGACCCCAACTGGCGCGAAGGCGACAAAGGTCTGTGCGCCCTTCATAACGACAATCGGCGCGACCGTCACCTGCGACTTCACCGTTGAGAACGCCGGTGACAATCCCGCCACGGTCGCGGCGCTGACGGAGCAGAGCCCGGTCCCGGGTGGGCCCATCGTTGATGTCAGCTGCACGGCCGGTGCAGTGGTCATCAGCACAGGTGACACCCTGGCGCCGCACACCACGTGTCTAGGGACGATCCAGGTCACCATCCCGGACGATCCGACCATCTGCAACACATTCCTGACCGACCTAGTGACTTTCTTGCTTTCGTACCCCCAGTTCTCGCCGCCGCTGACGGCTGGCGCGTTCGCCACGAACAGCGAGACCGTCATCTGTCCGGCTGACATCACGATCACGAAGACGGCCGATCAGCTCTCCAAGGTGGGCGACTCGGTCACCTACAGCTTCCATATCTGCAACGCCGGCAACGTCACGGTGAACAAGGGCACCGTCACCGACACGCTGCTCGGCGATCTCGCTCCGTTGTTCCCGGACACCTTGGCGCCGGGCGCGTGTGCCGATGTTTCGCAGACACGGACGGTGGTAGCCGGTGACCCTGATCCGCTCGACAACACCGTGACCGCCACCTACAACGCCGGGAGCGGGGTCTTCGCGACCTCGGACACGGCGACGGCGAGTGCCAGCACGAACCTGTTCCAGCCCGGTGTCGGTGTCACCAAGAACTGCACGCCTGATCCCGTCGTCGTGGGTGGGGTCGAGACCTGCACGATCGTCGTCACCAACACGAGCTCGACCGACGCTCCGGGCCTGATCAACGGCACGATCGTCGACACGCTGACAGGCGATCTGCTCGCTGCCGGGAACACCGCGGTGGTCTCCAGCAACTGCACCACGGCCCTGCCGACCGGTGGGACCTGCACGATCGTCACACAGCGGACGGTTTTGGGCACCGATCCCAACCCGCTCGTCAACACGGTGACGGTGCACTACAACCCGGAGGGGTTCCCCAACGACATCACCGCCACGGCTTCGGCGAGCGTCACCGTGACCCCGCCGCGCGTGGTCTGCACGCTTACGAAGGGGTTCTTCCGGAATCACCCGGACGCCACCGCCGGGATCATCGCCGATCTCGGTGGGACGCTCACGATCGGCGGCACGGCGCTCACCGCGGCGCAAGTGCAAGAGATCCTAAACGCTACGCCCGGCCAGCCCGGGGACGTCACGTTCACGAGCAATTCGCTCCTGAACCTGACGCAGCAGCTGATCACGACGTTGCTGAACCTTCAGGGTGATGTAGCCCTCGCCCCTGCGGAGGTGCAGGCGGCAATCGCGGCTGTTCAGGCGGGAGTCACGATCACGATAGGCGCGGGCGGGCAGATCTCGATCACGACGTCACTGTCGCAGTCGGAGATCGGTTCGCTCACCGCGACGCTCAGCTCTTTCAACGAGGGAGCGTTCGCAGGCTTCCCGCACTGCGAGTCCTAGCCCCGACCAAACACGGAGAGGCCCGGCGACGGGCCTCTCCGTCTGCTCGCACAGTGTTATGTTGACGTGCTCTCCGCCGGCGACAGGTCACACCGCTGTCGTCTGTAACGTCTGCGCACGGAGGTCGGTTATTCAGGAGGCGTGATGAGCCTTGGGGACGAGCGCGCGGCGAAGAATGAGGCCCTCTTCCGTCAGGTCAACGAACGCGTCGAGAGTCTGCACGAACAGCTCGAGAGTGGCGGCGTAGCCGAGTTCGTCTGCGAATGCGCAGATGGCACCTGCACCGAGCAGATCGCGCTTTCTCTCGCCACGTATGAGCGAGTCCGTAGCGACCCATCCCTCTTCCTACTTGCTCCCGGTCATGAGCGAGAGGGCCTAGAGCAGGTGGTCGAGCGTGGAGACGGCTTCGTGATCGTGCGCAAGGACACGCCCACCTCCGCGCGGGTTGTGGCGCAGACCGGTCCGCGGTCGTAGCGGATCTCGTTGGCCGGCCGAGGAGGGAATCAGCGGCGCAAGGAGCACATATGGTTCTCACGCTGCTGATCGCGCACGAGGCCAGACATGCCGCCCGAGAATGCGACGTCCACGCTGAAGCTCGGTGACACCGAAGTCGGGCGAATTGGGCTTGGCACGAATCGGCTCACGAACACCCGCGAGCACGTCTCATTCGTGCAAGAGGCGGTCGCCGCCGGCGTGAGTCACATCGACACCGCTCACTCGTACACCCAAGGCGAGAGCGAGAAGACAATCGGCGCCGCGCTCTCGCCGCTTGCCGATGAGGTTGTTGTGGCGACGAAAGGCGGCTACCGAGCGGGAGAAGGACGCCCCGAGGTACTCCGCGCGCAAATCGAGGAGAGCCTTCTGAGGCTACGGACGGGGACCATTGCCCTCTACTACCTGCACCGGGTCGACCCGGAGACTCCGCTCGAGCGGAGCCTCACCACGATTCAGGAGTACGTGGACGCCGGCACGATCCGCGGAGTGGGCCTGTCGGAGGTCGGGATCGAGCAGATCGAGCGAGCGCGGGAGGTCGTGCCGATCACGGCGGTTCAGAATCACTACAACCTCTCAGAGCGCCGCTACGAGAACGTCGTCGACTACTGCGCGCGCGAAGGGATCGCGTTCGTGCCTTACTTCCCGTTGCGCGGCGACGGTGGCCTGCCGCTCGCCGACGTCGCCCGACGCCACGGCGCAACGCCGGCCCAGATCACGATCGCATGGCTACTCGAGCGCTCGCAGACGATGCTGCCGATCCCGGGCACCCTCTCGCTCGACCACCTGAAGCAGAACCTCGCCGCGCTCGAGATCCAGCTCAGCGCCGCCGAGTTCGAGGCCCTGCGCTAGGCCTTTCCTCTCTCCCGCCGCGTGGCTAGGGCGAGGAACCGGTGTCGATCCAGGTGCGGAAGCGATCCACGTCCTCGGCCGGCCAGGGCCCGTCGCAGGGCATCGTTCCCGCGGCGAGTTTCTCGTAGATCCCTTCGGCGTTCGCGCGCACTTCCTCGTACGAGGATAGGTCGAACGCGAACGCCATCGACCCGATGTCCCGGTCGCGAAAGAGGGGGCGGATGTCCCGCGCAAATGTCACTTCCTGTTCCACTCGGACCTCCTTCCGTCAAGAGCCACGCAAACCGGAAGAGTGTCTGAACGTACGCTCGCTGATCAAGTACAGATCCGCCTGTTCCGGGTCGAGCGTCCGCAGGCCCAGCGGTTCGGTCCGCCCGCCCCGGGCCGGAGCCTCCAGAAACCAGCATAACTCCACATGTTGTAGCTACTATGAATGGGAAACCAAGGAGTGTGAAGCTAACCGTGGAGAAGTATCTGCTCATACCGCTGGACGACACCGTCGTCTTTCCGAACATGACGGTCACGCTGCCGCTCGACGCCGGCGGCGCGACGCGCGTGTTGCTCGTGCCCCGGCACGAGGGGGTGTACGCGAGTGTGGGGACGCTCGCCGAGGTGGTCGAGCACGGCCGCCTGCCCGGCGGCGCGCCGGTCGTAACGTTGACGGGCTTGCGTCGGGGGTTGCTCGGCGCGGCCGAGACGGGCGCCGATGGGCACCTGTATGTCGAGGTCGAGGAGCGGCTGGACGAGACGCCGCCGCCGGTCAGGACACGCGAGCTCGAAACCGAGTACCGCGCGGTGATCGGGGAGATTCTCGAGCTCCGCGAGGCCGATCCGCGGATCGGCGAGTTCGTGCGCTCGGTCGCGGAGCCCGGCGCGCTCGCGGACACATGCGCCTATTCGCCCGACCTGACGTTCGCGCAGCGGGTGGAGCTGCTGGAGACGCTCGACGTCGTCGAGCGGCTCGAGCTCGCCCTTCGGCTGCAGCGAGAGCGGCTCGCGGAGCTGCAGGTCCGGCGACGGATCCGCGAGGACGTCGAGTCGGGCGCGCAGCAGCAGCAGCGCGAGTACTTCCTACGCAAGCAGCTCGACTCGATCCGCAAGGAGCTCGGCGAGGACGAGGGCTCGGTCATCGACGAGTACCGGAAGAAGATCGACGAGGCCTCGATGCCGGAAGCCGTGCGCGAGCAGGCGGAGCGCGAGCTCGGCCGGCTCGAGCGGATGGGCGATGCCACAGGGGAGGCGTCGATGATCCGCACCTACCTCGACTGGCTCCTGGCCGTGCCGTGGGGCGCGACCTCCGAGGAGCGGCTCGATCCCAGGCTCGCACGAGAGATCCTCGACGCAGACCACGCGGGCCTCGAGGACGTGAAGGAGCGGATTGTCGAGTACCTCGCAGTGCGCAAGCTCCGGGAGGAGCGCGGCATCGCCGAGGACAAGCGCTCCGGCGCAATCCTGACCCTGATCGGACCGCCCGGCACGGGCAAGACCTCGGTCGGCGAGTCGATCGCGCGGGCGCTCAATCGGGAGTTCGTGCGCATGTCGCTCGGCGGCGTACGGGACGAGGCCGAGATCCGCGGCCACCGGCGCACCTACATCGGCGCCCTCCCGGGCCGGCTCGTCCGCGCGCTGCGCGACGCCGGGACGATGAACCCGGTGATCATGCTCGACGAGGTCGACAAGGTCGGGGCCGACTGGCGCGGCGATCCATCAGCGGCGCTGCTCGAGGTGCTCGACCCCGCACAGAACCACTCGTTCCGCGACCACTACCTCGATGTGGAGCTCGACCTCTCCCAGGTCGTCTTCATCGCGACCGCGAACGTCGCGGAGACGATCCCCGGGCCGCTGCTCGACCGGATGGAGGTGATTCGGTTCGACGGCTACACGGTCGACGAGAAGGTCGCGATCGCGCGCGGCTACCTCTGGCCGCGCCAGCGCGAGCGCAACGGGCTGCACGAGGACGAGGTCGAGATCTCCGGCGACCTGATCGCGACGATCGTCACCGAGTACACGCGCGAGGCGGGCGTCCGCCAGCTCGAGCGCGAGCTCGGCAAGCTTCTCCGCAAGACGGCGACACGGATCGCCGCCGGCGATGCCGAGCCGCCGATCGCGATCGACCCGGCACAGCTGCGCGACGCGCTCGGCCGCCAGCGCTTCTGGCAGGAGTCGGCCGAGCGGACGGCGGTGCCCGGCGTCGCGACCGGCCTGGCCGTCACCGGTACCGGCGGCGACGTGCTCTTCGTCGAGGCAACCCGGATGGAGGGCGACGGCGGCCTCGTCCTGACGGGCCAGCTCGGCGACGTGATGAAGGAGTCGGCGCAGATCGCGCTCTCCTGGGTGCGTGCGCACGCGGACGACCTGGAACTCCCGCGCGACGACCTGCACGGGCAGACCTTCCACGTTCACGTGCCGGCCGGGGCGATTCCCAAGGACGGCCCCAGCGCCGGGATCACGATGACGACCGCGCTCGCGTCCCTGCTGACGAAGCGGCCGGTAAAGCACACCGTCGGGATGACCGGCGAGGTGACGCTGCAGGGCCGCGTGCTGCCGATCGGCGGCCTGAAGCAGAAGGTTCTGGCCGCTCACGCCGCCGGGCTGACCGAAGTCATCATCCCGGAGCGAAACCGCGCCGACCTCGACGACGTCCCCGAGGACGTGCGCGACGCGATGACGTTCCACCCGGTGCTCAGCGTCGACGAGGTGCTCGAGCTCGCGCTCGAGCCGGCGCCCGACCATGCGCTGCAGGCGGCGTGACCCGGTTCCGGAGGAGGTCCGCCGCGCGGCGGACCTCCTCGAGCGGCGCTGGACGCTTTCGATCCTCTACGCGTCGATCGAGGGCGCGGCCCGCTTCAACGAGTTTCGCGATGCCCTCGGGCGCGTCCCGCCGACGACCCTGACCGCCCGCCTGACTGAGCTCGTCGACGCCGGCCTGCTCGAGCGGCGCGTGCTCGACACCCGTCCACCCGCGGTCGAGTACCGGCTGACCGCGCAGGGCAAGCGCTTCGAGCCGCTCCTCCGGGAGCTCGCTCGGTGCACGCGCCCCTGAAATACGTCGAGCCTCGAGGCCCCTCTCCCCGCGCCGGCTGAGACCGCGCCGATCCACCCGCCGACGAGGCTCGAGCCCGCTGACATCGGCGAGTTAAGGGCAGGGAGGTGTGCCGAGGGCCCAGGCGCTTGCAGCGCGTCCCCTCGGCTCGACGACCCGTCTGGCTGGTAGCAGAAACGGACCTGCATGCGGAGCTGCTTGATCTGTGAGATGGTCTTCCCGCCATCGTTTCCGGTGGCGAACAACCAAGGGAGAAGGGAGGAAGCGGACGATGAAGATCGCGATCATCGCGGCAATCGCCGTGCTAGTAGCCGTCGCCGGCGCGGCGGGCACATCGGTGGTGGGGTCCTTAGTGCCACGAGACGGCGACGCCGTGCTTCAACCGCAGACGCGCTGGTCGTGCTCGTATCGCGCTCGCGATCGAGCGACCACCTGTGTGAACGTTGACGATCCGAAATCTGCGATCGTTACGCTCTCGCACGAGGAGGTCGTAGTGCGGGAGTTCGGAAAGGGGTCGCCGATCATCTTCCAGCGCGCGCTTACTCGCTAACCGCCTCAACTGCGCCGCCGCGTCCGGCGCAGCCTGCGCCGAGGCAGTCATGGCCACCGCCGTGACGGCCTCGCCCACTTGAGGCCAAGTCCTGGAGCTCTGGTTACCGCCGCTCGAGAGCGTCGGCGTAAGCTCGTCCGGGCATGCATGTTCATCCGCTCGCCCTCGTGGGCTTCGCCAGCTCGGCGGAGGCGTACGCGCGGGGCCGCCCGGGCTACCCCGCCGCGGCGGTCGCCTGGCTTGCCCGGAGGCTCGCGCTGGGGCCGGGCAGAACGGTCGTCGACCTCGGCGCCGGCACGGGCAAGCTGAGTCGGCTCCTCGCCGAGACCGGGGCGCGGGTCGTTGCGGTCGAACCGGTCGAGGAGATGCGGACGCTCCTCACCGGCGTAGAGGTGCTGGCGGCCACAGCTGAGTCGATTCCGCTTCCGGACGCCTCAGCCGACGCCGTCACGGCGGCGCAGGCGTTCCACTGGTTCCGCACCGACGACGCGCTGGCCGAGATCCACCGCGTCCTGCATCCTCGCCCCGGCTCGGCCCTCGCGCTCGTCTGGAACCGCCTCGACGAGAGGGATCCGTCGGCCGCGGCGCTGCAGAGCATCGTCGACCGCTACCGCGGGCACGCTCCGGTCGGCGGCGGCTGGCGGGAGGCGTTCGAGCGGACGGCCCTGTTCACGTCGCTCGAGCTCGAGACGTTCGGAAACGTGCAGAAGCTCGAGGCCGGCCCGCTCGCCGACCTGCTGGCGTCGGAGACTTCGATCGCGATCCTGCCGGACGAGCGTCGGCGCGAGGCGCTGAGCGAGGTGCGGGCGCTGGCGCCGACGACGGTCCGGTACGTGACGGAGGTCTACGTGGCCGGGAGACAGCTTTCTCAGTGAACGATCAGGACGTCGCAGTGGGCCCGCCGCGCTACGTCTGCGCTGACGCTCTGCCCGAGCAGGCGCTCGAGAACGCCTGGCTCGCGCGTGCCGACGACAATCAGGTCCGCCTTGCGCTCGTCCGCGAGCTCGACGATCGTCTCGGCGGGCTCCCCAATCGCCGGCTCGTACTCGGCCTGGATTCCGCGGCCCTCGAGGAAGCTGCGCGCGTGCTGGAGCTCCTCGACGTGCTCCTCCGGCGGGCTGGTGGGATCGATCGGGCCCGTCCCCGCACGCCCCATCGGGGCCATCACCGGCGAGACGCTCGTCACGACCAAGGTCGATCCGAACGCCTGGACGAGCTCGGCCGCCCGCTCGAGCGCACGCTTCGCCGCCTCCGTCTCGTCGTACCCGAGGACAATCGTCTTCATTGGTTGCCTCCTTCGAACGACTCTGTAGCAATTCTCCGCGAAGAGTGTCGCCGATTCAACGTCGACGAGTGGTGGAGGCCTGTCGGCAGCCCGTGGAGCCCGGCCCAGCGGCCGACTACGACCAGGGATAGGGCGAGTGCGAGACCGGATGCAGGTCGCCGGTCGCGAACCGCTCGAAGCGGAACGGGTACAGGAGGCTCGAGTGCTCGCCGATGAGTACCCTGGCCACCTCGCGGCCGACGCCGATCATCTTGTACCCGTGGTTCGAGTCGAAGATGCCGTAGACGTTCGGCTTGAAGTGGTCGAAGACCGGGAAGTTGTCGGCGGTGAAGGCGCCGACGCCGCCGGAGCGTGCGTTCTTGTAGGCGCCGCGGCAGCCCTCGAACCGGCTCATCGCATGCGATAGCGCCGCGCACCACATATCGGCGAACGACGGGTCGACGTTCGTCGTCTGCGGGTAGGGGTCGAGCTCGACGTCCGCCTCGACGACGAGCGGTGAGGCGCCGCCCTGGACGCCGTGCCGGTCGCGCTTGAAGTAGATCCCCCAGAGCTCGTCTGTCACGAGCTCGCCCTCGTCGGTGTAGAGCGGCGCGTCCGTGTCGAGGTGGATGACGGGCGGCGCGCCGCCCTCCGCGGTCGCGAACACGAGCGGGTCGATCGTGATCTCGCCCTCCTGGAGGTTCCAGTACGTCCACATC
>JBKPCT010000119.1:0-5657 GCA_046727515.1 Actinomycetota bacterium | reverse complement strand
GCCGGCCGGCGAGCTCGACGAGGAGAACGGGAAGATCGTCTACAGCCTGATCGACGAGCTCGCACGTGAGCAGGGCGCGACCGCGCTCGTCGTCTCCCACGACGAGGCGGCGGCGTCGATCGCCGACCGGCTGGTGTACGTTCGGGACGGGCGCGTCGTCGAGGAGGGCCGGCCCGGGCTGCGCAGCTCGCTCGTCGTTACCGAGCCGGGCTGGGTGCGCCTGCCCGATCCGCTGCTCGAGGCGCTGGGCTCGCCGACACGCCTACACGCCGAGCACCGCGAACAGGAGCTCGTGCTCTCGAACGACGAGCTCGACCGCAACCTCGAGGTGCCCGCGCCGGCGATGTTCCACCTGCATGCCGCCGAGCCGGGCGGGGTCGTCGCCGAGCTCCGCGGCGTGGTCAAGCGGTTCAACGGCGGGCGGCGTCCGGTGTTGTCCGGCGTCTCCGCGTCGTTCCGCGCCGGCACGCTGTCCGCCGTCGTCGGGCGCTCGGGCAGCGGCAAGACGACGCTCCTGCATCTGCTCGCCGGGCTCGACAGCCCGACGGAAGGTCACGTCGTCGTCAATGGACGCGAGATCGACGCGCTCGACCGCCCCGGCGCCGCCGCCCTGCGTCGCGAGCACGTCGCGCTGATCACGCAGGAGCCGGGGCTCGTGCCGCACCTCTCCGCCCGGGAGAACGTCGAGCTCGGCCTGCTCGTGCGCGGCCTTCAGGGCGACCCGGCGGCCTCACTCGCCGAGGTCGGACTCGGCACGCGGCTCGACCACCGCGCCGACCGGCTCTCCGCCGGCGAGCGTCAGCGGGTCGCGATCGCCCGGGCGATCGCGGCGCGGCCGGTGCTCCTGCTTGCCGACGAGCCGACCGCCCGACTCGACCAGTCGAACGCACGGGCGGTGGGCGAGCTGCTCGCCCGCCTGGCCCACGAGCACGGCACGGCAGTCGTGTGCGCGACACACGACGCGGTCGTGATCGAGCAAGCCGACTCGAGGCTGATACTCGCCGCCTCGGCCGCGCAAGAGCAGTCGGCGACCGCGTAGATCCCCGACCGATGAGTTTCGGCCACCGTTGCGGTCTGCAGCGTAAACCGACCAGAAGGAGGAGGAATGCCCGGTCAAATCGTTCACATCGAGCTTCCAGCCGACGACACCGAGAAGTCACGCGACTTCTGGGGCTCGTTGTTCGGCTGGCAGTTCCAGGCCTACCCCGGCCCGTCCGAGTACCACATGACCCGGATCGGCGATTCACAGGGCGCGGCGATCACGAACATGGAGCCCGGCAAGAAGGGCACCCGCGCGTACTTCGACGTCGACGAGATCAACGCCGGCGTCGCGCGCGTGAAGGAACTCGGCGGCGAGGCCGGCGATCCGCTGCCGGTACCGAAGATGGGCTGGTTCTCGACGTGCAAGGACCCGCACGGGAACGACTTCGGTCTCTGGCAGAACGACGAGTCGGCGCCCGACATCGCCCAGTAGCCGTCCGCTTCCGAAGGGTCAGGCGAAGGCCTGACCCTTCGCGCTAGATGCCGCTGACCGCGAGGTACTTCAGCTCGAGCCACTCGTCGATGCCGTACTTCGAGCCCTCGCGGCCGATGCCGGACTCCTTCACCCCGCCGAACGGCGCGACCTCGGTCGAGATGAAACCGGTGTTGACGCCCACGATCCCGTACTCGAGCCCCTCGGAGACCCGCCAGACACGGCCGACGTCGCGCGAGTAGAAGTACGACGCGAGCCCGTACGGGGTGTCGTTCGCGATCCGGATCGCTTCCTCCTCGGTCGAGAAGCGTCCGATTCCGGCGACGGGGCCGAATGTCTCCTCGTTGCTCATCGCCGCCTCTGCCGAGACGCCCGTGATCACGGTCGGCTGGAAGAACGTGTGCCCGAGCTCATGCCGTGAGCCGCCGAGGAGCAACTCTCCGCCGCGCTCGAGGGCGTCCGCAACGTGGCGCTCGACCTTCTCGACCGCGGCGTCCTCGATCAGCGGCCCGACCTTCACGTCGGGGTCGGTGCCGATCCCGACCGTAAGCGTGTCGACCGCGCCGACGAGAGCCTCGACGAACGCGTCGTAGATGCCGTCCTGGACGAGGATCCGGTTCGCGGAGATGCATGTCTGGCCGGAGTTGCGGAACTTGCAGAGGATCGCGCCGGCGATCGCCTCGTCCAGCTCCGCGTCGTCGAAGACGATGAAGGGCGCGTTCCCGCCGAGCTCGAGCGAGACCTTCTTCAACCCCTTCGCGCACTGCGCCATCAGCAGCTTTCCGATCTCAGTCGATCCTGTGAAGCCGAGCTTGCGGACGAGCGGGTTCGAGGTCATTTCGCCGCCGATCTCGGGCGCACCCTCGGCGTCGGTGGTGACGATCGACAGCACTCCCTCGGGCAGGCCCGCCTCGTCGGCGAGCACGGCCAGCGCGAGCGCCGACAGGGGCGTTTGCTCGGCCGGCTTCAGCACCATCGTGCAGCCGGCGGCGAGCGCCGGCGCGGCCTTACGCGTGACCATCGCCGACGGGAAGTTCCAGGGGGTGATCCCGGCGGTGACCCCGACCGGCTGCTTGAGGACGAGGATCCGGCGGTCCGGTAGCGGCGGCGGGATCGTGTCGCCGTAGACGCGCTTCCCCTCCTCGCCGAACCACTCGACGAACGAGGCCGCGTACTTGATCTCGGCATGGGACTCGAAGAGCGGCTTGCCCTGCTCGAGCGTCAGGATCAGTGCGAGATCGTCCTCGTGCTCGAGCATGAGGTCGGCGAGGCGGCGCATGATCCGCGCGCGGTCCCCCGCGGTCCGGCCGCGCCACTGGGGCAGCGCCTCCGCCGCCGCCGCGAGTGCGCGCCGCGTCTCCTCGGCGCCCATCCGCGCGACCTGCGCGAGCACCTCGCCGGTCGCAGGATTGGTCACCTGGAAGGTGTCGCCCTCGTCCTGAGAGAGGAGCAGGTCCGGCCGGCGGAGAGTCGCTTCGACGGTTGCCACCCTGAGATTCTAGGTGGCGAGGTGCATCGAGACGGCGCGCAGCTTGTTCGCGGCGTCGAGCGCCGCGACCTTGTAGGCCTCCGCGAGCGTCGGATAGTTGAAGACGGTGTCGACGAGGAACTCGATCGTCCCGCCCAGGCCCATCACGGCTTGCCCGATGTGAACGACCTCGGTCGCTCCCGCGCCGAACGCATGGACTCCGAGGAGCTTGCCATCCCCCGACGAGACGAGCAGCTTCACGAGCCCGTGGTTCTCGCCCAGGATCTGACCGCGTGCGAGCTCCCGGTAGTGGGCGATGCCGTCCTCGTAGGGAACGGCTTCGTCGGTGAGCTCGCGCTCCGTCCGACCGACGTAGCTGATCTCCGGGATCGAGTAGATCCCGATAGGGAGCAGCTCCGACATGCTGTGCACGTCCAACCCGAACGCGTCGCATGCAGCGAGCCGTCCCTGCTCGGCAGACGTGGAGGCAAGGCTCGGGAAGCCGATCACGTCGCCGGCGGCGTAGACGTGCGGGAGTGCGGTTCGGTAGTGCTCGTCGACCGCGATCCGCCCGCGCTCGTCCGCTTCGAGCCCGGCCCGGTCGAGCCAGAGGTCGTCGGTCGCGCCCCGCCTTCCCGCGGAGTAGAAGACGACGTCCGCCGGAATCTGCTTCCCGCTCGCAAGGCTCGTCAGCGTCCCGAGCGGTGTCTCCTGAACCGCAGTGACTCGCTCGCCGAACCGGAAGACGACGTGCAGGTCCCGCAGGTGATAGCGGAGCGCCTCGACGACGTCGTGGTCACAGAAGTCGAGGAGCTCGCTGCGGGCGTCGACGACGGTCACGCGCGTCCCGAGGGCGGCGAACATCGAGGCGAACTCGATTCCGATCACGCCGGCCCCGACGACGACGAGGGTGCTCGGGATCTCTTCGAGCCGGAGGACGATGTCGTCGGAGTCGAGGATCGTTCGGCCGTTGAACTGGATGTCGGCCGGATGATCGGGCTCGGAGCCGACGGCGATCACGATCCGTTCCGCCGTGACCCTGCGTTCCCCTCCTTCGCGATCCGTGATCGCGAGCGTGTGCTCGTCGACGAACCGGGCAGCTCCGTCGAGCAGCGCCACGTGGTTCCGGAGCAGCTGGTCGCGGATGACGCTGCGCTCGCGCTCGACCACCTGCCTCGTGCGCACTGAGATGTCCTCGATCGAGATCTCGTCCTTGAGGCGGTAGCCCTGGCCGTAGACGCCGCGCTGATTGAGGCCGGTGAGGTAGAGGATCGCCTCTCGGATCGTCTTCGACGGGATCGTTCCAGTGTTGACGGAGACGCCGCCGACCGCGCGACGCTTCTCGACGATCGCGACGCGTCGACGCAGCTTTGCAGCCTGGACCGCGGCCTTCTGACCGGCCGGCCCGGAGCCGATGATGAGCAGCTCGTAGTCGAAGCCGTCGTCCATGAGGGCTTTATACGCGAGCGAGGCAGTCGCGGAGCTCGTGCGGCGTCAGCGTGCGCCGCCCGAGCTCCTCGGCGCTTGGCACGCAGTTGCGCACGGCGCGCAGCACGGTCTCCGGCGAGTCCGAGAACGGGCTGAGGATCTTGGTGCCCTTGAGCAGGACGCGGCCGGGAAGCGGCGCCGCCTCAGCCTTCAGGTGCGCGGGCCCGTAGCCCTTCGCGCGGAGCAGCTCGTTGGCCTCGTCGATCACGTGCGAAGTTTCTCGCGGAGTAATTCGTTCACGACCTTCGGGTTTGCCTTCCCGCCCGTCTCCTTCATCACCTGGCCGACGAAGAAGCCGAGCAGGCCCTCCTTGCCGCCCCGGTACGCCGCGACCTGCCCCGGGTTCGCAGCGAGGATCGCCTCGATCACGGGCTCGAGCTCCGAGGTGTCGGAGACCGCGCGCTCGGCGAGATACTCGTCGGCGGTGAAGTCGTCGCCGGCGCTTGCCGCGACGGCGCGACGGAGCGCCTCGCGCGTCAGATCCCGCGCGGCCTGCGCGACCTTCGCCAGCTCGCCCAGGTTCGCACCGGCCGGGATCGGCTGGTTCATTGCGAAGTTGAACGCCTCGCGTGCCGGAACTCCGGCGCCGACGAGACCGGCGTACGCGGGCTCGCGGTCGGTGGTGACGAGCGCCCAGGCGTCGTCGTCACCGAGCTCCGCTGCGCGCTCGTGGATCAGCTCCGCCGGCAGCGCGGGCAGCTCGTCGCGCAGCCGGTCGACGAGCTCAGGTTCGGGCGCGAGCGGGACGAGGTCGGGTTCCGGGAAGTAGCGGTAGTCCTCCGCCTCCTCCTTCGAGCGGTGCGGGGTGAGCGTGTCGGTCTCCGGCTCGTAGTCGTAGGTGTGCTGCTCGACCGTGCCACCGGACTCGTACAGCCGCACCTGCTCGCGCACCGCAGCCGCGATTCCGCGGCCGATGAACCGGAACGAGTTCATGTTCTTCAGCTCCCAGCGCGTGCGCAGCTCATAGGAGCCGGCCGGGCGGACGGAGACGTTCGCGTCACAGCGGAGCGTGCCCTCCTCCATCCGCGCGTCCGAGATCCCGAGCGAGACGATCGTCTGGCGCAGGAGCTGGAGGAAACGCTCCGTCTGCTCGGCGGAATGGATGTCCGGCTGCGTGACGATCTCGACGAGCGGCGTTCCGGCGCGGTTGAAGTCGATCAGCGAGCGCTGCGCGCCGACCTTGCGGCCTGTGCCGCCGCCGACGTGCACCGTCTTCGCCGCGTCCTC
>JBKPCT010000118.1:0-28953 GCA_046727515.1 Actinomycetota bacterium | reverse complement strand
GGCTCGACACCTTCTCGGGCGGCGAGCTGACGCGGGCCTCGCTGGCGCGGGCGCTGGCGGGCGATCCTGACCTCCTGCTCCTGGACGAGCCGACCAACCACCTCGACGTCGAACGGCTCGAGTGGCTCGAGCGGACGCTGGTCGGACTGGATGCGGCCGTGATCCTGGTCGCGCACGACCGCTGGTTCCTCGAGGCGACGACGACTGCGGTGCTGGAGCTCGAGGCGGGCCGTTCCACGTATTTCCCGGGCGAATGGCACTTCTGGCGGCAGGAGAAGGCGGCGCGGATGCTCGATGCCACGAAGTCGATTGCGCGCTACGACGCCGACATCGCCCGGCTCCAGCGCTTCGTCGAGCGGTTCCGGTACAAGAAGAGCAAGGCGAAGCAGGCGCAGGCGAAGCTGACGCAGATCGGGCGCCTGAAGGAGGAACGGGCCCACTCCGCAACCGAGGCGGCGTTGCTGAGCCGGCGCTCGAAGCGACTCGGGTTCGAGTTCCTCGACCCGCCCCGGACCGGTCGCGTGGTCGCCGAGGCCGAGGGGCTGTCCCTCGCCGCGGGAGAGAAGACGTTGTTGTCGGCCGTGTCGCTCGCCGTCGAGCGCGGGGACCACGTCGCGCTCGTCGGCCCGAACGGAAGCGGGAAGACGACGCTGCTGGAGGCGATCCTCGACCTGCGGGAACCGGCGGCCGGAGTCGTGCGACTCGGCCACGGCGTCGTTCCTGCGTACTTCTCACAGCACGAGGCCGAGCTCGACGAGCGCGGTTCCGTCCTCGAGTGCGTCCAGTCGATGACGGGCCTGCGCCGTCCGGAGGCGCAGAACCTGCTCGGGCGGTTCCTCTTCTCGGGCTGGGAGGCACACGACAAGCCGGTCGCCGTCCTTTCGGGCGGCGAGCGCCGCCGGCTCGCGCTCGCCGTCGTGGTCGCCTCGGGCGCGAACTTCCTCGTCCTCGACGAGCCGACGAACCACCTCGACCTCGAGAGCCGCGAGGCCCTCGAGTCGGCGCTCGAGAACTTCCCGGCGACGGTACTGCTCGTCTCGCACGACCGCGCGCTCCTCGATGCGGTTGCGGAGCGAACGCTCGCGATCGAGGACGGGCAGGTGCGGAGCTACGACGGCGGTTGGGCCGACTACGTCCGCGCGCGTGACGCGCGCGCGTTAATGGTGCCAGGCACTGTAAAGACCCCGCAACGAGCGCAGATCGCGCCCAAGCCGCCGCGGCCGGAACGGCCGAAGCCAAAGGGGCCCAGTCCGCTCGAGCGCGTCGAGGCCGAGATCGCCGCGAAGGAAGCGGCCGTCGCCGACCTGGAGCGGCGGCTCGCCGAGGACTGGGGGAACGTCGAGCTCCTGGCCGCGCACCGCGCCGCGCGCGCCGAGCTGCAGGGGCTGCTCGACCGGTGGGAGACCCTGTTCGAGCAGGCCCAGGCATCGCCGTAGGCTCGAAGTACGGAGGATGAGCGGAAGGGCGGCTCGGCCAGCGTCGTCGCGGGTTTGAGTTAGGGTCGCCCCGTGAGCCAGACGCGTGACTTCCTCCGCTCGATCGATCTCCCATCGGGGGACCTGAACGAGCTGCCCGGATCGGCGAAGAGTTTCCCGGACGGGGCGCAGTACCGGATCGAGATCCCGAGCACCGAGGGCCCGCGCTGCCTCGAAGCCGTGCTCGAGGAGGCTGTGCGCCTCGACGTATCCGTGCACCGCGTCTCCCAGGGAAGCGGCGTCTTTCTCCTCACGGATGGGGAGCTCGACGAGGCGGCCCGTCTCGCGGCGGACGCCCGGGTGGAGGTGAGCCTGTTCGCGCGGCCGAACGCAGCCTGGGACACGTCTGCGGCCGCACGCGCCCCCGCCGGAGGCGTCTTTGCTCCCGTCGCCCGCGGCCAGGAGCAGGTGGTTGCCTGCCTCGACGACGCGCGCCGCGCGGCCGACCACGGCTTCCGCAGCGTGCTGATCGCCGACATCGGCGTCCTGTCCGCCTTCGCCGCTGCGCGCCGCACCGGCTTTCTCCCGGAAGACATGCAGGCGAAGATCTCGGTCATGCTCCCGGCAGCGAACCCGGCCGCCGCGCGCGTCCTCGCCGACCTCGGCGCGGACACGATCAACCTGCCGACCGACCTCACGCTCGCGCAGATCGCGGCGATCCGGGCCGCCGTCGACCTCCCCCTCGACGTCTACGTCGAGGCGCCGGACAACGTCGGCGGCTTCGTCCGCCACCACGAGATCCCCGAGCTGATCCGCGTCGCGGCCCCGGTCTACATCAAGTTCGGCCTCCGGAACGCGCCCGACGTCTACCCGGCGGGCACGCACCTCGACTCGACGACGATCGCCCTCTCGCGCGAGCGTGTCCGCCGCGCGCGGCTCGGGTTGGAGCTCCTCGGGCGCTCCGGCTTCGAGCCGACGACTTCCGAGCCCGGCGCGAAAGGCCTCGCCGTCCCGACGCCGGCCCGGACCGCCGCGTGATCGTCCGCCTGCTGCTCTGGAACCTGGCCGGCTCGAAGACGACGATCGAGGAGCTGCGTCCACATCTCGAGGCGTCCCCGAACCGCACCTGGATCTCGGACGAGGCGACCGAGCGCTTCGGCGTGGTCGAGACGTGGGACGACGAGCCCGGCGACTTCCCGCGAGATCTGATCGACCTGATCGGGAGCGACCCCGAGATCGCCGAGGAGTTCGACGTCGAGGAGCCGGGTTAAGCCGCCTCGAACGTCGCGATCAACGCGTCGGCGACCACCTTCAACGGCCTACCCGCGAGCTGTGACGCGCGGCGCAGGCGCTCGAACGCCTCCTGCTCGGTCAGGCTCTCCTTCGCCATCAGCAGGCCCTTGGCCCGCTCGATCGACTTGCGCGCGGCGAGCGCCTCGGCCAACGACTCCGCCTCCTCGCGGAGGGCGACGAGCTCCTCGTGCCGGGCCCGCGCAGTCTTGATCGCGGGCAACAGGTCGCCCTCGCGGAACGGCTTCACCAGGTACCCGAACACGCCCGCCTCGACCGCGCGCGAGACGAGCTCGTCCTGCCCGTACGCGGTCAGCATCACGATCGGAATGGGACGCTCGTCGAGGATTCGCCGCGCGGCTTCGATGCCGTCGAGGCGCGGCATCTTCACATCGAGCACGGCGAGGTCGGGCTGCGACGAGCGCGCCAGCTCGACCGCCTCCAGCCCGTCCTTCGCTTCTGCGCAGACCTCGAATCCCGCCCCCTCCAGCAGTGTGCGCAGATCGAGCCGGATGATCGTCTCGTCCTCTGCGACCAGGATCCTCACGCGGGGAACACGACCTCGGCGCGCAGGCCGCCGTCGTCGGCGAGCGAGAGCGTCCCCCCGAGCTCCTCGCGGACGAGCGCATCGACGATCGACAGGCCCGTGCCCTGGGGGGCGTCGTCGATTCCACCGCCGTCGTCGGCGATCGCGAGCACGACGTCGCCGTTCCGCTCCGAGAGCTCGATCCGCACCGACTGCCCGCCGTGCTCGAGCGCGTTCTGGAGCAGCTCGCTGAAGACGAGCGCGAGCGCGGTCGCGCGGTCGCCTTCGAGTGAAACAGGGTTGAGCGCGGCCTCGACCCGCTTGTCGGCGCCCAGCCCTTGCACGAGCATCGCCCGCAGCCGCTCGAGCAGCTCCCCGAGGTCGACGCTCTCGTCGCGCCGCTCGGTCAGCACCTCGTGCACCGCCGCGATCGCGAGGATCCGGTTGACGGAGTCGTCGAGCGCGCGCCGCGGGTCGACGGCGTCGCCGCGCGCCTGTAGTCGCAGCAGCGAGGCCACTGTCTGCAGGTTGTTCTTCACTCGGTGATGGATCTCTTGCGCGAGCACGCCGCGCATCACGGCGCGCCCGTGCTCGAGCGCGACCGCTGCGTGGTGCGCAATCGAGGCGAGCAGCTGGCGCTCCTCGTCGGAGAACGGAGTGTCCCGGTCGGCGACGAGCTCGCCGATCTGTCGGCGCTTCCAGCGCAGCGGCGTCCGCACCGCGTAGTTCCCGGCCCGCCCCTCGGGCCAGGCGATCTTCCCGTTCTCGAGCACAAGCGCCGCGCCCGTCGCCGAGACCGCGTCCATCGTCGTCTTCACGATCGCCTCCAAGGACTCCTCGAGGTAGAGCGACTCGGAGACGGCTTCCGAGATCCGCGCGAGCGCCTCCAGCTCCTCGACGCGCCGCTGCGCCTGCGAGTAGAGCTTCGCGTGCTCGATCGACTGCGCGACCTGGGCCGCGATCGCGAGCAGGAGCTCGATCTCTCCCTGCGAGAAGTTACGCGGCTCGCGCGTGCGGACGTTCAGCGCACCCTCGAGCTTGTCCCGCGCGAGGATCGGTACAGCGAGGATCGACTCGTATTCCTCTTCGGGCAGGTTCGTGAACCCCTTGAAACGCGGGTCGAGATGTGCCTGCGCCGCGATCATCACCGGCGCCCGCTCGGCCGCGGCGGTACCCGTGATCCCCTCGCCGGGCCGCATCTTCGGGCGCCGGGTCATCTCCTCGACGCTCGTCCCGTGCGTCGCCCGGAGCACGAGCTCGTCGCTCCGCTCGTCGTAGAGATAGACGAAGCACGCGTCGGTTCCGAGCGCCTCCGCGACCTTGCTGGCGACGAGCTCCAGCACCTCCTGGAGGTCGAACGTCGAGTTGACGGCGGCGATCGTCTCCGTCAGGAGCCGCAGGTGCCGCTCGGACGCATCCACGAACCGATTGTAAGCCGGGTGCCCTCTAGCCTTGGCTGCCGTGGCGGCTGGCCGGCATCGCCCGCGACCGTTCCGCCCTGGGTCGTGCTGGCAGGCCTCGTGGCCGCGATCGTGCTGATGGCAGGGAAACCCGTCGGTTAACAGAACCCTAACGGAACCCGTGTTTTTCCCACGCACGCGACGCGTACGTTTCCGACAATGAGTTCCGCGGCCGCAGCTCTCGATTTGGCTGCGACGACGGGCTACCTCGTCGCCGACGCTCGCGGCCGCGTGGTCGGACGGGTCGAGGCGCCGATGTACGGCACCTCCCCGGACGTGCCCGACGCGCTCGCCGTCCGCTCCGGGTTCCTGCGCCGCCGCCGGCTCGTCCCGGCCGACGCGATCAGCGCGATCGACGGCCGCAGCGGCGTGATCGGGCTGCGACTCGTGCGCGAGTCGATCCAGAGCTTCGGCTAGAGCATTCGAGGAGTCCGGAAGCCGGCGTGGTGGGGCACGTGGCCTTCCGGCCGCGGATTATCGCGGCCCAGAACGACACGGGCCGCGGATTATCGCGGCCCAGAACGACCACGAGCCGCGCATAACGCAGCTCGCAGTCGGCCGTCAGTCAGCCCCGCCGCCGCAGGGTGGCGAGGCGTGCGTGCATCTTAGAGGAGGAGCGAACGGGACCGCATCGTCCGAAAAGGACAGATGCAAACGGATGACGACGGCCCCGCTGAGCTACAGCTCCTTCAGGTACCGCTCCAGCTCCCACTCGGTCAGCTGGACGCGGTACTCGTCCCACTCCTTGCGCTTGATCTCGATGTAGCGATCGAAGATGTGCGGACCGAGCGCCTTGCGCGCGAGCTCGGACTGCGCCAGCTCGTCTATCGCCTCGCCCAGCGTCTCCGGCAGCGCGACGATCCCGCGCTCGCGCCGCTGCTCGGCGGTCAGGTGGTAGAGGTTCGTCTCCATCGGCTCGGGCAGCTGGTAGCCCTTCTCGATCCCTTCGAGGCCCGCGTGCAGCAGTGCCGCGAAGGTCAGGTACGGGTTGCAGGCCGGGTCCGGGCAGCGGATCTCGGCGCGCGTGGCCTGTTCCGAGCCGGGCTTGTACAGCGGGATGCGGATCAGGGCCGAGCGGTTCCGCTGCGACCAGGCGACGTAGACCGGCGCCTCGTACCCAGGCACGAGGCGCTTGTAGGAGTTCACCCACTGCGCGAACACCGCGGCGATCTCGCGCGCATGGCGCAGCTGGCCGGCGATGAACGCCTTGCCGGCCTCGGAGAGATGCCACTTGTCGTCACCGTCGAAGAACGCGTTCCGCCCGTCGGTGAAGAGGGACTGGTGTGTATGCATGCCCGAGCCGTTCTCGCCGAAGATCGGCTTCGGCATGAAGGTCGCGTAGACGCCGTTCTTCGCCGCGATCTCCTTCACGACCAGCCGGTAGGTGAGCGTGTGGTCGGCCATCTCCAGTGCCGGCGCGTACCGCATGTCGATCTCGTGCTGCGAAGGCCCGACCTCGTGGTGGTGGTACTCGATCGGAATCCCGACCTTCTCGAGGGCCTGAATTGTCTCGTTGCGGAGCTCGGTCGCGGCGTCCTGCGTCGTCATCGCGAAGTAGCCGCCCTCGTCGAGCGTCTCGGTACGACCTGCGTCCTTGAACAGGAAGTACTCGAGCTCGGGCCCGACGTTGAACGTGTCGAACCCGAGGTCCTGCATCCGCTCGATCGCACGCCGGAGGACGTAGCGCGGATCGCCCTCGTAGGGCTTGCCGTCGGGAGTGACGACGTCGCAGATCATCCGGGCGACCTTCGACTCGCCGGACCGCCACGGCATCACGACGAACGTGTCCGGGTCGGGAATCGCGACCATGTCCGACTCCTCGATCGCGTTGAAGCCGGTGATCGACGAACCGTCGAAGCCCATCCCGTCGTCGAGCGCGCCCTCGACCTCATCCGGCGTGATCGCGAAGCTCTTGAGATGGCCCTCGAGATCGTTGAACCAGAGGAGCATCGACTCGACGCCCTCGGTCTCGCAGCGGGCGAGGACCTCGCGGCGGGTTTCCTCGCTGGATGTCGCCCTGTTTTTCGACTCCACCTGCGCCATCCTTTCCTCCTCGACGATTTGGATTTCGACGAAAAAAACAAAAGCCCCAGACGCGCACCTTCCGCGTCCGAGGCAACGTCGCCTACGAACGAACCCAGCATACCTCAGTAGGCTGTCGGGGTGGTCCTCGATCTGAACACCACGGAGTACGCGGCGCTCGTCGATGCCTTCGAGGCCTCGCCGGAGCTGTGCGAGGTTGCCGAGATCGGCGGCGCCACCTGTGTCGCCGTGCGCGGGCTCGGCTCGCGGATGTTCAACCGTGTCCTCAACCTGAGCTCGACCGAGCCGCTCGAGGAGATCGCCGCCTTCTACGGGGAGACGCGGTGGTGGGTCTCGGACTCGCACGGCGTGGGGCCGGAGCTCGAGGAGCAGGGCTTTGTCCGCGACTACGGCTGGATGAAGTTCTCGCGCGGCGTCGGGCCGCGCGAGGCCCGGAGCGACCTCGACGTGCGCCTGGCCGGTCCGGAGCACGTCGGTGACTTCGCCCACGTCGTCGCCGAGAGCTACGGCCTGCCGGAGTGGACGACGCCGTTCGCCGCGAACATCGTCGGCAGGCCCGGCTGGTCCTGCTACGTCGCCTACGACGGCGAGCAGCCGGCCGGTGCCGGCGCGTTGTTCGTCCAGGACCATGTCGGCTGGCTCGGCTACGCCGCAACCCTGCCGCGATATCGGGGCCGTGGTGCGCAGAGCGGGATCCTCGCCGCTCGGATCGAGGACGCCCGCAAGCAGGGATGCACGAACGTGGTCACCGAGTCCGGGGAGCTCGAGGAGGGCCGCCCGTCGAGCTCGTACCGCAACATACTCCGAGCCGGGTTCCGGGAGGCCGGCGTCCGGGCAAACTACCGGGCTCCGTGAAGCGCCTCGCCTGGCTCATGCCGGTGGTCGTGGCCGCCGGGACGTTGTCTGCGGCCGCCGGCCGGGCCGCCCCCGCGGCGACGCCGCTGCAGATCGGCGCGGTCGTGCCGGAGCTGCTCGTCCGCGAGCTCGTCGGGAGCACCGTCGAGGCGATGACCGACTCGGGGCTCGACGACGTCGGCCGCGTCACGCTGACCTGGAGACGCGGCCAGAAGGCCCTCGATCCCGGACAGCTCTCCGATCTCCAGTACGCCGTCCAGCAGGCGGCGGCGTCGGGGATCGACATCTACCTGACGCTCTACCCCGACGGGCCGACCGACACGCCGCGGACGGTTCCCGCCCGGACGGCGTTCGCCCGCTGGGCGGCCTGGATCGCCGCGCGGCTGCCCGAGGTCGACCACATCATCATCGGCAACGAGCCGAACCTGAACCGGTTCTGGCTGCCGCAGTTCGGCCGAGCAGGCAGAGACGTCGCCGCGCCGGCGTACGTCCGCCTGCTCGCCCGAACCTACGACGCGATCAAGGCGGTCGCGCCCTCCGTCGAGGTCGTCGGCGGCGCCCTCGCGCACGCGGGCGTCAACCGCCCCGGCACCGTGCGCGACACGCAGGCGCCGCAGCGGTTCCTGCTCGACATGGGCAAGGCGTATCGAGAGAGCAGACGGAAGCGCCCGATCATGGACTCCTTCGCGTTCCACCCCTACCTCGAGCATGCAAACCTGCCGCCGACCTACGAGCACTACTCGCCGCGGATCATGACGATCGCCGACTACGGCCGTCTCGTCTCGCTCCTCGGCCGCGCGTTCGACGGGACGGCGCAGGCGGGGTCGAAGATCCCGATCGTGTACGCAGAGTTCGGCGTCGAGTCGCGTATCCCGGCCGCCCTGTCGGCCGCGTATACCGGGACCGAGCCGGCGACGACACGTCCGGTCAGAGAGTCGGTGCAGGCGAAGTTCTACGCCAAGGCGATGCAGATGGCCGCGTGTCAGCCGACCGTGCGGACCTTCTTCGTCTTCCGCCTGATCGACGAGCCGGTCCGCGGCGGCTGGCAGTCCGGCGTCTACTACGCGAACGGCTCGCGGAAGGCGAGCCTTCCAGGCGTCGAGGCCGCAGCGCGCCGCCTGCAGGAGCAGGCGCCGACCGGCTGCGCGATGCTGCTCGCGCCGAGGCCGCTCGTCTCGTTCTTCCCGGTGCGGAAGCCGACGGCACGATCGCCGATCATGCGGCCGATCAGCCTGCTCGCGGACGCGGACAGCGTCTACGAGGTGCGGCTGACGAAGGGCTCGTCGCTGGTGGCGCGCGTGCGGGGACGGGCGGTCGCCGGGATACGGAAGCGCGTCGGCCTGACGGAGAAGCCGCTACGCCGCGGCACCTACCGCATCGCCGTCCGTGTGACCGCGTCGGACTACCGCGCGAACCCGTTCACGGCCAGCCGTACGTTTTCCTTCTAGACGTGGCGTTTTCTAGCCCGAGCGCTTCAGCTTCCCGTGCTGCTTCGCGTAGCGCTCGCCGCGGCGGAAGACCCACAGGCCGAGTGGGATCGAGACCGCGCCGATGACGAGCAGCGGCCAGATGTCACCCCACACTTCCGCGGGCGAGGCGCCCTCCAGGACCGCGCTCCGAATGCCCCGCAGGGCGTAGGTCGCGGGCGAGATCGTCGAGATCGTCTGCATCCAGTCCGGAAGCACCGAGACCGGGTAGTAGACGCCCGAGACGACCAGCATGATCCCCTGGGCCATGAACCCGAGCTGCGTGCCCTTCTCCGGCGAGATCAGCGGCAGGACAGCGGTCATCATCCCGATCCCGATGAAGGACACAGAGGCGATGCCGAGCAGCAGTAGCGCCGTGTCGAACCTCGCATCCGGCATGTGCAGCCCGAAGAACGCCGCGACCACGCCGAAGACGAGCGAGGCCCGGACGAGGCCGTAGCCGACCGCGAACAACCCCATCCCGATCAGGTGGACCGGGCGCGAGAGCGGCGCCATGAACGTGTACTCGATCGTCCCTTCCCAGCGCTCCCAAGCGACCGTCTCGGTGAGAATCTCGAAGATGATCCCGAGGTAGGACCAGATCACGGCGCCGATCAGCAGGATCGTCGTCAGCCGGTTCTGCTCGGCCGCGGAGACGTTCGCCGCCTTCGAGATGAAGACGATCGACAGCGTGTTCGCGATCGTCCAGACGAAGAATGCGAGCTCCCACCAGGCGTAGCGCTTGACGAGGTACCAGTTCCGCTCGACGACTCCGTAGAGGCCGATCAGCTCGTGCCTCGCCGCGACGGCAATGGCGCTGACGCCCCGCTCCGGCGCAGGCAAAGCCCGTGCCTCCGGTCCCTGGACGCTTGCGTCGAGCCTTCGGCTCATGCCGGGACCTCCTCTTCCTCGCCCTCCTCTTCCTCGAAGGCGCGGCCGGCCGCGGCGAAGAACGCCTCCTCGAGCGTCTCGACGCCGTAGCGCTCCTTGATCTCGTCCGCAGGCTCCAGGCACAGCAGCCGCCCGTCGTCGAGGATCCCGACGCGCTCGGCCAGGATCTCGGCCTCGCCGAGGTCGTGCGTGCAGAGCAGGATCGTCGTGTCGTGGATCGCGCGCACCTCGCGGATGAAGTCCTGCACCTCCAACTTCGAGCGCGGGTCCAGGCCTGTCGTCGGCTCGTCGAGCAGCAGCAGAATCGGCGACGTGAGCAGCGCACGCGCAAGCGCGACCTTCTGCTGCGTGCCGCGCGAGAGGTTCTCCATCGCATGTGAGCGCCGCGAGGCGGGGAAGCCGACCCGGTCGAGGATCACCGGGATCCGCTCTCGCGTCTCGCGCGGCGTCAGCCCGTAGAACCGCGCCGCGTACGCGAGGTTCTCGACTGCGGACATCTTCTTGAAGAACGACGCCTCGACGGACACTCGGTTGACCATCCGCCGGACGGCCCTAGTCTCCGCGATTTCGTGCCCGAAGATGCGCGCACTGCCACCGTCGGGCAGCAGCAGCGTCGAGAGCAGCCGGACGAGCGTCGACTTCCCCGAGCCGTTCTGACCGAGGATCGCGATGCACTCGCCGCGCGCGACGGCGAACGTCAGGCCGCGCAACGCCTCGACCCGGACGCGCTTGCGCCCGTCCTTGCGGACGAACTCCTTGCGTAGCTTGTGAACTTCAACGGCTTTCATCTGTTGCTCCTCGACCCCAGCTCGGGACGGACACGGACGAGAGCACCCACCGGGGGACCGGGGGCGCGCGCGAGAAACGTGCGTCAGCTGAAGGAGCGCAACATCGAGGCGCCGAGGCTACCAGACGTCTCGGCAGGCGCGCAAACGCGGCGAGGCGGGTGACCTAAGGGTGTCGCTCTGGATCTGTTCGCTTCACGGCGAGACCTCCAATCGGCGCGAGGCTTCGATCCTAACGACCAGCGGTGGCCGAGCGCAAAACTGCGGACGGGCCTTGCGGCCCCTCCGGGTGCGCAGACGGTGCGACGCCTGATCGAATTTGACCTCGTCCGCAGGAACCCGTATCGTGGGCTACAGGCGCCGCCGACGGCGCCGCGAGAGGCAACGGGGCCTCAGGACTCCCTCGGGAGCCTGGGGCTTTTTTGTTGGTCCGACAGATGGAGATCAGAGCGATGCGCACAGAGGACTGGCCGACGGTGAAGACGATCTACGAACAGGGGATCGCGACCCGCCGGGCGACGTTCGAGACGGAGGCGCCGGCCTGGGAGGCATGGGACGCAGCCCACCTCGCCGGGCCCCGCCTGGTCGCCGAAGAGAACGGCGAGGTCATGGGCTGGGCCGCGCTCTCGCCGGTGTCGCGGCGGCCGTGCTACGCGGGAGTCGTCGAGGAGAGCGTCTACGTCGCCGAAGGCGCGCGGGGGCAGGGCATCGGAGCCGCCCTTCTCGGCCGGCTCTGCGCCGATGCCGAGGCAGCCGGGATCTGGACGATCCAGACCTCGATCTTCGCCGAGAACGTCGGCAGCATCGAGCTCCACCGCCGCTGCGGCTTCCGTGTCGTCGGCGTCCGCGAGCGGATCGGGCAGCTCGACGGGGTCTGGCGCGACACCGTGCTGATGGAGAGGAGGGCGCAATGAGCTGGACCAAGGTGGAGGCGGTGGTGATTCGCGAGCGGGTCGAGACGGTGATCGACGCCGTCGAGGACGCCACCGGTCATGTCGGCGTCACCGTGATCGAAGCGATCGGCCACGGCCGTCAACGGGGCGTGACCCACGAGTACCGCGGCCGCGTCTTCGAGTCCCGCTTCTTGCCGAAGGCGTTGCTCGTGTTCGTGGTCGACGACGAGAGGACCGACGAGGTCGTCGGCGCGATCGTCGACGCAGCCCGGAGCGGCAACGAGTCGGGGGACGGGATCGTGTGGACGACTCCCGTCGCGAATGTGACCCACAACAGGACGGCCAGGCGGCTGGAGGAGGTTGATGTCGTTGCCTAAGAACCATGACCTGCTGATCGCTGCAAGCACGATCTGGGTCGTCGTGACCGCAGTGCTGGTGATGTTCATGCAGGCGGGCTTCGCCTTCCTCGAGGCCGGCTTGACCCGGATGAAGAACGCCGGCCACATCGCCGGCAAGAACGTGCTCATCTTCGCCGTCTGCTCGATCGTCTACTGGATGGTCGGCTTCGGGATCGCCTTCGGCGGCGGCCACGGCTTCGTCGGCACCGAGGGGTTCTTCCCGTCGGTCGACGCGCTCACGTCGGTCGGCAAGGCGCCGTTCGACTGGTTCGCCGAGATCCCCGGCGCCGCGGGGTACCTCTTCGAGGTCGTCTTCGCCGGCGTGTCGCTCGCGATCGTCTGGGGCGCGATGGCCGAGCGGGCGAAGCTGTGGGTCTACTTCGTCTTCGGCGTCTACTTCACGATCGTCTACTCGATCGTCTCGCACTGGATCTGGAGCCCGCACGGCTGGCTCTTCGCCAAGGGAATGCAGGACTTTGCCGGCTCGACGGTCGTGCACTACCAGGGTGCTCTGGCCGCCCTGGCGGGCGCGGTGCTGCTCGGCCCGCGGATCGGCAAGTTCGGCACAGACGGCCGGGCGAACCCGATCCCCGGACACAACATCCCCTACGCCGTGCTCGGAACGCTGATCCTCTGGTTCGGCTGGTTCGGGTTCAACCCGGGCTCGACGCTGTCGGTCGACTTCGGCGGCTTCGGCTACTTCGCGTACGTCGCGCTGACGACGAATCTCGCGGCCGCCTCCGGCGCACTCGGCGGCGTGCTGACGGCGTGGCTCGTCCTGAAGAAACCGGATCTCTCGATGATGCTGAACGGCGTGCTCGCGGCGCTCGTCGCGATCACCGCCGCGTCGGGCTACGTCGCTCCGTGGGCCGCAGTCGTGATCGGCCTCGTCTCGGGTTTCATCGCGGTCGTCGGCGTGATCGCCGTCGAGCGGATCGGGATCGACGATCCGATCGGCGCGGTCGCGGTGCACGGGATGAGCGGCGTCTGGGGCACGCTCGCCACTGGGCTCTTCGCGGTGCCGGCCCTGGCGAAGAATCTCGCGACGGGGACGGGCGGCCTGGTCTACACCGGCTCGTTCCACCAGCTCGGCGTGCAGGCGCTCGGCCTCGTAGCCGTCGGCGTCTTCACGTTCACCGCGTCGTTCGGGGCGCTCTGGGTGCTGAAGCGGCTCTGGGGCATCCGCGTCGAGGAGGAGACTGAGACGGCCGGCCTCGACGTCTCGGAGCACGGCATGTGGGGCTACCCCGAGTTCTACATCCCGGTGCCGGGCGGCTACGACGCCTGGATCACGCCGCCGTGGGAGCGCGGCCTGTCCTCGCGAGACACGCCGCCGGTCGTCCCACAGCCCGTCACGGAAGGGACGTAGGCACTTCCGGGTTGGAAAGGGAGAAAACTCGTAGTACGCTCGTCCAGGGCGCGGGCGGAACGTGCGGCGTCCGTCCCGCGCCCCCGCTTCAGGCTCTCGCCCGGCGCGCGAGCACGTCCTCGACCGCGGCGGGGTCGAGCCCGCGGGCGGCGAGTAGCACGTAGCTGTGGAACCAGAGGTCGGCGAGCTCCTCGACGAGCCGCTCGTCGCTCTCGCCTGCCCCCGCCAGGGCGGCCTCGACACCCTCCTCGCCGACCTTGCGGGCACACGCGGCCAGGCCCTCGTCCAGCAGGCGGGCGACGTAGGAGCCCTCGGGGCGCTCCTTCGCCCGCTCGGCGACGCGGCGCCAGAGCCACGGGGCGAAACAGGAGAGCGAGCCGGTGTGACACGCCGGTCCCGTGGCGCGAACACGGACGAGGATCGCGTCCCCGTCGCAGTCCTCCCGGAGCTCGACGACGGCGAGCGTGTGGCCGGACGTCTCGCCCTTGCGCCAGAGCGCACCTCGTGACCGGCTCCAGAACCAGGCCTCGCCCGTCGCCCGCGTCCGCCGCAACGCCTCCTCGTCCATCCACGCGAGCATCAGGACGCGACCGCCGTCCGCATCCTGAACGATCGCAGGCGTCAGTTCCGGCCATGTCCGAGGACTGTCCCCAGCCTGGTCTGGCTCCGTCATCCCCGAATGGGCCACCCGGCCTCCTTCAGCTCGCGCTTCAGCTCCGGCAGACGCTCCGGCCGCTCGTGGACGATCGAGGCGACGAGCGCAGCCTCCGCTCCGGCCTCGAAGGCTTCGGCCAGGTCGTCGGAGTCCCCCGCGCCGCCGGACGCGATCACCGGCACGGTCACCGCGCGCGCGACTGCGCCGGTCAGCTCGAGGTCGTAGCCGGCCCGGGTCCCGTCCGCGTCGATCGAGGTGAGGAGGATCTCGCCGGCGCCGCGCACCACGGCCTCGCACGCCCAGTCGACGGCCTCGCGGCCCCGGGGCGACCGGCCGCCGCCGGTCACCACCTCGCCGGCGCGGGAGTCGATCGCGCAGACGACCGCCTGGGCGCCGAACTCGTCCGCCAGCATGGTGAGGAGCTCCGGCCGGTCGACCGCCGCCTTGTTCACGGCAACCTTGTCGGCGCCCGTGCGTAGCAGGCCGCGGGCATCCTCCAGCGTGGCGATCCCGCCGCCGACGGTGAACGGGATCTCGAGCTCCGCCGCGGCCCGCTCGACGAGGTCGAGCAGTGGCCGACGACGCTCGATCGAGGCGGTCACATCGAGGAAGACGAGCTCGTCCGCGCCGAGCTGCGAGTAACGCGTCGCGAGCTCGACCGGGTCGCCGACCGCCCGCAGGCCCTCGAAGCGAACCCCCTTGACGACGCGGCGACCCGCGACGTCGAGGCAGGGGATCACGCGCTTCTTGACCACGCGACCGCGTTTCGGAGGACTCGCGCGCCGGGCGAAGCGCTTCGCTCGGGGTGGAACTGGACGCCGGCGACCGCGCCGCGCTCGACGGCGGCGACGACGGGCCCGCCGTGGTCGACCTCCGCGACGGCCACCGGTTCGGACGGTGCGCAGGCGAACGAGTGGGCGAAGTAGACGTCTGCGCCGTCGAGGCCGTCGAGCAGCACGGAGTGCGCCGTGAGCCGGAGCGTGTTCCAGCCCATGTGCGGGACGCGAGCCGCGCGCAGGCGACGGACCGGACCGCGAAGCACGCCGAGGCCGAAGCCACCCTCCTCACTGTCCTCGAACAGGAGCTGCATGCCGAGACAGATGCCGAGGACAGGTCTGCCGGCGCCGGCCCGCTCGCGCAGCACCTCTGCGAGGCCGTCGGCCCCGAGCCGGCGCGCGGCGGCCTCCGCATTCCCGACGCCTGCGATCACGGCGAGAGGCGCCTCACGCACTATGCGGGGGTCGGTGCTCACGCTCGCGGTCGCCCCGGCGCGCTCGAAGGCGGAGCAGACGCTGCGCAGGTTGCCGGCGCCGTAGTCGACCAAGACCGCGTTGAGGCCTCCGGCGTCACGACCTCGCCTCGCACCGAGGCCGACAGCTGCGCTGTCGCCTCTGTACTCGGCTTCGTCTCTCACAGCGAACCCTTGGTCGAGCTCGACACTGCACCCTCGACGGAGCACGCCTCGCGCAGCGCGCGGCCGACGGCCTTGAAGGCCGCCTCGGCGACGTGGTGGTCGTCCTCGCCCACGGCCTCGACGTGCAGCGTCAGCCCGGCCTGGACCGCGAACCGCTCGAGCGCGTGCGGGAGCAGCGTCAGCGGCAGCCCACCGACGCAGTCACCCCGGAAGGCGAGGGCGACCTCGGCGTGCGGCCGTCGGACGAGGTCGACGGCCGCGGTCGCTCGTGCCTCGTCCATGGGCACCGTCGCCGAGCCGTACCGCCGCACCCCGGCCCGGCCGTCGAGCGCCTGCCCGACCGCGTCGCCGAGCGCCGCAAGGACGTCCTCGACGGTGTGGTGCGCGTCCACGTCGAGATCGCCGCCGGCGACGACCTCGAGGTCGAGTCCGCCGTGGAACCCGAGCTGCGCGAGCAGGTGATCGAGGAAGCCGATGCCGGTCCGCGCGCGCACCCGACCTCGGCCGTCCAGAGTGAGGGCAATCCGGAGCGCCGTCTCCGCCGACGTCCGGACGACGAGGGCAGAGCGGGACGCCGCTGCTGCAGGCCGGGCGCCGAGGGCAGCGAGGATGCGGTCGTTCTCCGCAGGGAGCCGGACGGTGATCCGGATCGCCTCCGGAACGCGGCGGACGACGAGGCCCAGCGCCTCCAACTCGTCCGCGCGGTCCGCCGCGCCCCGCAGGAGAACGAAGTTCGCGGCCGAGGGCGGGCAGTCGAAGCCGGCTGCGAGGAGTGCCGCGCGCATTCGCTCCCGCTCGGTGACGGTGTGCTCGACGTCGAGGCGCGGGTCGCGCAAAGCGGCGGCGGCGATTCGGGCCGCCGGGGCCGCTACCGGCGCGGGCTCGCGACGGCGGTCGAGCTCGCGCGCGACTTCCGGCGACGCCACCGCGTAGCCAACCCGCAGCGCAGCCAGGCCGAACGCCTTCGAGAGCGTGCGGAGCGCGACCAGGTTCGGGGCCGCCTCGATCAGCGGGACGACCGACTTGCCGCCGTACTCGAAGTAGGCCTCGTCGACGACGACGGCGGCGTCGGGCACCGAGCGCGCGAGTGCCGCGATCTCGGCCGGCTCGGCGAGCTCCCCGGTCGGGTTGTTCGGGTTGCACAGCCAGACGAGGTCCACCTCGTCGACCCCCTCGACCACGTGGGCGCCCGCGATGCCCGAGGCGATCGCGTACAGCGAGTAGGTCGGCCGCTTCACGTACGCGCGCCGCCCGGGGGCGAGGAACGTGCGCGCCGCGAGGCCGATCAGCCCGTCCGCGCCCGCACCGACGACGACCTGCTCCGGCTCGACGCCGACGTAGCCGGCGGCCGCCTCGCGCAGCTCGCGGTACGTCCCCTCCGGGTACTCGTTCAAGCGGCTAAAGCTCTCGCCGAGCGGCACCTGCGGCACGCCCGGGAGCGGCGGGACATTGGCGTCGAAGCGGATCACCTGCGCGGGATGCAGCCCCCGCCGGAGCGCGACCTCCTCGGCCGTCGACGCCCAGACGTAGGACTCGAACCCTTCCGGGAGCGGCGTCACCCTCACTGCCGCACCGCGACGGCCCGCGCGTGGAGCGGGAGCCCCTCCAGCTCGGCCAGCGTCTCGACGGTCTCGCGTGCAGCGGCGATCCCTTCGCGCGTTGCGCTGACGAACTGCACCGGGCGCAGGAACGCCTCCAGACTGAGCCCGCCCGTCCCGCGGGCGAGGCCGCCGGTCGGGAGGACGTGATTCGAGCCTGCGGCGTAGTCGCCGAGGACGGCGGGGGTGCCGACAAAGACGGCGCCGGCGTTCCGCACCCCCGGTGCGACGGCCTCGGGCTCCGCGACGAGCAGCTCGAGGTGCTCCGGCGCGACCTCGTTTGCACGCTGCAGGGCGTCCGCGAGCGAGGCGACGGTCTCGATCCGGACCCGCCCGTTCGTACGAACGAGGACATCGTCGGCGACCCGGCCACTCGTCGTGACGAGGATCGCCTTGCCCCCGGGACCATGCTCGGCCTGCGCGAGGAGGTCGGCGGCGCACTCCTCGGCGTCGGCGGTGTCGTCGGCGATCACGAGCACCTCGCTCGGACCGGCCGGGAGGTCGATCGCGACGTCCGCAGCGACGAGCAGCTTCGCCGCGGTCACGAATCGGTTGCCGGGGCCGACGATCTTCGCGACGGGCGGGATCGTCTCCGTGCCGAAGGCGAGGGCGGCGATCGCCTGTGCGCCGCCCACCGCGTACAGCTCGTCGATTCCGAGCTCGCAGGCCGTCCCGAGCAGCGCTGCCGACGGACGCGGTGTCGCGACGGCGATCCGCGGAACGCCCGCCAGACGCGCAGGCACCGCGGTCATCACCAGCGTGGAGACGAGCCCCGCCGGAACATAGACCCCGACCGAGTCGACGGGCAACCAGCGCCGCTCGACCTCGATCCCCGGAATCGGCGACACGATGCCGTCGCGTGGACGCTGCGCCGCGTGGACGGTCTCGACCGCCGCGGCGAGTGCGCGAATCGCGCGCAGCGACCGTTCGTCCAGCCGACCCTCGACCGCGACGCGCCGCGGCGGTTCGTCGCCGAGCCGCGCCGCCCAGTCGCGGAGCGCGGCATCCCCGCGCGCGCGGACGTCGGCGACGATCTCGGCGACGTCGTTGACGGCTTCGTCTCTCAGGGGACGAGCCTCTCGACGGGGACGACGAGGATCGACGACGCGCCCGCGGCCTTGAGCGGCGGGAGCAGGTCCCAGATCTCGTCCGTGTCGACCGCTGCATGCACCGCGATCTGGCCGGGCTCCGCGAGCTGGAGGACGGACGGCGCGTCCATGCCCGGCAGGAGCTCGCGAATCCGCGGTAGCGCCCGCTCGGGAGCGTTGAGCATGACGTACCTGCGCCGACGCGCCGAGACCACTCCGCGGACCATCAGCTCGAGCCGCTCGACAAGCTCTCGCCGGCCGTCGTCGAGCGCGCCGCGGTTGGCGATCAGAACCGCCTCGGACGACAGCAGCCGGCCGATCCGGCGGAGCCCGTTCACGCTCGCGGTCGAGCCCGTCGAGACGAGGTCGACGACGGCGTCGGACAGTCCGAGCCGCGGCGCCGCCTCGACCGAGCCGGAGACCGGGACGAGCGAGGCCTCGACGCCGAGCTCGGCGAGCGCGAGTCGGGTCGAGACCGGGTAGGCGGTCGCGACGCGGAGACCGGCCAGATCGGTGAGCGCCTGCTGAGGCGCGCCGTTCGGAACTGCCGCCTCCAGCGTGCAGCGGGCGAAGCCGAGCTCGGCCAGCCGCACGACGTCGGCCTGCGCCTCGACAACGAGGTTTGCGCCCGTGATCCCGGCGTGCACGACCCCGTCCTGGACGTACTCGGGGATGTCGTGCGGGCGGACGAGGAGGAGGTCGACAGGAGCGTTCTGGGAGGGGACGTGCAGCGCGCGCTCGCCGGCCTCGAAGCGCAGGCCGGCGGCGGCCAGCAGCTCGAGCGCCGGCGGGGCCATCCGCCCCTTCGAGGGGACGGCGACGAGGAGCCGTCCGTCCGAGCCGCTCACTGGCCGCCCCTAAGGCGCGCGCTCGAGCGCGAGCGCGTAGCCGCCCGCGCCGTGCCGCAGCCACTGCGCCACCCGCGTGACCGTCGCAGTGCTCGTGTGCACCCGCTCTGCGATCTCGAGGTAGGGAAGGCCCTCGTCGAGCAGGCGGACGATCTGCCAGCGGTGGGCGAGCGCCTCCAGCTCGCCGAGCGTGCAGAGATCGCGCAGGAAGCGCTTGAGCTCGTCCCGGGTGCGAAGGGTGAGCGCGGCGTCTGCGAGCTCGTCGAGTCCGGAGATCTCCTCGACGTCATGTCGCGGGGTGGTCTCGGTCGGGTACACGCTCATGCTGTCATGTTAGCATGCTAACACGAGAACATGGCAACCTTCACCGTCATCCCGGCAATCGACGTCCTCGAAGGACGCTGCGTCCGGCTCTCCGAGGGGAAGCGCGACCACGTCACGATCGAGGGCGGCGATCCCGCGCGGGCGGCGGCGCGCTTCGCCGCCCAGGGCGCGGCGTGGCTCCACATCGTCGACCTCGAAGGCGCCTTCTCGGGCCGCCCCACTCCGGGGCTCGTGGGGAGCGTCGCCGCCGCAGGGGTGCCGGTTCAGGTCGGCGGCGGGCTGCGCGACACAGGGTCGATCGAGGCTGCACTGGAGGCCGGGGCCGCTCGAGTCATCGTCGGCACGACTGCGGCCGCCGGCGGGTCGAGCTCGAGCCTGACGTTCCTGGCCGAGCGCTTCGGCGAGCAACTCGTGGTCGCGGTCGACGCGAAGGACGGCCGGATCGTGACAGATGGCTGGCTCGCGAAGTCGGACGTCTTGCCAGGCGAGCTGGCCCGGCGCTGTGCCGACGCGGGCGTGCGACGGCTCGTCGTCACGAGCACGCGCCGCGACGGCTCCCTCGCCGGGCCAGACGTCGAGCTCCTCGGCGAGGTGCTCGCGGTAGGCCTGCCCGTTCTCGCCGCGGGCGGAATCGGGAGCCTCGGCGACCTCGCCACCGTCCGCGACCTCGGCTGCGAGGGCGCGGTCGTCGGCAGCGCCCTGTGGTCGGGTCGCTTCGGCCTGGCCGACGCGATCGCCTACTGCGCCTGAAAACGCGCGCGCGCGGCACGCACCGCCGCCCGCACGTCGCCGAGGCGCGCGGCGACGCTCCCCGCCGCCGTGGTCTGCGGATCGAACGTCCCGGCGCGCACCTCACGGGCGACCTCCTCGTGCGCGTCGCGGAAGGGCACGCCCTCGGCGGCGAGCGCCTCCGCGGCGTCGGTCGCCAGGAGCCCCGGGTCGGCGGCGGCATCCTCGAGCCGCTCTTCGGCGAAGACGAGATCGCCCACGAGCACTGTCAGAGCCGCCAACACCCGCCGGACGTCGGCGCGAGCGCCGAACGCGACCGGCTTGTCCTCGCCGAGATCCGAGTTGTAGGCGAGTGGAAGTCCCTTGACCGTCGCGAGCAGCCCGGTGAGGCGGCCGACCGCCGTCCCCGCCTTGCCGCGCGCGAGCTCCGCGACGTCCGGGTTCAGCTTCTGCGGCATCATCGACGAGCCGGTCGCCGCCGACTCGGGAAGCCGCACGAAGCCGAACTCGGCGGTCGCCCACAGCGCGAGCTCCTCCCCGATCCGCGACAGGTGCACGAAGAGCGCAGCGCACGCGTACAGGTAGTCGAGCGCGAAGTCGCGGTCGGCGACCGAGTCCAGCGAGTTACGCACCTTCGGCAGCGGCAGCGTCGTCCCGGCCAGAGCGCCGGCGCCGAGTGGGAGCGGCCCGGCGTGGGACGACGCGAGTGCGAACCGGTCGCGGTCCCGGTCGAGCATCTCGACCCAGGCAAGCAGGTGGTGGCCGAGCGTGACCGGCTGAGCACGCTGCAGGTGCGTGTATCCGGGCATCAGCGTCTCGGCGTGCTCCTCCGCGCGGTCGAGAACCACCCCGGCGAGCGCCTCGATTCCCGAAACGGCCTCTGCGCATGCGTCGAGCGCCCAGAGCCGAAAGGCGGTGACGACCTGGTCGTTGCGTGATCGGCCGGCATGGATCTTCCGCCCGACCGAGCCGAGCAACCGCTCGATCGCCGAATGCACGTCCTCGTCCGTCTCCTCGATCATCGACGGATCGAGCGACGAGAGACGCTCCTCGACCTCGGCGAGCTCGTCGGGGTCGAGAATCCCGGCGACGGCAAGGCGGCGGGCATGGAGCCGGGTCCCCTCGACGTCGAAGGGAAAGAGCTCGGCATCGGCCGCCTTGACGAGCGCCCACACCTCGGGCGCGAGCTCGCCCTCGACGCGTCCTGCCCAGAGCGTCACACCGGCACCTTCCCAGGCCGATTTTCCAGGGGAACCTCCCGGTTCCCCCCGGGCCGCTCCCCGCGGCTGCTCATGCCGTCACTCGCCTTCTCGCGCGAGTCGCAGCGAGTTCGAGCTCCAGTGCTGAGATCTCGATAAATCCCGCAGCAGCCTCGTGCGGGAAGGTCTCCCCGGTCCCGTACGAGGCGAGCGTCTCGGCGTAGAGCGCCTGCTCGGAGCGCCGCCCGTTGACGACTGCCGCGGCCGGCCGCAGCTCGACCCGGACCTCGCCCGTGACGAGCTCCTGCGTCTTGTCGACGAAGGCGTCGAGCGCCTGACGCAGCGGCGAGAACCAGAGCCCGTCGTAGACCGTCCGCGCCCAGCGGTCCTCGATCCCGCGCTTCGTCTCGAGCTCTGCCTTCGTCAGGACGAGATCCTCGAGCGCCCGGTGCGCCGGGATCAAGGTCATCGCCGCCGGTGCCTCGTAGACCTCGCGGCTCTTGATGCCGATCGCGCGGTTCTCGATCATGTCGATCCGGCCGATCCCGTACGCGCCGGCTTGGCGGTTCAGCTGCGCGATCAGCTCCAGCAGCGACAACGACTCGCCGTCGAGCGACACCGGGAGACCGGCCTCGAAGCCGATGACGATCTCGCTCGGCTCGGGTGCCGTGTCCGGGTCGGAGGTGAAGAGGTACGGCTCCTCCGGCGGCGCCTCCCACGGGTCCTCGAGGATCCCGGCCTCGATCGAGCGGCCGAACAGGTTCTCGTCGAAGGAGAACGGCGAACTCTTGGTGACGCTGATCGGGATGCCCTTCGAGAGCGCATACTCGACCTCGTCGTCGCGCGTCCAAGTCTTGTCGCGGAGCGGCGCGATCACCTTCACCCCCGGATAGTTCGCGCGGAAGGCGAGCTCGAACCGCAGCTGATCGTTTCCCTTGCCGGTGCAGCCGTGCACGGCCGCCTCGGCGCCGAGCTCGAGCGCGAGCTCCGCGACCGCCCCGGCGATCACGGGGCGCGAGAGCGCCGAGACGAGCGGGTACTTGCCCTCGTAGAGCGCGTTCGCCTTCAGCGCCTGCGCGCACTGCTCGCTCGCGAACGCCTCTCGGCGGTCGATGAGCAGGACGTCGTCGGCGCCGGCTGCGTAGCCGCGCTCCTGGGAGGCTTCGAGGTCGTACTCCTGCCCGACGTCGACGAGCACGGCGACGACCTCGTCGAAGCCGTAGTCCTCCTTCAGCCAGGCGATGATGCAGGTCGTGTCGAGGCCGCCGCTGTAGGCCAGGACTGCGGTGGCTCGTCCCCGGTCCGGCACCGGCCAAGCCGGCACCTGCGCTCCCTGGGAACCTCCGTCAAGCCCACGGTTCATGCCACTCCTTCCAGCAGGTGTCTGCTCAGCTCCTCGCGGAGCGCCGGGGCGGAGACGCCCGCCGCGGGGAGGACGAGGATCGTGTTGTCACCCGCCACGGTGGCGAGGACGCGTGGGTGATTGGACTCGTCGATCGCCTCTGCGAGCGCGGCGGCGAAACCGCGCGGGGTGAAGACGACGACGAGCGAGTCGTTCGCGTCGATCGCGAGCGCCCAACGCCGGAAGGCGCTCTCGAGCTCGCGCAGCCGGTCGAGGTCGGCGGCGCCGGCCGGCGCATAGACGAGCCGCCCGTTCTGGTCGCGCACCTTGACGAGCCCGAGCTCGGCGACGTCGCGGGAGACGGTTGTCTGTACGGCCTCGTAGCCGGACTCGCGCAGGGCATCGGCGAGCTCGGACTGCGTCGAGATCGGACGCTCGCGGATCAGGCGCAGGATCACGCCCTGGCGCTCGCGGCGATGTGCGGTCATGCAAGTACCTCCTGGAGGATCGAGGTCGCCTGCGCGACCTCCTCGTCGCCGACGGTCAGCGGTGGGCTGAGGCGCAGGGTCGTCGGCCCGGCCGAGGTGACGAGCAGGCCGGCCTCGAGACAGGCGGTGACGACCTCGGCCGCCGGTCGTCCGGTCTCCAGGCCCAGCAGCAGCCCGCTCCCTCGGACCGGAAGTGCCTCGGCGAGCTGGGCGCTCCGGTCGCGGACGTTCGCGAGCAGGGCGTCGTCGACCGCGTCGACGACGGCGCACGCGGCAGCGCAGACGACCGGGTTCCCGCCGAAGGTGGAGGCGTGGTCCCCGGGCTCGAAGCCGGCCGGCGCCTCGTCGGCGGCGAGGAGCGCGCCGATCGGCAGTCCGTTGGCGAGCCCTTTCGCGAGCGTGACGAGATGCGGGCGGACGCCGAGCTGCTCGAAGGCGAAGAACGAGCCGGTCCGGCCCACGC
The DNA here is from genome assembly GCA_046727515.1 of Actinomycetota bacterium. Classification (GTDB taxonomy): domain Bacteria; phylum Actinomycetota; class Thermoleophilia; order Gaiellales; family Gaiellaceae; genus DATBLE01. The sequence continues at coordinate 5,414 of JBKPCT010000118.1, read as the reverse complement.
CCGTCTGCACCTCGTCGAAGCAGAGCAGCGCGCCGTGTTCGGCGGCGAGCTCGGCCGCGGCGGCGAGAAAGGCCGCCGTCGCAGGCAGCACGCCGCCCTCGCCCTGAACGGGCTCGACCAGGATCAGCCCCGTGTCGACTCCGATCGCTCGCTCGAGCGAGGCGGCGTCGTCGAGGCGCGCGAAGGTGACGCCCGGCAGCAAGGGCTCGAACACCGCGCGCTTCTCCGGCTGGCCGGTCGCCGCCAGCGCACCCGTCGTGCGCCCGTGGAACGAGCCCTCGAGCGCGACGATCCCCGGCTTGCCGGTCGCCTTGCGCGCATACTTGATCGCCGCCTCGTTCGCCTCCGCGCCCGAGTTGCAGAAGAAAGACGCCGCGCCGCCGAAGCGCTCGGACAGCAGGGCGGCGAGCCTCGCCATCGGTTCGGTCCAGTAGAGGTTCGAGACGTGCCAGAGCCGGTCGAGCTGCTCGTGTGCGGCCGCGAGCGGAGCGGGGTGTCCATGGCCGAGCCCGACGACGGCGATCCCGCCGGCGAAGTCGAGGAAGCGGCGCCCGTCCGCCGCCGTCAGCCAGGCGCCCTCGCCCTCGACAAACGTGACGTCGGCCCGAACGTACGTGGGCAGGACCGGCGGTCGTACGGCGACGCTGACGCCTTCGGCTCTCACGCCACGACCTCAGTGAGACCGATCTCGGCGCGCACGCCGAACCTGGCCGCGCGCACCGCAGCGCGAAGCTTGGGAACGATCCCCCCCTCGAAGACGCCGTCGTCGAGCAGCCGATCGGCCTCGTCCGCTTCGATCCGCGACAGCACCGACTCGCGCTGGAGGACGCCGGCGACGTCCGAGAGGAATACGATGCGCTCCGCGCCGAGGCCGACGGCGAGCGCCGCCGCCGCCTCATCGGCGTTCACGTTCAGCGGGCCGACGGCGAGCGGCGCGACGACCGGGATCCGGCCGGCGGCCAGCGCGTCGAGGACGGCCCGCGGGCGGCTCGGCTCGGGCACTCCGACGCACCCGAGCTCCGGCACGCGGGTCGCGCAGAGCCCGATCTCGTCCCCGACGAGACCGATCGCACGGTCCCCGAGCAGCCGGCAGAGCTTGCGATTGACATCGAGCAGCGCTCCGCGCACGACCCCGAGCGCCGCCGCGTCGGTGACGCGCCGGCCGCGGACAAAGGAGACGGTCAAGCCTGCGCGCTCCATCGCGGCCGAGATCTGCGGGCCCCCGCCGTGGACGACGACGGCGTCGTCGAGCTCGCCGATCTGGGCCACGCCGGCGACCGCACCCCCGACCTTGACGACGGTGATGCCGCCTACGGCGGCATCACGACATCGCCTCGCACCAAGGCCGGCCGCTCCGCTGCCGCCTTTCTGCTCGGCATCGCCTCTCACGTCGTGTACTCCGCGTTGATCCGGACGTACTCGTAGGTCAGATCCGAGGCGAGATACGCGGCCCGTGCGCTTCCGAGGTCGAGGTCCAGCCCGATGCGGCACACGACGCCCTCGAGCGGCACCTCGGCCCCGGTGGGCTCGCCGCCCGTGAAGACGGCCACCCCGTTGATGCGCAGCGTCAGGCGGTCCACGTCGACCTGCGCGAACCCGCCCGCGCAGAAGGCCGACCCGGCGGCGGCCAGGATCCTGCCCCAGTTCGGGTCGCGGCCGAAGGCGGCGGTCTTGACGAGGGGCGAGGTCGCGATCCGCCGAGCGATCGCGTTCGCCTCGCCGACGGTCGCCGCACCGCTGACCTCGATCTCGAGGAGGACGGTCGCGCCCTCACCGTCGCGGACGATCTGCGCTGCGAGGTCCGTGCAGGCCTCGCCGAGCGCAGCGGCGAACTCGCGGTCGGTCGCCGGTGTGCGGGTGACACCGCTCGCGCCGTTCGCGAGCATGATCACCGCGTCGTTCGTCGAGCACTCCCCGTCGACGGAGATCCGGTTGAAACTCTCGTTGACCGCGCGCTTGAGGAAGCGGTGTGCCTCGCCCGGGCCGAGCGGGTAGTCGGTGGTGACCACCGCCAGCATCGTCGCGAGGTGCGGGTGGATCATCCCGGCACCCTTCGCCATCCCGCCGACGGTGAAGCCGCCGCCGTGGACGACAGCTTCCTTCGCACAGGTGTCGGTGGTCAGGATCGCCTCTGCGGCGTCGGCGCCCCCGTCGGTCGAGAGCTCGATCTCGCCGAGGCCCGCGAGCAGCTTCGGCATCGGCAGCTTCGCGCCGATCACGCCGGTCGAGAGCACGAGCACCTGCTCCGGATCGAGGTCGAGCAGCGCGGCTGTCTCGGCGGCGGTCGCGAGCGCGTCGAGCTCGCCCTGCCTGCCGGTCGCGGCGTTCGCGACGCCGGAGTTGATCACGACCGCCTGCGGCTCGGCGCGGGCCAGGTGGGTCTTCGAGAGTACGACCGGCGCGGCCTGGACCTGATTGGCGGTGAACATCCCGGCACCCACCGCGGGGACGAGCGAGCGCACGACCGCGAGATCAAGCCGCGCGCGGCGGACCCCGGCGTGCACGGCGCCTGCGGCGAAATCGCGCGCGGCGGTGACGGCGCCGGTTGCGGACCGCGGGCGGGCGACCGCCACGGCCATCAGACGAGCACCCCGCTCAGGCGCAGCCCCGCCGTTTCCTCGAGGCCGAGGGCGAGGTTCGCGTTCTGAACTGCCTGGCCGGCGGCTCCCTTGCCGAGGTTGTCGAGCGCGCAGATCACGATCCAGCGCCCGGTCGCGCGGTCCTCGAAGGCCGCAACTTCGGCGGCGTCGGTGCCCTGGAGCCGGAGGAGGTTGGGCACGGTGTCGATCACCTCGACGACTTGCGAGTTCGCGTAGGCGGCCTCGAGCAGTGGGCGCGGGTCCTCGGACGCGCCCACGTAGCAGGTGCAGACGAGACCTCGGCGCAGCGGGACGACGTGGGGTACGAAGCAGACGGGGAAGCCGAGCAGCTGCTCGATCTCCGGGGCGTGCCGGTGGTTGCCGACGGCGTAGGGGGTCACGTTCTCGAGCACCGCGGCCGCGTGCGAGCTCTCCTTCAGGGCGCGGCCGGCCCCGGAGATCCCCGACTTCCCGTCGACGACGACGCTCGCCGGGTCGACGACCTCCGCGATCGGCACCAGCGCGAGCAGCGCCGCGGTCGCGTAACAGCCGGGGTTCGCGATCAGACGGCCGGTGGGCGGTGACAGCTCCGGCAGCGCGTAGCTCCAGTCTGCTGCGAAGCGGTGAGAGCTCGAGAGGTCGACGACGACTGCCGCTTCCGGCCGGTCGAGATCGGTTTCCGTGCAGGAGAAGACGAGCTCGGCGCCGGAGGCGAGCGCCTCCGCGTTCGTGAGAAGAGAAGGCAGCGACCCGTGGCCGTTGCGCGTGAGCCGAGGATCGAGCGCGGCGGCCGGCTCGCCCGCCAGCGAGTCGGAGCCGAGCGCGACGAGCTCGAGCTGGGGGTGCGCGAGGACGCGGTCGAGCGTCTCCTGCCCGGCGAAGCCGGAAGAACCGAGAATGGCGGCGGAAGCCATCTGCGTATTATGCAGATTTCTCGCATCTATGCGGAGGCCTCCAGCCGCGATCCAGCTCGACCGCCTCCTCGATCGTCGCTTCTCGCCCGCGCGATGCAGGCCGCCCCTCCACTGAGCGGGCGCCGGTAAGGTGTTCCGCGCCGTCAGACCAGGCCGCTTTGCTGGGCGAACTCGCTCGCCGCCGCGCGCGAGCTCACACCGAGCTTTCGGTACACCGATCGCAGATGGGCGTTCACCGTTCGAACGCTCAGGCACAGGCGGTCGGCCGCCTCTGCGTCGGAGAGGCCGACGGCGACTAGCCGGAGCACGTCGGCCTCGCGGGGGGTCAGTCCGCCTGGATACTCGTCCGCGCGCTCGGGGACGGCGGGAGAGCCGTGTATGACCGGGTCGGTGCGCGCGGCATACAGGCGCCTCGGCTCTGAGACGCCCCTCATCACGTGCTCGCCCCGGTCGGCGAAGACGAGGCCCGACCCTGCGGCGAGCTCTCGCGTCGTCGCCCCGACCAGGACTTCACCGGCGGCGGCCCGCTCGGCGATCCGCGCAGCGAGGTGGATGGCGATCCCTCGCGACTGTCCCCCGACCTGCTCGACCTCGCCCGTGTGTACACCGGTCCGGATCGACAGGCCGAGAGCGCCGAGTCGCTCGTGGAGCGCGAGCGCACACGCGATCGCCCGCGCCGGACCGTTGAAGAAGGCCAGGAATCCGTCTCCTGCCCCGCCGACCTCCTCGCCCCCGGCGCGGGCGAGCTCGTCACGGACGGCGTCGTCATGGGCAGCGAGCAGCTCCGCCCAGGCCCGGTCGCCCATTCGCTCCGCGACCTTGGTGGAATCGATGATGTCGGTGACGAGGATCGTCTTGATCCGGCGCGTCGCGGCCGGGCCCTCAGCGCGGCCGAGCACCTGCTGGGCTCCTCCCCTGACCGGCGCGAGCGCAAAGCGGTCCGACACCTCCGCGGCGACCTCGGCGGCGACGGTGATCCCGGCCGTGGCCGCCAGCTCCGAGGCACGCTCGACCGGCTCGCCCTCGGCCCCGTACACCCAGCGACCCTCGGCCCGCGTCGAGCCCACGGTGGCCGCGCCGCTGCTGATGCCTGCGCTGACGACCAGCCCCGGTCCGCTTCCGTCCGCCGCCGCGAGCGCTGCGTCCACTGCGGCCTCCGCGTCGTCGAACACGGCGACCAGCAGCTGGCCGTCGGTCTCGCAGACGCTCCCGCCGAGCTCGCGAATCCGCTCCTCGGCAACCGCCCGCTCGCGGCGGCCGAGGAAGCCTGCCGCCTGACCGGGCAGGTCTCCGTCGGCGAGCCGCCACGAGAGCGCGAGGATGGTGGCGTCCCGCTGTTGTCTGCCGTACTGCTCGAGGTGGGCACTGGTGCTCTCGAGCTCGTCGACCGTCTGGTCGATCGCCCGCTTCAAGCTCAGCGCCGTCCTGATCCGCGCAAGCAGCTCGCGGTCGTCGACCGGCTTGGTGAGGAAATCGTCGGCACCGGCCTCGATGCCCCGGACCCGATCTTCGACGCCGTTGAGGGCGGTCATCAGGACGACCGGGATCAGCCGTGTCTCTGGATCTGCTTTCAGCGTGCGCAGGACGCTGATTCCGTCGAGCTCGGGCATCATCACGTCGAGGAGTACGAGATCGGGCGGCGTGGAGGCCACTCGCTCGAGCGCCTGAACCCCGTCGGCGGCGCTCTCGGTGACGAAGCCGAGCGCCTCGAGCTCCTGCTCCAGGTAGTCGACGTTCAGCGGCTCGTCGTCGACGATCAGGATCCGGGCGGGACGTTCCGGGTCGGCGGTCACTGCTCCTCCAGCAATCGCCGAACCAGGGCGACGAGCGCCTCGTCGTCGATCGGCTTGGCCACGAACTCGTTGCACCCCGCTTCGAGCGCACGCTCCCTGTCCCCCGGCATCACGTGCGAGCTGACGGC
>JBKPCT010000117.1:0-6877 GCA_046727515.1 Actinomycetota bacterium | reverse complement strand
CGATCGCTCGCCCTCGCCGTCGCCGCTCTCGACCAGGCCGTCGCGCTCGAGGCGCTGCAGCGTCGTGTACACCTGACCGACGTTCAGCGGCCACACCTCGCCCGTCCGCGACTCGAACTCGCTCTGGAGCCGCAAGCCGTAGTTCGGCCCCTCGCTGAGCAGCGCGAGGAGGGCATGGGGGACACTCATCGCCAGCTCTTTCGGGTAAGCATACTCAGTACTATACCGAGTACAAACCAATTAGCGCAAGTCGAGTTGCGCTAGTCGATCACGGGCTCCGGCCCGACTTCGTCTCCTGCCGTCATCTGTCGCCTGACATCCGCTCAGCCTCGAGCTCGGCGACCTGCCGGAGAGGATCGAGGGTGCGTTTCTCGAGTTGGCGGCGGATGATCGGATCGACGAACGGCGAGGCAAGGCGTCTCCACCCCTTGAGTCGAACCTCGGCCGTGATCATCGGAAATATCGCCGGCCAACGCTCGTAATCGACAAAGAGCCGCCGCACGGCGCTCGACGGCGCGCGGACGACGGACGAGACCTTGGCGCGCGCGACGAGGCGAGGCTTGCCTCCCCTGTGCAGCCTGGTAGCTGCGAGAGCAGCGGCCGAAGCGCAACCCGAAGTGGCGATCGATAGCGGGCGAAGGGGCGCAGCTGTTCGTCGACCGTGAGCCGACGAGAGCGCAGTCCGCAACATCGCGCGGTCGGAAACGTGCGCGAACCGCGTCAGCTCGCGGGTCGGGGAAATGAACCGACATCTGTCAGCTGTGCGCGGGCGAAATCGCCTGGCTCGACTCCCGCGCGTCCGATGGGCGTGCCGTCAGGCGCCCAGATCGACGACATCCCCGCGGTCTGGTCGAAGCCGCCGCCGGTCGAGCCGGCGAAGCTGGCGAAGGCGACATAGGCTCGGCAGGCGCGCGCGATCCGGAGCGCACGCTCCTCCTGGATGCCGAGCTCGTCCGGAAGATGGACGAGCCCCGCGACGTAGAGATCAGGATGGAGAGCTGCGGTATCGGCGATGTGCTGCTCGACGCCCGTGTCCTTGCAGATTCCCAGTCCGACGCGCCAATCGTCCAGATCGATCGCCACCGGCCCGTCGCCGGTGGCGAACCGCGCCGGCTCGCCGCCTCCGAGATACGACTTGCGATAGGCGATCTCGACGCCGGCAGAGCTCACGCGCAACATGGCAATGTGAGCTCTCCCGTCCTCGCCCTGGACAGGAGCGCCGACCAGCGCGACGGTCTCCGTCTCCGCACAGGCGGCGGCGATTGCGCGCAGGTCGTCGTCGTCCGGTGCCACCGTGTCGGCATCGAGCTCGTAGCCCGTCAAGGACAGCTCCGGGAAGACGACCAGCTGCGCGTCGGCAGAACGGATGACGCGGGCATGCTCGAGCGCGTTCGCTCGCACGTCCTTCGCAGAGCAAGCCGGCTGAGCGGCGGCGATCGTCAGTTGTCTACACACGCTCGCCAAGCTCGATCGACGCAGGCTCGAGAGACGACAGGCCGCCTAGGTCGACGCAGTAGAGGCCGCGCACGTCCACGAGAACCATCAGCATGGTCGCGCAGCCGCGGCAGCGGACGACCGTGCCGGGGGCCCGGTTGTAGACCATTTCCTCGGCCAGCCGTAAAGCCGTGCCGCAGCTCGCGCAGACGGCGGTAGCGGTGGTCATCTCACTCCCGAAGACGTCGAGCAGCAAGCCGGCGATCGCGTTGCCGTCGAGTGGTTCCATCACGTGCCTCCCGTCGCTCCGAAGCGTTCAGTCTTGACGCGCGTTGGTCGGTAGCCGAGCTCGACGAGGCCGTCGGCGACAGTCTCCACGAAGCTCGTCGGGCCGCAGACGAATGCGAGCGGATTGTCCTCAGCGGGCCAGGCGACCTCGGCGAGAATCTCCGGATCCACGCGGCGCGAGTAGCCGGTCCAGTTCGGTGGCTGTGCTCGCGTCAGCGTATGGACGATCTCGACGCCGTCGCCGAGCCCGCCGATCTCGGCGCGATAGATGACGTCCTCGAGCGAGCGCGACGAATAGAGCAGGCGAACGGGGACGTCACTGCCGCGGCGCCGGCGATGCCGCAGCATTGCCCTCAGGGGAACGATGCCGGAGCCGCCCGCAACGAGCAGCAAGGGTCCGCCGTCTTCCGGGTCCCAGACGAAGTAGCCGCCGAGCGGCCCACGCAGCTCGAGAGCATCGCTCGCTCGCAGCTCCTGGGTCAGGTAGGGGGAGACCTCGCCGTCCTCCAGGCGCTCGACCGTGATCGCAACCGGCTCGCCCGGCGCGGAGGCGATCGAGTATTCGCGCTCGGCGCGGTAGCCGTCCTCGGCGGTCAGACGGACGTCGAGGTGCTGGCCGGCGCGCTGCGCCGCCCAGTCGGGCACGTCGAGGACAATCGTGCGCACCCGGGGCGTCTCGTCGACGAGCTCCACGACGGTGGAGATCTGCCAGCTCAATCGCCCGCGAACCGCTGCTCGAGCCACGGATTGCCGTAGTTGTGGTAGCCGTACGTCTCCCAGAAGCCGGGCCCGTCCTCGTCCCGCAGCTCGAGCCCACGCACCCATTTCGCGCTCTTCCAGAAGTAGAGATGCGGAACGAGCAACCGCGCGGGGCCGCCGTGCTCCGGGTCGAGCGGCTCGCCGGCGTAGGCGAAAGCGACCCACGCCTTGCCGTCAGTCACGTCCTCGAGCGGGAGATTGGTGGTGTAGCCGCCGTCGCAGAACGCGAGGACGTAGGGCGCCTCGTGCTCGACTTCGGCCAGCAGCGTGTCGACCGAGACTCCTTCCCAGGTCGTGTCGAGCTTCGACCAGCGCGTGACGCAATGGATGTCGACCGTAACCGTCTCGCTCGGGAGCGCACGAAACTCGTCCCACGTCCAGGTCTTGCGCGAGTCGCCGTACACGATCGAGAACGTCCACTCCTCGAGCGCCGTGCGCGGCGTGGGGCCGGCAGAGAGGACGGGGAAGTCGTCCGTGACGTATTGACCGGGCGGAACGCGGTTCGAGTCGACGTCCCCGTCTTTACGCCGGCCGCGGAAACCTCGCGAGACGAAGCTCAACGCTGTCCTCCTCTCGCGCTGAACCCTAGCCGTTCATCGAGAATGCCGGTCGGTGAACTCGGCCGCGTCTAGGCCTCCTACGCTCTATTCCGGAACGCGTGCGCGCGCAGATGGGCGTAAGCAGCCTCGAGTGCGATCGCGAGCTGGGCGGGCTCGCGGCGCGTCTGCGTGAGGACGAGGCCGCCCTGGATTGCAGCGAGCGTTGCCGTCGCAAGCTCAGCCGGGTCCGCACTCGGGTCGAGCTTCTCCTGGAGCTGCATCGAGCGGAGGCCGTCGCGTAGACGTGCCTCCCAGCGGTCGAACGAGGCAGCGAGCGCGAGCCGCGCCTCCTCGTCGACCTCGGCCAGCTGGCCGACGAGCGCGCCGATCGGGCAGCCACCGCAGGCGCGACGGTCCGCCTGCAACTCGACCATCGAATCGAACGAGGCGCGGATCGCCGTCCAGCTGTCGGGCGGATCGCCCACGAGGCTGAGCACGCCGTCTGCGTTGTGCAGCACAACGGCGCGGAGCAGCGCTGCTCGGTCCTCGAAGTAGTGGTAGAGCTGACCCTTGCTGGCGCCGGCGCGCGCGAGGACGTCGTCGATGCTCGTCTCGGCGACGCCTCGTTCGCTGATCAGCTCCGAGGCCGCGGCGACGATCCGGTCGCGCGTCATCCGCCCGCGGGCGGTCTTCGGGGAATCATTCACTGGGCCGTTGCGTTCCGCCTTCTAAGTGGACTGTTCGGTCCAGGGCCCAAGGCTATCAGGGGGGACGCGATGAGCAGCGTGACAGGAAAGCCGAGCAAGGCGCGCGGGAGTGTCCGCGTAGAGCGGGGGACAAAGAGGGTCCGCGCCTATCTGGGTGGCCAGCTGGTCGCCGACACCACCGCCCCGTTGCTCGTCTGGGAGAAGCCGTACTACCCGATCTACTACTTCCCGGCTGACGATGTTCGCTCGGAACTCTTGGACGCCGATGGAGAAGTTGCCCATTCGCCGAGCAGAGGGGACGGCCGGACCTTCACCGTCAAGGCAGGAGGGAAAGAGGCGCCTCGCGCTGCTCTGCAGTACGAGCAATCTCCGTTCGAGGAGCTCCGTGACGCGATCAGGCTCGAGTGGGACGCGATGGACGCATGGTTCGAGGAGGACGAGCAGGTGTTCACGCACCCGCGTGATCCCTATACCCGCGTCGACATCCTTCCCAGCTCGCGGCATGTACGGATCGACGTCGCCGGAGTGACGATCGCAGAGTCGGACAAGCCGACCCTCCTCTTCGAGACCGGCCTGCCGCCGCGCTACTACGTCCCGAAGACGCACGTCCGTATGGATCTGCTAACGCCGACCGCTACCGAGAGCCACTGCCCCTACAAGGGTCAGGCCGAGTGGTGGTCCGTTCGCGTCGGCGACACGGTTTACGCGGACCTCGCCTGGTCCTACCGGACGCCCCTGCCCGAGAGCCAGAAGATCGCCGGGCTCGTCGGCTTCTATGACGAGAAGGTCGATCTCTACGTCGACGGCGTGCTCCAGGACCGCCCGAGAACGAAGTTCGCCTAGGGGCGGACGCCGTCGCGCCCGACCTGGAGACGACCGGCGATGGCTCAGGCTCGAGTCGGCGCGCTCTGGCGATATCCCGTCAAGTCGCTGCGCGGCGAGCCCCTCGGGGAAGCCGAGATCCGGGTCGACGGGATCGCCGGTGACCGCCTGGTTCACGTACTCGAGCCCTCGGGTCGCGTCGTCACCTCGCGGTACCGACCAGGGTTACTCGGACTGGCCGGGTCTCTCGACACGATCGGCGAACCGTTCATCGACGGCCATCCGTGGCACAGCCCGGAAGCGCTCCGCGCAGTCCGGGCGGCATCCGCCCCGGATGTCGTGCTAGGGCTCGAGGAACGGAGCTGGGTCGGCTCGATGCTTCGCATCGGGCGCACGCTGATCGGTGTCAAGAAGGCCCGCGCCCGCTGCGTGATGACCACGTTCGACCCTGACACGCTGGAGCAGGACCCGGCGGTGCTGAAGCGGATCGTCAGGACGTTCGACGGTCAGGTCGCCCTCGACTGCTGGGTGATCCGGCCCGGGACGGTCTCGGTCGGCGACCGGGTCGAGCTCGACGACCTTCCCAATGGCATGCTTCCTCCACGGGGGAACGCGGACGCGAGCTGAGCCCGACGCTCAGCCCGGGCCGGCCCTGCTGGAGCCGCTGTCGGCGACCGAGCGGCGCGAATTTCGCCGACCGCTGAATCGACTAGTCGAGCAATAGATCGACAGGAGGTGGGAGAAGTGGGAGCGATACTCGTGCATGAGTTCATGAGCCTCGACGGCGTGATCGATGAGCCGACGTGGACGAGGGACTACGGATTCGACCCCCAGATGGGAGAGGCGATCGGAGCGGCCACCGACCGCAGCCGAGGCATCCTGCTCGGGCGCACGACCTACGAGATGTTCGAGCCGTCGTGGTCGAGGCGAACCGTAGAGGATGATCCGGGGGCCCCGTTCTTCAACGACACCACCAAGTACGTCGTCTCCGGGACGCTCACGACTGCGACGTGGAGGAACTCGGAGATCATCGGGCCGTACGACCCGGATGCGATCCGCCGCCTGAAGGACGAGGTCGACGGCGACCTCTACGTCAGCGGCAGCGGCACGCTCGTCCGAGCGATGCTCGCTGACGGCCTGGTCGACGAGCTGCATCTGTTCGTCTACCCGCTCACCCGTGGGTCGGGTCCGCGGCTCTTCCCCGAGGAAGCCGCGCCCGGCACGCTCTCGCTCGCGGCCTGCGAGTCGTACGAGAACGGTGTGGTCTACCTGGGCTACCGACCGCAGGCTTGATGCTGCCGCGTTCGGCTCAGGCGGGAGGGGCGACCGCCACGGGCGGGATGTGGAAGACCTCGACGAAGCGATCGAAGAGCCGGCGCTTGCCCCTGACCACCCGGACCCTTCCGCCTTCGATCGCCTCGGCCGGGCTGAGCTCGCCGGTCAGCAGGGGGTGGAGGGACAGGTCGGTCTCGAGGACGAGGTCTGCGTCTGGAAGCGGGCCCTCGTCGATCTCGAGTGCTCCGTGGTCGACCCGTGCCTGGACGACGATCTCGCCGAGCCGGAGCTCGTAGTCGGCCCGCAGCCCGCGAGCCGCTTCGGGTCGGAACGTCGAGCGCAGAGCGAGCAGTAGCGTGTCCGCCGTGACGATGTCGTCCGGCCTCGCCTCCGGCATCGTTTTCGCGCCCCAGAGACCGAGCCGGAAGATGATGTCCTCGAGCTCGCGGCCGTACTCGGTGAGCTCGTAGCCGACCCCGGTCGCGGGCCGCGGCAGCACCCGCCGACGGACTACCCCGGTGTCCTCGAGCTCCCTCAGGCGGGCCGAGAGGACGTTCGAGGGGATCCGCGGCTGGCCACGCTGGAGGTCGGTGAAGCGCTTGGGACCGCGGATCAGGTCGCTCACGAGCACGAGCGCCCAGCGCTCGCCGACGATCTCGAGAGCATGGGCGAGCCCGCAGTACTTGCCGTAGCCGCGCGTCTTCATGCACTCAATATAGCTCACTTGCGCAGATATGAATTACTTTGATATAACAAGCAGACTCTCAGAAGGCAAGTAGCAGGAGGACGGTCATGGAGGCTGCGATACCCGGACTGGAGCCGGATCCGCGTCGTTGGTGGGCGTTGGCGTTGTTGTGTGGGGCGTTCTTCATGGTGATCCTGGACGCGGCGATCGTGACCGTGGCGTTGCCTTCGATCGAGGACGATCTCGGGTTCTCGGCCCAGGGGTTGCAGTGGGTGGTGAGCGCGTACGCGCTCACCTTCGCCGGGTTGTTGTTGCTCGGGGGGCGGGCGGCCGACCTGCTCGGGCGGCGGCGGGTGTTCGTCGCCGGG
>JBKPCT010000116.1:0-11176 GCA_046727515.1 Actinomycetota bacterium | reverse complement strand
CTTGGTCTGGAAGTGGTACCAGAGCTGCGGCAGCTCCTTGTACGAGCGGATCTCGCGTGCGTGGAAGGTAAAGGTCTCCTCGTGCGTGAGCGGCAGGATGAATTTCCGGCCGGCGCGGTCGGTCGTGTGGAAGATCTCCGGAATTCCGGCACGGCCGGTTGCCTCCCAGAGCTCGATTGGCGTCAGCACCGGGCAGAGCCACTCCTGGGCGCCGATCGCGTCCATCTCCTCGCGGACGATCTGCTCCACCTTGCGGTGCACCCGCCAGCCCACCGGCAGGTAGGTCCACAGGCCGGCGCTTACCTGGCGGACGAAGCCGCCGCGGACGAGGAGCTTGTGGCTGACCGCCTCGGCCTCGGCCGGATCCTCGCGCAGGGTCGGCAAGAACAGCTGTGATGCCCGAACGGCCAACGTCTCGGCAGGTTAGTCGTTGAGCGGGATCAGCGAGGCCTCGGCCATCGCGAGCGCCGCCGGCTTGGCCATCTTGAGGCGCTTCGGGCGGTGCATGCCCTCGGCGATCCACTTGTCGATCTCGTGGAAGAGCTCATCGATCAGGATGTCCGAGGAGACCTTCTTCAGCACGCGGCCGTGCGCGTAGACGAAACCGACGTCGCGTCCGCCGGCGATCCCGAAGTCGGCGTCACCCGCCTCCCCCGGTCCGTTCACCGCGCAGCCGAGCACGGCGACCTCGAAGTGCTGCGGGTAGTCGCGCAGCCGCTCCTCGACCTTGACGGCCAGCTTCTCGACGCCGACGTTGTCACGGCCACAGCTCGGGCAGGCGATCATGATCGGCCCGCGCTCGCGGAGCCCGAGCGCCTTCAGGATCTCGAACGCCGTCTTGACCTCCTCGACCGGATCGGCAGTCAGCGAGACGCGCATCGTGTCGCCGATCCCGTCGACGAGCAGCGCTCCCATCCCGACCGCGCTCTTGATCGAGCCCGAGAACGGCGTCCCGGCCTCGGTCACGCCGAGGTGGAGCGGGTACGGCACCCTCTCCGAGAGCATCCGGTAGGCGCGGATCATCGTCGGCACGTGGCTCGACTTCACAGAGATCTTGAAGTCGTGGTAGTCGAGCTGCTCGAGCAGGCGGACCTCCTCCAGCGCAGCCTCGACGAGAGCCTCGGCCTGGTCGCGGTGCGCGACGTCCTCCAGGTGCTTCGGCAGCGAGCCGGAGTTCGCGCCGATCCGCATCGGAATGCCGGCCTGCTTCGCCGCCTGCACGACCATCGCCACCTTGTCAGGGCCGCCGATGTTCCCGGGGTTGATCCGCACCGCGGCGACACCTCCCTGGATCGCCTTCAGCGCCAGCGAGGCGTTGAAGTGGATATCGGCGATCACCGGGATCGGCGAGAGGCGGACGATCCGCGGCAGCGCTTCGGCATCCTCGGTCTTGGGGACGGCGACGCGGACGACCTCGCAGCCGGCAGAGGCGAGTGCGGCGATCTGCGCCGTCGTCGCCTCGACGTCGTGCGTCTTCGTCAGCGTCATCGACTGGACGACGACGGGCGCGCCGCCTCCGATCTTCACGCTGCCGACCGCGATCTGGCGCGTGCTGGCCATCGGGCTATCTAGCTTAGCGGGCTAACTTCCGCCCAACCGGTTCAGGTCGTTCGAGAGGCCGATGAAGAACAGGAAGAGGACGAGGGCGATCCCGATCACGGAGACGCGCTCGTAGACTTCGCGGCCGACCGCGCGGCCACGGAGGCCCTCGACGATCGAGAACGCAATATGGCCGCCGTCGAGGGGCAGCAGGGGGAGCAGGTTCATCAGTGCGAGCGACAGGCTGATCAGCCCGAGCACCCAGAAGTAGCTCTCCACGCCCTGCTTCTGCGCCGTGTTCAGCGTCTGGCTGATGCCGACCGGGCTGGAGATGTCCTTGCGGCCTTCCCCGTGTACGAGTCGGCCTATCGATCGTGCGATCTCACGAGTGACGACGCCGGTCAGCTTCACCGATTGCCAGAGCGACTGAGGGATACCGAGCCGCTCGCCCCGAAGGACGAACCCGAGTCGATAGCCGCCCTCGATCCGCTGCGGCCGCACGGGCCCGAGCTTGACGATGTGATCCTTGCGCTCGACGAGAAGGGTGATCGGACGACCGTGGGAGGCCGCGATCTGATCGGCGATCTGGTTTGGCTCGACGATGACGTTGTCGACGGTGATGACCTGGTCACCCGGCCGGAGTCCCATCGTCGCGGCAGGGTGGCTCGGCAGGACCTGGTCGACCGTCGAGGTCGCCTTCCCGCCGCCGACGTAGAACAGCGCCGCGAACAGGATCACGGCGAAGACGAGGTTGGTCATCGGTCCGGCGAGGATCACCGCGATCCGCTTGAAGGTGTGCTGGCGCCAGTACGCCTGCGGCGAGAGGCCGTCCTCGAGCTCCTGGAGGCCGCGTTCGAAGCCGTCCGACGGATTGTCGCCGGCGAGGCGCTTCAGCTCCTCGACCGCGCTGCGGGCGGCCGCGTCGTCCTCGGCTGCGAGGGCGCGCTTCAGCCGCTGGAGCGGGCCGGCGAGCTCGGGCCGTTCTCGCAGCGTCCGGCCGAAGTACACGTCGGCGTCGCTCGGCGCCGGGCGATGCATCCCTGGAATCTTCACGTAGCCGCCGAGGGGGATCGCGCCGATTCCGTACTCGATCCCGTTCCGGTTCGTCTTCACGAGCGGCGGTGGAAACCCGACGTAGAAGCGCCGCGGCCGCATGCCCACGGCGAGCGCCGTGAAGAAGTGCCCCGCCTCGTGGACGAGGATCAGCGAGGCCAGCCCGATGATCGCGATCAGGACGCTCATCCGCGTCGAGTCCCTCCGCGCCGCAAAGCGCCGGCTGTTGCGGGAGACGCGAGGCGTTCCTGCGCACGCCGCCGCGCCTCCTCATCCGCCTCGAACAAGTCCTGGAGGTCGCGGGCAGGTGCCCCTTCTACCGCCGTGAGCGTGTCCTCGACCGCCTCTGCAATGCCGAGGAAGGGCAAACGGGCGTCGAGGAACGCCGCCACGGCGACCTCGTTCGCCGCGTTGTAGGCGCACGGGTAAGTCCCGCCGAGCTCGCCGGCGTGGCGTGCCAGCGCGAGCATGGGAAACGTCTCCAGGTCGGGTGCGTGGAACTCCAGAGTCAGCCCCGCCGCGAGGTCGAGCGGCGGAATCGGCGTCGCCGCCCGTTCGGGATAGGTGAGCGCATACGAGATCGGAACCCGCATGTCCGGATACCCGAGATGAGCGAGTGTTGCGCCGTCGCGGAGGCGGACGAGCGCATGGACGATCGAGGTCGGGTGGATGACCACCTCGATCCGCTCGTACCGGAGCCCGAACAGGAAACGCGCCTCGATCAGCTCGAGGCCCTTGTTCGCGAGCGTGGCCGAGTCGACCGTGATCTTCGGGCCCATGCTCCAGGTCGGGTGCGCGAGCGCCTCGTCGGGGGTGACGTCCTCGAGCTCGTCGCGCGCCCGGCCGCGAAAGGGGCCGCCCGAGGCGGTGAGGACGAGCGAGTCGACCTGCTCGGGGGAGCGGCCCTCCAGGCATTGGAACGCAGCTGAATGCTCGCTGTCGACCGGCAGTAGCCGACCTCCTCCCCGCTCCCTGGCGGCCAGCGCGAGCTCGCCCGCGGCGACGAGACTCTCTTTGTTCGCGAGTGCGAGGTCGATCCCCCGCTCGAGCGCCCAGAGCGTCACCGGCAGGCCGGCGAAGCCGACGACGGCGTTGAGGACGACATCGGGCTCCGCGCGTTCGAGCAGCTCGGTCGGGTCGCCGCCGACCTGGGTCAGCGGCGCGAGCCCGTCGACCGGCGTGCTGCCAGAGGCCGCGGCGACGAGTTCGAGCTCGGGGTGCGCATCGACGATCTCGACCGCCTGCCGGCCGATCGAGCCGGTGGCGCCGACGAGGGCGACTCTTTTCACGAAAACAGTATTACCGCGGACTTTCAGCGTTCCGCTCTAGACCTTGTCTAAGGCGAGAATCACGTAGAACGCGGCGACCGCGGCGAAGAGCTGGGCGTCGATCCGGTCGAGGATCCCGCCGTGACCGGCGAGCAGGCGACCGCTGTCCTTCACGCCCATGTCCCGTTTGACGAGGGACTCGAAGAGGTCACCAAGGGGCGCCGCGGCGGCGATCGCCAACCCCAACAGCAGCGCCTGGCCGATCGTCAGCCACTCGTCCCGCGTGTCGTACAGGGCGACGAACGTGACGAAGATGGTCGCGAACGTGCCGGCGACGAGGCCCTCCCACGTCTTTCCGGGCGAGATCTTCGGGGCGAGCTTGTGCCGCCCGATCAGGCGCCCGGCGGCGTACGCAAGCGTGTCACCCGCCCATACCGCGAGGAGCACCGTGAACGCCGCGAGCCGGCCGTGCTGGGGGATGTCCCGCAACGCAAGCAGGTACACGAGCCCGAGCCCGATCCAGGCGACGCCGAGCATCGTCCCGCTGACCGAGACCGTCGCCGATTGCTTCGTCTCGGCGAATCCCTTCAGCAGGAACGCGAGCGCGAAGGTCGCGAAGAGGCCGCCGCCGACCCACGCGAACCCGCCCGCTTGCTCGCCGAGCAGCGTGAACAGCAGCCCGAGGTAGCCCGCGATCACGATCGGGCGCAGCGGTCGCGTGATCGCGTAGTACTCGTGCAGCGCCCCGAGGCCGATCGCCGCGGCGAGCACGAAGAGCCACCAGCCGCCGAGCCACACGATGCCGAGCACGAGCGGGAGCCCGATCGCGACGACGACGAGCCGTGAGGTCAGCCCGGACACCGAGGCTCAGCGGCCGCCGAAGCGGCGTCGTCTCCCCGCGTAGTCGGCGAGCGCCTCGCGGAGCTGCGCAGCGCCGAAGTCGGGCCAGAGCGTGTCGACGAAGACGAGCTCGGCGTAGGCGAGCTGCCAGAGGAAGAAGTTCGAGATCCGCAGCTCGCCCGAAGTGCGGATCAGCAGGTCGGGATCGGGGAGGTCGGGCGCGTAGAGCTGCGCAGAGAGCGCGTTCTCGTCCACTTCCCGCGGCTCGATTCCGGACTCGACGAGCCGGCGGGCCGCCTGGACGAGCTCGTCTCGGCCGCCGTAGTCGAACGCGATCCACAGGTTCAGGCGCTCGTTGTGCCGGGTCTCCTCCTCGAGCTCGTCCATTCGCTTGCGCAGCTCGACGGGGGCACGGTCTCGCCGACCGATGAACCGGACGCGGACGCCCTGGCTGACGAGGTCGGGAAGCTCGCGCTCTATCGTCTCGGTGAAGATCTCCATCAACAGCTCCACTTCCTCCGGCGGGCGCGACCAGTTTTCGGTCGAGAACGCGAAGACGGAGAGCGACTCGACGCCGAGGTCGATTGCTGCCTCGACCGTGCGCCGCAGCGCGCGGGTTCCCGCCCGGTGGCCCGCAGCGGTCGGCAGCCGCCGGCGACGCGCCCAGCGGGAGTTGCCGTCCATGATGATCGCGACAGAGCGGGCCACCTCCGGCAGCTCCGGATCCGAATGTCGGACGCCACGGAGGGCTCGAATTCTGGTCAGCAGGCTCACGGCTCTCGGAGAAGTTCGCCGCGGAAAATGCGAAGCATTTTTCGCGGTCCCTAGACCTCGAGGATCTCGGCTTCCTTGCGCTTCAGCAGCTCGTCGATCTTGTGCACATGGTCGTCGGTCAGCTTCTGCGCACGCTCCTCGGCCCGGCGCTCCTCGTCGTCGCCGACGTCGCCCTTGCGGACGAGCTCCTCGAGGTGCTTCATCAGGTCGCGCCGCACGTTGCGGACGGCGACGCGTCCGTCCTCTGCCCGCTGGCGCACGACCTTGACGAGGTCCTTCCGGCGCTCCTCGGTCAGCTGCGGGATCGGCAGACGGATGATCTTGCCGTCGTTCGACGGCGTGAGGCCGAGGTCGGATTCCATGATCGCCTTCTCGATCGCCTTCAGGGAGCTCGGGTCGAAAGGCTGGACGGTCAGCATCCGCGGCTCGGGAACGTTGATCGTCGAGAGCTGGTTGAGCGGCGTCGCCGTCCCGTAGTAGTCGACCGTCACGTGGTCGAGGAGAGCCGCCGAGGCGCGGCCGGTGCGGATGCTGTTGAACTCGTGCTGGGTCGTCTCCACGGAGCGGTCCATGCGGCGGACGGCGTCCTGGATGAGCTCGTCGATCATCGGTCAAATCCCCCCTGGGGTTCATGCCGGGCGGCGCCGGCTTTGTCGGCGACGCTTCCAGCATCTGCCGTGGAGATGATCGTGCCGACGCGCTCGCCGGCGACGATCCGCTTGATGTTGCCCTCGGCGAGCTCGAACACGTGGATCGGCAGGCCGTTGTCCATGCAGAGCGAGAGAGCGGTCGTGTCCATAACTCGGAGGCCGCGCTCGATCGCCTCCAGATGCGTCAGCTCGGGGAGGAAAGCAGCGTTCGGATCGACCCGCGGGTCCCCGTCGTAGACTCCCTCGACCCCGTTCTTCGCCATCAGGATCGCCCCCGCGCCGATCTCGAGCGCCCGCAGCGCAGCGGCGGTGTCGGTGGTGAAGAACGGGTTGCCGGTGCCGGCGGCGAAGATGACGATGCGGCCCTTCTCGAGGTGCCTGATCGCGCGGCGACGGATGTACGGCTCGGCGACCTCCGCGATCGTGATCGCGGAGAGGACGCGCGTCTGCGCGCCGTGCCGCTCGAGCGCGTCCTGCACGGTCAGGGAGTTGAGCACGGTCGCGAGCATCCCGGCGTAGTCGGCCGTCGCCCGGTCCATGCCCGCGGCGGATGCCTCCATCCCGCGGACGATGTTGCCGGCGCCGATCACGAGCGCGATCTCGAGCCCGCCCGCGTGGACGTCGACGATCTCGCGGGCGAGCGTGTCGATCGTCGCCGGGTCGATCCCGTGGTCGCGGTCGCCCATCAACGCCTCGCCCGAGAGCTTCAGCAGGACGCGCCGGAGCGGCGCCGTCCTGCGGAGCGGAGTCGCTGCGCTCGCCACGGGCCTACTCCGACAGGGCGAACCGGCGGAACTCGATCACCTCGAAGCCCGCCTCGCGCAGCGCGGCGCCGACCTTCTTGCCGGACTCGTGGATCCACTCCTGGTCCTCGAGCACGTGGTCGGAGAGCCACTTCTGGATGCGACCTTCGACGATCTTGTCGCGCACGTCGTCGGGCTTCGTCTCGAGATCGGGCTGCTTGGCGAGGATCTCGCGCTCCGCATCGATCTCCGCTGCCGGCACCTCGGCCCGTGTGCGGTAGAGCGGCGCCGCGAACGAGATGTGCATCGCGAGCGGCCGGGCGATATCCGGGTTCCCACGCCCGTGGATCAGCACGCCGATCTTGTTGGCCGGCGGGTGAACGTACCCGGACAACACCTCGCCCTCTTCGGCCTCGAACCGGACCGCGTCCCGGACGATGATGTTCTCGCCGAGCTTCGCCGAGAGCTCGACCCGCTCGTCCTCGAGGCGGTCGATCGCCTGCGCGCCGTCCTTCTCGACGGCGTCGAGGACGCGGGAGACGAACACGAGGAACTCCTCGTTGTTCGAGACCGGCTCGGTCTCGCAGCCGACCCCGACCATCACGGCGACCGTCTCGTCGAGATCGAGAGCGACCTTACCTTCGGTCGTCTCACGGCCGGCGCGCCTCGCAGCCTGTGCGATTCCCTTCTCGCGCAGCAGCTTCGCCGCCGCCTCGATGTCCCCATCGGCCTCGACGAGAGCATCCCTGCAGTCCATCATCCCGGCGCCGGTGAGCTCGCGGAGCTGCTTGACCTGGTCTGCCGAAACCGTCGCCATCAGGCCGCTCCTCCCTCTACGGTCGCCGGCTCGGGGGCGTCGGCCTCGGCCGTTGCTTCAGGCGGCTCGCTGGTTTCCTCGACCGGCGGGGCTTCTGCAGGCTCGGCCATCTCCTTGACAGTGACCTTCTGCTTCCCCTCCGCGATCCCGTCGGCGATCACGCGAGTGATCAGCTCGCACGACCGAATCGCGTCGTCGTTCCCCGGAATGACGTAGTCGGCCTCGTCCGGGTCGCAGTTCGTGTCGACCAGCGCGACGATCGGCATCCCCAGGCGTCGCCCTTCGCGCACGGCGAGCTGCTCCTTGCGCAAGTCGAGGACGAACATCGAGTCCGGCTGACGCTTCATGTCCATCACGCCGCCGAGGTTGGCCTGCAGCTTCTCGAGCTCGCCGAGCATCGCGATCCGCTCCTTCGGCGGGAGCAGATCGAGCTGGCCCTCCTCGTGCAGGCGGCGCAGGTCGTGCAGCCGCTCGATCCGGTCCGAGATCGTCCGCCAGTTCGTCAGCAGCCCGCCGAGCCAGCGATGGTTGACGTACGGCATTCCGACGCGCTTCGCCTGCTCTTCGACAGCGTCCTGGGCCTGCTTCTTCGTGCCGACGAAGAGCATCGAGCCGCCGCGGGCGGCCACGTTCTTGGCGAACTCGTGGGCCTCCTCCAGCAGGGCCGCGGTCTGCTGGAGGTCGATGATGTAGATCCCGCCGCGTTCGGTGAAGATGAACCGGCGCATCTTCGGGTTCCAGCGGCGAGTCTGGTGGCCGAAGTGAACCCCGGCCTCCAGGAGCTCTCGCATGGAGACGACAGCCACGTGTACTTCCCCTTTCGGTTTTGGATTGCGGTACAGCCGGCGGACCTGGGCGGAACCTCCGCTGGGCCAGAAGAAAAGACACAGCAGCCGGCACCGCCGCCCGGGTGCTCCGCCGGGTCGGTGGTTCGGAACACGGACATGCTACCCGCGAACGCGTTCGAGCGCGGATGTGAGGTCAGGCGGAAGCGGCGAGGCCGCCTCGACGCGCCCGCCGGTGACCGGATGGGGAAATGCGAGCCGCGCCGCATGGAGGAACTGGCGGCGCAGGTGCTCCTCGCGAACGCCGTAGACGAGGTCGCCGACGACGGGCAGACCGATCGCCGCCAGGTGCACGCGGATCTGGTGCGTGCGCCCGGTTTCGAGCTCGACTCGGAGCAACGCGTGGTCGCGGAAGAGCTCGACCACCTCGAAGTGCGTGACTGCGTGTCGGGGCGTGTCTGTGTCCAGCGACATCCGCGTCGGCTCTCGGCGGTCACGGCCGATCGACGCCTCGATGCGCCCCCGGCGGGAGCGCGGCCGCCCCCGCACGAGCGCCAGGTACTCGCGCTCGAGCTTCCGTCCCTTCACAAGCGCGCGCAGGCCCTCGTACGCCGCCTCCGTTCGCGCGACGACGAGCAGTCCGGACGTGTCCCGGTCGAGGCGGTGGACGATCCCCGGACGCTCCGGATCGCCCCCGGTGAGGCCTCGGCCGAGAAGGCCCTGGACGAGCGTGCCCACCGCGTGACCCGCGCCCGGGTGGACGACGAGCCCGGCGGGCTTGTCCACGACGAGCAGGTGGTCGTCCTCGTAAGCGATCTGGACGTCGAGCGGGGGGTGCTCCCGCTCGGGCGGGCTCAGCGCGCTCGTGTCGAGCTCGAGCTCCTCGCCGCCGGAGAGCCGGTGGCTCTTGGAGCGAACGGCGCCGTCCACCGTGACCGAGCCTGTCGCGAGCAAGCGCTCGGCCGCGGCGCGGGAACCGATCTCCGGCAACCCGGCCAGGAGCCGGTCGAGCCGCACCCCGGCCGCCGAGCTAGGAACGCGCAGCTGCGTTGGAGATGCGCCGCCGGCGAGGCGGACGGTCGGCGGCGACGAGCGCGCCGAGCAGGACGGCGACGCCGATCACGATGAAGCTGTCGGCGAGGTTGAACGCGGGCCAGTAGCGGAAGTCGAGGAAGTCCGTCACGTGGCCGAGGCGCACGCGGTCGGCCAGGTTCGAGAGGCTCCCGCCGATCAGGAGCCCCACCGCGACCGGCAACAGCGGATGGCGTGCGCCCGAGCGGGCGAAGTACCCGATCATCCACCCGACCGCGATCACCGTCAGCCCGATCACCGCCGCGGTGGCGCTCGCGAACAGGCCGAACGCGATCCCCGAGTTCTGGACGTGATGAATCGTGAAGGGGCCGAGGACCTTGACCTCGTCGTCGAGCGCGACCTCACTCGCGACGACGTGCTTGGTCAGCTGGTCGGCGAGGACGGCCGC
Source organism: Actinomycetota bacterium (assembly GCA_046727515.1). Taxonomy (GTDB): domain Bacteria; phylum Actinomycetota; class Thermoleophilia; order Gaiellales; family Gaiellaceae; genus DATBLE01. The sequence continues at coordinate 1,227 of JBKPCT010000116.1, read as the reverse complement.
GACCACGACTGCGGCCAGGCTCGCCCAGTGCGCCGGCTGCGCCGCGAGCGAGCGGGCGGCCACCGAGATCGGCGCGAGCCCGTCCGTCCGGGACCCAGGCCTGAACTCGCTCTTCCGGGGCGGCTCGGTCAGGCGCGTTCCTGCTTCCGCTTGTCCTCGATGCAGAGCGTCGCCCACGGGAGCGCGTCGAGCCGCTCTGAGACGATCGGTCGTCCGCAGTGCTCGCACTGCCCGTACGTCCCGCGGTCGATCCGGGCGAGCGCCGCGTCGATCTCCTCGAGGACGTGGTTCGAGTTCTCCTCGAGTGAGCTCGCCATTTCGCGGTCGAACGTGGCGGTTGCGATGTCTCCGAGATGGTTGTCCTGGAAGGTCGGCTCGTCCGTCTCGTCGGCGATCGACCCAGGGTTCTCGTTGTGCAGGTTCTCGATCGCGTCGATGACGCGCCGCCGCTCCTCGAGCAGCCGCCGGCGGAAGTGCTCGGTGTCGACTGCTGCGCTCATGATCACGAGCCTCGGGGACTGGATTCGTCCTGTCCCCGAGACAGCTTCCGTTCGGCCTCGGCTCGCCCGAGACCGCGCAGCTCGACCACCTTGTCCCGGGCGGCGTGTCCCGAGACGAGCGAGATATCGCTTCGATCGAGGCCGAGCCGGCGAGCGAGTAGGCCGACGACGGCTTCGTTCGCGCGGCCCCGCTCGGGAGCAGCGCTCACGCGCACCTTCCAACCGTCGGCGTAGCGGCCGGCGAGCTCCGTTCGGCGGGCCCCCGGCGAGACACGCAGCCGGAGACGTGTGGTCGGCTCTGCCATCTTGCCTCAAGTATAGGGAGCGATTACGCGGCCTTCGTCTCGCGGACCTCGGGCTCGGAGGGCCCGCCGCTCCCGTCTCCGTCGTCGGCTTCGTCGAGCGCGTCGAGTGCGGCGTGCAGGAGCATCCGCACGCGGCGGGCCTCGGCCGCGAGCGTCTCGTGCTCGCTGCGGGCCTTGCGCGTGATCGCGCGCGCCTCGGCCTGCGCTTCGGAGACGATCGTGGCCGCCTCACGCTTGGCCTGGTCCTTGAGCTCGTGGGCGGCGCGCTCGGCGGAGATGAGCGTCGTGCGCAGGAGGCCCTCGAGCTCGCGAAAGCGCTGCAGCTCCCCTTCGAGGAGCTCGACGCGGTCACTCGCGTCGGCACGCTCGCGCCAGACGGTCTCGAAGCTCTCGGTGATCTCCTCGAGCAGCCGGTCGACCTG
>JBKPCT010000115.1:0-17908 GCA_046727515.1 Actinomycetota bacterium | reverse complement strand
ACGAAGAGGAGAGAGGCGTTGCGAGTGCCTCTGCGGTTGATATGCGGGGCTTTTGTGGTCATGCCCCGACGGTCGGGCTGCGCTCTAACCGCTCCCCCACGGCGCGCCAACCGGCCGCTAACGGCGCCCGGTCACTCGACCCGCTAACGGCGCCTGGTCACTCGACCCTGGCCGCCTGCGCGGCACGTGCTAGAAGCCCACGGGTGGCCGCCGCAGGACGAGTTCCATCCGTGTTCGCCGCCTTGTCGGTCGCGGCGGCTCTAGCCGTGGGGTGCGGTGGTCAGCCGGCCGCGAGGACGGGGCCAGATCTCGGGCGGGGAAAGGCGACGTTCATCACCGCCCGTTGCGGCACCTGTCACACGCTCGAGGCAGCTGGGACGAGGGGCACGGTCGGCCCGCGGCTCGACCACCTCCGGCTGAGTCCCGCGTCACTAGGTCCGTCCGGGACGGGGGTGCCGACATGCCGGCCTACGCCAAGACGCTCTCCCAGAGCGAGATCGATGATGTGGCCGCTTTCGTCAGCGGGTGCTTCAGGCGGATGAAGAGGTGCTCGCCCGCACCGGCGCTCGGCCTGTAACCGTCTTCGCCGCGACCCGGGTCTAAGATCAGGAGCCCATGGCCCAGCGCATCGATGTCTCCATCGAGCAGAAGGGATCTGTCGCCCGCGAAGACGACGGGCGCAGGCACCCGAACACCTGCCCCTCGTGCGGGTCGCACTACCGCGACGACGAGCTCGACCGCAACCTGGGCGTCTGCCCGCAGTGCGGCTACCACTTCCCGCTGAGCGCGCGCGAGCGGATCGACCAGCTCGCCGACACGGACTCTTTCGCCGAGGAGGACGGCGACCTGCGTTCCGCCGACCCGCTCGGCTTCTTCGACCTCCGCGCCTATACCGAACGGCTCGCCGAGGCGGAGCTGAAGACCGGTCAGGGGGACGCGGTCGTGATCGGGCGGGCCGAGATCGAGGGCGAGCCCTGCCAGCTCTCGGTGATGGACTTCGGCTTCATGGGCGGCTCGATGGGCAGCGTGGTCGGCGAGAAGTTCGTCCGTGCGTGCGAGCAGGCGTCCGACCGCGGCGTGCCCCTGGTCTCCGTGACTGCCTCCGGCGGGGCGCGGATGCAGGAGGGCATCCTGTCGCTCATGCAGCTGCCGAAGACGGTCTGCGCCGTCGAGGATCTGCGGGACGCGCGCTGCGCGCTGCTGAACGTCTTCGCGCACCCGACCACCGCCGGGGTGCTCGCGAGCTTTGCGAGCCTCGGCGACGTGACAGTCGCGGAGCCCGGCGCGTTGATCTCGTTCACCGGCCCCCGCGTCGTACAGCAGACGACGCGGGAGAAGCTCCCCGACGACTTCGGGCTCGCGGAGTCGAACCTGCGCTTCGGCCACGTCGACGCGATCGTCCCGCGGCCGGAACTGCGGTCGTACCTCGGCAGACTGCTACGGCTCTTCGGCAATGCCGGGTGAGGCCGAGCGGCGGCTGCGCGAGCGCCTCAGCCGCCTTCGCAGTACGCCGCTCCTCGGCGGCGCGAAGCTCTCCGGCGAGCTCGAACGCCTCCAGAGGCAGATCGAGGCGCTCGAGGCCGAGCCGACCGACGAGGAGATCTGGCGCTCGGTCGAGCTGGCGCGGCACCCGGACCGCCCGTACACGCTCGACTACGTCGAGCGGATCCTCGACGACTGGGTGGAGCTGCGCGGCGACCGTGGCCGCGGCGACGACGGCGCCCTGGTCGCCGGCCTCGGCCGCTTCGACGGCCGGACTGTCGTTCTCGTCGGCCAGCAGAAAGGGCGTGACATCCAGGAGCGGACGAAGCGGCAGTTCGGGATGCCCTACCCGGAGGGCTACCGGAAGGCAATGCGCGCGATGGGGATTGCAGACCGCCACGGCTTCCCGCTGCTCAGCCTGATCGACACGCCCGGCGCCTACCCGGGTGTCGCGGCCGAGCAGCACGGCCAGGGGGGCGCGATCGCCCGCTCGCAGGCCCTGATGGCGCGGTTGCGCGTGCCGATCGTCGCCTGCGTGATCGGCGAGGGCGGTTCCGGTGGCGCGATCGCGATCGGGCTCGCAGACCGTGTGCTGATGCAGGAGAACGCGATCTACTCGGTGATCTCGCCCGAGGGCTGCGCTGCGATCCTGTGGCGCGACGCCGGGGAGGCGCGCAAGGCTGCTGCGGCGTTCAGACCGGACGCCGCACACTGTCTCGAGCTCGGCGTGATCGACGGAATCGTCCCGGAACCCGACGGCGGGGCGCACACAGACTGTGACCGGGCCGCGAGGCTGCTCAGTGACTCGCTCCACGAGGTGGTCGACGAGCTCCAGGGAGCCTCCGGGGCCGACCTAGTCCGCAGGCGGCGCCGGAAGTACCGCGAGATGGGCGTCTTCGCGTAACGATCATGGTTTCCGCCACCTCAGGGCAGACCCGCGGACGCCTGTGTTCAGCCAATAATCCGAGTTGTGCGGGGACATTCCACAGTCTCCACAGGCTTTTCCCCGGCCGCACGCACCGATCTTTATGCCTTGAAACCAGGAAATCGGGATGTTTCCGGCCGATCTGCGGCCGGGTAGGTTAGGGAGGCCCGTGGCTCCTCGCGGCCGTGAGCGGCTTGCCGATTACCGGAGTAAACGCGATCCGCAACGTACTCCGGAGCCCGTTCCTGTCGGCAGGGCCGGCAAGCAAAGCACGCCGACCCCCCGGAGACGCAGTCGCGAGCCGGTCTTCGTCGTCCAGCGCCACGATGCGCGGCGGCTCCACTACGACTTCCGCCTCGAGCGAGACGGCGCCCTCGCGAGCTGGGCGGTACCGAAGGGCGTCCCGCTCGAGCCGGGCCAGCGCGGTCTTGCCGTCCACGTCGAGGATCACCCGCTCGAATATGCCGAGTTCCAGGGCGAGATCCCACAGGGTCAGTACGGCGCCGGCACCGTCGAGATCTGGGACCGGGGGACGTACGAGCTCGTCGAGGAGAAGAAGGACGGCGGTCTCACCGTCCGCCTGCACGGCGCAAGGCTCGAGGGGACCTGGACGCTCGTCCCCGCGAAGCTCGACGGAGACCCGAAGAACTGGCTGATCATCCGCAAGCGCGATGCGGACAGCGTGGGCCGACCGACGCTCCAACAGCGTTACCAGCCGATGCTCGCCACGCTGGCGAGCCCCGAGGAGCTTCCGAGTGGAAAGGACTGGGTCTTCGAGGTCAAGTGGGACGGCTATCGCGCCCTCGCCTACGTTCGCGGCGGCGAGGCGACGCTCGTGAGCCGGAACGGGAACGAGCTGACCAAGCGCTTCTCCACGGTTGCCAGGGAGGTGGCCAGGACGGTGAAGACGCCCGACTGCGTCCTCGACGGCGAGGTTTGCGCCCTCGACGATCAGGGCCGGCCGAGCTTCTCCGCGATGCAGCAGGCGAAGCCGGAGACGCCGATTGTCTACGAGATCTTCGACGTGCTCGAGCTCGACGGCGAGCCGTTCGTCGATCTCCCACTCCGACACCGTCGCGAGCGGCTCGAGACGCTGCTCGACCGGCGCCACCGGACGGTCAGGCTCTCCGAGACCTTCGAGGACGGCGAGGCGCTGCTCCAGGCGGCGAAGCAGCAGGGCCTCGAGGGGCTCATCGCCAAGCGCCTCGATTCTCCCTACCGCCAGGGGAAGCGGACGCGGGAGTGGCTGAAGATCAAGACACATGGCCGCCAGGAGTTCGTGATCGCCGGCTACTCGAAGGGGCAGGGTCGCCGGAGCGGACGGTTCGGATCGCTCGTCCTGGGCGTGTGGCGCGGCGACGAGCTCTCGTACGTGGGGAACGTCGGCACGGGTTTCACCGACAAGGACATCGACGAGCTCCTTACGAAGCTGCGCCCGCTGGAGCAGAAGCAGTCTCCGTTCCCGGTCGTTCCGAAGATGCCGAAGGTGAAGAAGGACGACGTCGTCTGGGTGAAGCCGGAGCTCGTCGCCGAGGTCGAGTTCGTCGAGTGGACGCACGACGGCCGGCTGCGGGCGCCGTCCTTCCAGGGACTGCGCGAGGACAAGTCCGCACGGGAGGTGCGCCGCGAGGAGCCGCTTCCGCCGGTGATCCGCACGGGCAACCGGGTCCTCAGGCTGTCGAATCTCGAGAAGGTCTTCTTCCCCGACGACGGGATCACGAAGGGCGACCTGCTCGCCTACTACCGTGAAGTCGCGCCGGTCGTCATCCCGCATGTCCGTGACCGGCCGTTCACGCTCAAGCGCTATCCGGACGGGGCCGCCGGCGGCTTCTTCTTCCAGAAAGACGCGCCCAAGCACATGCCGGCGTGGATTCCGACCGTCGAGGTGGAGGCGACCACGCGCGACCGGCCGCGCCGCACGCGAACGATTCGCGCCCCGCTCGTCAACGACGAGCTCGCTCTGCTCTGGATGGTGAACATGGGCTGTATCGACCTGAACACGTGGTACTCCCGCGTCGACAAGCCCGAACGGCCCGACTTCGTGCTCTTCGACCTCGACCCCGCCGCGGATGTGGGCTTTCCGGAGGTGATTCAGGTCACGCGGCTCGTGAAGGAGGTACTCGACGCGCTCGGGCTCGTGGGCTTCGCGAAGACGAGCGGGAGCGACGGGATGCACGTGCTCGTTCCGATCGAGCGGCGGCATTCGTACGAGCAGACGCGGGAGTTCTCCGCGATCGTCGCCGGTACGCTCGCGCGGACCCATCGCGGCCTCGTCACGACCGAGTGGACGAAGGCAAAGCGACGCGGCGTCCTGATCGACTCGAACCAGAACGGGGAGGGAAAGACGATCGCGTCGGCGTACTCGGTAAGGCCGCGCACCGGTGCGCCGGTGTCGACCCCGCTGCGCTGGGACGAGGTCGAGGAAGGCCTCGATCCGCGTGAGTTCACGATCGACGCGGTGCTCGGCCGCATCGACCGGCACGGTGACCTGTTCGAAGGGGTGCTGACGACTCGACAGCGGCTCGGCCCCGCTCTAGCATCGCTGCGGTGAAGCTCGCGGAGCTCGCCGAAGAGCTCGACGCCTACTTTCGGATCCCGGACGTTCGGAACGACGACTGGTCGAAGGTCTTCGAGCAGGTCTACCCGGAGCCGTACTGGCGGGAACACGTCGTTCCCGGCTGGGAGGGGCGCTGGAACGGGCTGTGCGTGCGGGGCGCCGACGAGGTCGAGCGGGTCGTGACGTGTGTGTTTCCCAGCGACCGCATCATCGCCGAGCTCACGCCCGGCACGTTCGTGTTCACCGAGCACCCGCTCGACTTCGCCGACGAGCCGGGGTTCCTGTCGCTGGCCCGCGAGACCTTCGAGACGATGCGTGAGCGCGGGATCAGCCTCTACACCGCGCACGCTCCGCTCGACATGCATCCGGAGGTGTCGCCGTCACGCCTGTGCGCGAAAGGCGTCGGGCTGCGGGAGCTCGAGGAGTACTTCCCGATCTGCGAGGGGATCCCGGGCGGCGCGGCAATCGTTGGAGAGAGCCGGCTGAGCGTCGACGGGCTCGCGGATGCGCTGCGCTCCTACCTCGGCCCGGAGATCAAGGTGCACGTGCTGACGCGGCCGCGGCCGAACGCCGGTCGCGTCGCGATGGTGGCGGGCGGCGGTGCGATGGTCGGAATCCTCGACGCCTCGCTGGAGCGCGGCTGTCAGACCTACGTCACCGGCAACGCGGCGACGAACTGCCTGGTCGAGTCGGTGCAGGAGGAGGTGCGGGCGTTTCGCCGCCGCGCGGACGTGGCCGGCGTGGCGCTGATCGATGCGATGCACTACGGGATGGAGAAGCCGCCGCAGCTCGCGATGGTCGACTGGTTCCGGGCACGTGCCCTCGACGCGGGGTTTGTTCCGGACGGTCCAAAGTAGGCGCGTCCGGGGTCAGACCCTTTACATAGCCCGCGCCGACGAAGACGAAGGCGGAGGTGCCGCACGCGCTCCGCGGCGTCGGCGTCCGCCGCTTCGAGCTGCCGGAGGATGTGGTTGCGATGGGCGATCGCGTCGGCGAGGTCGCGGAAGCCGTGCCCGTGCTCGGCGAGACCGAGCACCGGCAGCACGCGCGAGACCGAGCCGAGCGAGGACGTGTCTGTTCACGGAGGTACCTTGGCAGTAGCGTTGATTCGATGAGCAGGGAACGGCTGAGGCACTACGGGGTCGCCACGCTCGCGAGTGCGGGCTCGGTGGCGGCGGTCACCTCCGTGATCGCGGTGCTCGAGCGTTGGGTGCCGGTCCTCAGCCTCGGGGTGCTCTACATCTTCGCGGTGTTGCCGGTCGCGGTCGTATGGGGGCTCGGGTTCGCGCTGCCGGTCTCGATCGCGAGCATGCTCGCGTTCAACTGGTTCTTCCTGCCGCCGCGCCACACATTCACCCTCGCCGACAGCGAGAACTGGTTCGCGCTGGCGGTCTATCTCGCGACCGCGGTGGTCGTCAGCGAGCTCGCTGCACGGGCACGGCGGCGCGCGTCGGCTGCGGAGCAGCGGGAGCGTGAATCGGTCCTGCTCGCCGGCCTTGCCACCGATCTGCTGCGCGGGCGTGGTCTCCAGGAGGAGCTCGGGGAGGTCGCTCGGGGCGCGGCGGGGGTCCTCGCAGTCGATCGGGTCGAGATCGAGCTGGAAAGTCCGGTCCGCGGCGACGGACGCCGTGCGCCGCATCCGCTCGAGGCGGCGGGCAGGCAGGTGGGGACGCTCTACACCCCGCCCGACACGGACCCGAGCCCCGAGGTGCGCCGGCGCTTCCTTCCGGCGCTTGCCGCATTGCTGGCGGTCGCAGTCGAGCGCGAGCGGCTCGAGCGCGAGGCACTCGAGGCTGAAACGTTGCGTCGGAGCGATCTCGTCAAGACGGCGCTCCTCCGGGCGGTCTCCCACGATCTGCGCTCTCCGCTCACCGGCATCAACACTGCAGTGGGCGCGTTGCGCAACCCGACGCTGAGCCTTACGGACGACGACCGACGTGAGTTGCTGGAGACGATCGAGGTCGAGTCGGACCGGCTGGGGCGCCTCGTCGACGACCTCCTCGACCTTTCGCGGCTGGAGGCCGGGGCAGCGTCGCCGCAGCGGGAGGCGTGGGAGCTCCCGGACCTCGCGCGCGAGGCAGCGGCCGAGCTGCACGCCAGGGACCGGGTCGAGATCGCCGGCGAAACGCCGATCGTCGACGTCGACGGAGGTCAGATTCAGCGTGCGCTCGCGAACCTGATCGAGAACGCGCTCAAGTTCTCGCCGCCCGACGAGCCGGTTCACGTAACGATCACGGCCACGCGCAAAGAGGCGATCGCGCGGGTCGTCGACCACGGGCCCGGAGTCCCGCCCGAGGAGCTCGAGCTCGTCTTCGAGCCCTTCTACCGTGGCGCACGCACCGCGCGCTCCGGGGCAGGACTCGGCCTCGCCATCGCCCGCGGCTTCGTGGAGGCGAACGGCGGGCGGATCTGGGCGGAGTCCAGACCGGGCCAGGGCGCCACGTTCGCGATCGCATTGCCCGTCGCGGCCGTTCCGGCGGAGCTCGTGCATGGGCCGTAGGCTCGACGGAGGCCCGCCTAGAGCGGAGGTACCGGCTTTGCCGGCGCCGGAGCGGATGCATTGAGCGGGCAGCGTGTTCTCGTGGTCGACGACGAGCCGCAGATCCTGCGCGCGCTGGGAACGACCCTACGCGCAGCGGGGTACGACGTAGAGACCGCTGCAACGGCTGAGGCCGCGCTCGCCACCGCCGCAGCCCATCCACCGGAGGCAGTGATCCTCGACGTCGTCCTTCCCGACGGTAGCGGCACCGACGTCTGCCGTGAGCTGCGGACCTGGACCGAAGCTCCGGTGATCGTGCTTTCGGCGATTGGTGAAGAAGCAGAGAAGGTTGCAGCGCTCGACGCGGGCGCGGACGACTACGTCACGAAGCCGTTCAGCGTCGACGAGCTGCTCGCCCGGCTACGGGCTGTGCTGCGCCGATCGGCCCCGTCGCTCGACCCCGTGATCGAGGTCGGCGAGCTGACGATCGACGTCCCGAACCGCGCCGTCAAACGAAACGGAAACCGCATCAAGCTCACCCCGCACGAGTTCGACCTCCTGCGCGTGCTGGCGCAGAACCGCGGCAAGCTCCTCACGCACCGGATGCTGCTCCGCGAGGTCTGGGGACCGTCGTACCAGGTCGAGGCGCACTACCTCCACGTCTACGTCTCGAACCTGCGCCGGAAGATCGAGCCGGATCCGTTGCGTCCGCGCTACGTGATCACCGAGCCCGGGGCCGGGTACCGCTTGGCCGAAGCCGACTCGTAAGCTGTTGAGACAACTTTGAGCTAGACGCCCGAAGCCTTGAGGTCCCCTTGACCGCCGGGGGCCTACCGTCGGGGCATGAACAAGCGTAGGCAGCTCGCGCGTTCGCTCGACGGCGTGGTCCGCGAGCTGCGCAACCCCGTGCGGCTGCCGGGGGCATCGCCGCTGAACGTGTCGGCCTGCGCCCGTACGAGCGCAAGCTCGCCGCGCTCACCGCAAGAGTCGGCGATCTCGACCGCCCGGTCACGAGGCGCGGGCTACTGCCTGTCAACGAGCTCGTCAGCCACGGTGGCAGCCCCCTCTACGACCGCTCGCACACGCGCGATGTCCCGGCGGCGATCGCCATGATTCTGGCCGCTCTGGAGCCGCACTGATGTACGACCTCGCAGCGCTCGCGATCGCCGCCGCGTGCTTCGCGTTCGCGTTCGCGCTGATCTGGCTCCTCGCCCGAATCTGATGTCCGCCGGCGACATCATCGGACTTGCGATCTCGATCGCGGTGCTCGCCTACCTCGTGTATGCGCTCTTCGAGGGTGAACGCCTGTGAACGGGCAGGGCATCGGTCAGATCCTCGTCTACGCGGTCGTCCTGATCGCGCTGGGCTACCCCCTCGGCCTCTGGATGGCGCGTGTGTACACCGCCGAGCGCCTCCCGCTTGCGTTCGTCGAACGGGGCTTCCTTCGCCTCGTCGGCGGCCGCCGCGAGCAGGACTGGAAAGGCTACGGCCGGACGGTGCTCGTCTTCAGCGTCCCCTTCTTCCTGCTCCTCTACCTGATCCAGCGCGCGCAGGGCCACCTGTTCCTGAATCCGGACGACCTGAAGGGCGTGCCGGCGCACATCTCGCTGAACACGGCCGCGAGCTTCGTCACCAACACGAACTGGCAGTACTACGGCGGCGAGTACACGATGTCGTACCTGACCCAGATGACCGGGCTGGCCGTGCAGAACTTCGTCTCCGCCGCGGTCGGGATGGCCGTGCTCGCGGCGGTCGTCCGTGGGCTCTCGCGGCGCTCGAGCAGCGAGCTCGGCAGCTTCTGGCAGGACCTGTACCGGTCCGTCGTCTACATCCTTCTGCCGCTCGCGCTGATCCTGTCTGTGATCCTGATCTCGCAGGGCGTCGTCCAGACGTTCCACGGCCACGCGACCGCGACGACCCTCGAGGGCGCTCAGCAGACGATCGCGCGCGGCCCGGCTGCGTCGCAGATCGCGATCAAGCAGCTGGGCACGAATGGCGGCGGCTTCTACAACTCGAACTCGGCCGTCCCGTTCGAGAACCCGAACGGCCTGACGAACTTCCTCGAGATGATCTCGATCCTGCTGATCGGCGCCGGGCAGGTCTTCATGTTCGGAAAGATGGTGCTCGCGCGACGCCACGCGTGGATGGTGTTCGCGTCGATGTTTGCAATCTTCGCGATCGGGGTCGCGGCCGCGCTTCCCTCAGAGCAGCACGGCTCCGAGGTGCTGCGCGACTCGGGCGTGAACATCACGCAGGGTCACGGCCAGTCGGGCGGGAACATGGCCGACAAGGAGGTGCGCTTCGGCATCGCCAACACGGCACTCTGGGCGACGGCGACGACCGACGCCTCGAACGGCTCGGTCAACGGGGGACACGACGCCTTCACCGCGGCGGGAGGCGCAGTCCCGCTCGTGAACATCTTCCTCGGGGAGGTCGTCTTCGGCGGCGTCGGCTCCGGCCTGTACGGAATGTTCTTCTACATCCTGATCGCGGTCTTCGTCGCCGGGCTGATGGTCGGGCGAACACCGGAGTGGCTCGGGAAGAAGGTCGAGGCGCGGGAGATGAAGCTCGCCGCGCTCGGGGCGCTCTTCCCGCCGACGATGGTCCTTACCCTGACCGCGCTCGCCGTCGTGACGAAGGGCGGGCTGGCGTCGATCTACAACCCGGGCGCGCACGGCTTCACGGAGGCGCTCTACGCCTACACGTCGCAGGGGAACAACAACGGCAGCGCCTTCGCCGGCTACGGCGCGACGAACTTCTCGGCCTCGTTCGGCGCGATCGCGATGTTCCTCGCGCGGTTCGTTCCGCTGCTCTCGGCGCTCGCGATCGGCGGGTCGCTGGCGGCGAAGAAGACCGTTCCGGCGTCGGCGGGCACGTTCCGCACGGACGGACCGACGTTCGTCGTCCTGCTGGTCGGCGTGATCGCGCTCACGGCCGGTCTGATGGTCTTCCCGGCGCTGACGCTCGGGCCGATCGTCGAGGGGCTGATGCACTGATGCTCCGCGACCTGAGGGCATCGGTGATCGCGATCGTCGTGCTGACGGCGGCGTTCGGCTTCGGCTACCCGGCGGTGATGACAGGCTTCGCGCAGGTCGCGTTCAAGGAAAAGGCGAACGGAAGCCTGATCGAGCGCAACGGCAAGATCGTCGGCTCCAAGCTCGCCGCCCAGGAGTTCAAGAGCCCGCGCTACTTCCACGAGCGGCCGTCGGCGACGTCACCGGCGTACAACGCGGGTGCGACCACGTTCGCGAACCTGGGCCCGACGAGCCCCGACCTGGCGAAGAACATCAAGGTCGCGGCAGCCGCGATCCTGAAGCTCGAGCGTCCCTACAACCCGGGGCTCGCGATCGGCGACATCCCGGTCGACGCGGTCACGACGTCCGGATCGGGCATCGACCCGGACATCTCGCCCGCGTATGCAGCACTCCAGTCGCGGCGCATCGCCGCCGTCCGCAAGCTGCCCCTCGAAACAGTCCAGCGGTTGATCGACGAGAACCAGGACGGCCGCTCGCTCGGCTTCCTCGGCGAGCTTGGCGTCAACGTCCTGAAGCTGAACCTAGCGCTCGACCGGGAGACCTCGTAGTGGCCCGCGCCTCGGCGAGCATCTTCTCACGCGACATCGTGGTCTCCGCGATCAAGGATTCGTTTCCGAAGCTCGATCCGCGCCGCCAGGTCCACAACCCGGTGATGTTCATCGTCGAGCTCGGCAGCGTGATCACGACGGTGATCTTCTTCGTCGACCTCGCGCGCGGCCACACGGGCGACCTGTGGTTCGTCGCGGTGATCGCGATCTGGCTCTGGCTGACCGTACTGTTCGCGAACTTCGCGGAGGCGGTGGCGGAGAGCCGTGGCAAGGCGCAGGCGAACGCCCTGCGCGCGACGCGCACGACGACGATTGCTCGGCTCCAGGACGGCCGCGAGGTCCCGGCGCCGGAGCTGCAGAAGGGCGACGTAGTGGTCGTCGAGGCCGGCGAGGTGATTCCGGCCGACGGCGAGGTGATCGAGGGCGTCGGGTCGGTGGACGAGTCGGCGATCACCGGCGAGTCGGCGCCCGTGATCCGCGAGGCCGGCGGCGACCGCTCGGCCGTCACCGGAGGGACGAAGCTGCTTTCCGATCGGCTCGTGATCCGCGTCACGCAGGAGCCGGGGAAGTCGTTCCTCGACCGGATGATCGCGCTCGTCGAAGGCGCCGAGCGGCGCAAGACGCCGAACGAGATCGCGCTCAACATCCTTCTTGCCGGGCTGACGATCACGTTCCTGGCAGCGGTCGTCACGCTCAAGCCCTACGCGGTCTACGCGGGAACGCACCTCTCCCAGACGGTGCTGATCGCCCTCCTCGTCGCTCTGATCCCGACCACGATCGGTGCCCTGCTTTCCGCGATCGGGATTGCAGGCATGGATCGGCTCGTCCAGCGGAACGTCCTCGCCATGTCCGGGCGGGCGGTCGAGGCCTCGGGGGACGTGGACGTGCTGCTGCTCGACAAGACCGGGACGATCACGCTCGGCAACCGCCAGGCTTCGGAGTTCCTGCCGGTGAACGGCGTAGCGGAGCGTGAGTTGGCGGAGGTCGCCCAACTGGCGTCGCTCGCGGACGAGACGCCGGAGGGCCGCTCGATCGTCGTGCTCGCGAAGCAGCGCTTCGACCTCCGCGAGCGGGACCTCGGCGAGCACGTCTTCGTCCCGTTCTCGGCGCAGACGCGCATGAGCGGGATCGATCTGAACGGCAGCGTGATCCGGAAGGGCGCCGCCGACGCGGTCAAGGTCTTCGTTGCCGAGCGGGGTGGCCACCCACCGGCCGAGCTCGACAACATCGTGCTGGGTGTCGCGGAGCAGGGCGGCACGCCGCTCGTCGTCTCGCGAGACAACTGGGCCCTCGGGGTCGTCCACCTGAAGGACATCGTCAAGGGGGGTATGCGTGACCGCTTCGACGAGCTTCGCCGCATGGGGATCCGCACCGTGATGATCACCGGCGACAATCGCGTCACGGCCGCCGTCATCGCTCAGGAGTCGGGTGTGGACGACTTCCTCGCCGAGGCGACCCCCGAGGCGAAGCTGGCGTTGATCAAGGATGAGCAGAGCCGCGGGCGGATGATCGCGATGACGGGCGACGGGACGAACGACGCGCCCGCACTTGCCCAGGCGGACGTCGGCGTGGCGATGAACACCGGCACCACTGCGGCCAAGGAGGCCGGGAACATGGTCGATCTCGACTCGAACCCGACGAAGCTGATCGAGATCGTCGAGGTCGGCAAGCAGCTCCTGATCACTCGCGGCGCGCTGACGACGTTCTCGATCGCGAACGACGTTGCGAAGTACTTCGCGATCCTCCCTGCGATGTTCGCGTTCACCTACGCGTCACAGCCGGGCGAGCGCGGGCCGCTCGACACGCTCAACATCATGGATCTCGGGACGCCGAAGAGCGCGATCATCTCCGCGATCATCTTCAACGCGCTGATCATTCCGGCGCTCGTCCCGCTCGCGCTGCGCGGCGTCAAGTACCGCGCGATCGGAGCGACGGCGCTGCTGCGCCGGAACCTCCTGATCTACGGTCTCGGCGGGATGATCCTGCCCTTCATCGGGATCAAGCTGATCGATCTGATCGTTCACAACCTGCTCGGGGCATGAGGCGTAGGCTTGACGGAGCCTCAAAATGAGCGGAGGCGGCGGCTTCGCCGGCGCCGGGAGCGGCACTAGTGGCGCGAGGGCACTATCGGATCCTGCTCGGGATGGCCGCCGGGGTCGGGAAGACGTACCGCATGCTCCAGGAGGGCCGGCAGGCCCAGGCCGAGGGCCGAGACGTGGTGATCGGCTACCTCGAGCCGCACGCCCGGCCCGAGACCGCGGAACTTGCCGAGGGGCTCGAGGTCGTTCCGCGCCTCCGCGCGCAGCACGGAAGGCTCGAGCTGGAGGACATGGACGTCGACGCTGTGATCCGCCGCGCTCCGGAGCTTGCCCTGATCGACGAGCTCGCGCACACGAATGCGCCGGGAACGCGAAACGAGAAGCGCTACCAGGACATCGAGGAGATCCTCGACGCGGGCATCGACGTGATCTCGACCGTGAACGTCCAGCACCTCGAGAGCCTCAACGACGCGATCTTCGAGCTGACGGAGACTCGCGTGCGGGAGACCTTTCCGGACCGGATCCTCGACGAGGCGGACGAGGTGATCCTCGTCGACCTCACGCCCGAGGCGCTGCAGGAGCGGCTCCGCGCCGGCAAGGTCTACCCCCTCGATCGGGTCGACGTCGCGTTGTCGAACTTCTTCCGCACCGACAAGCTGTCGGCTCTGCGTGAGCTTGCGCTGCGTGAGGTGGCCGAGGACGTCGAGTCGCGGCGGGCGCACCGTCCCCTCGAGCCGCTCAGTCAGATGGCCGTCGGCGAGCGCGTCCTGGCAATGGTCGAGCCGCAGCCGAAGTCGCAGAGGATCATGCGCCGCGCCTGGCGCTCGGCGCAGCGGCTCGGGGCCGAGATGGACGCTGTCTGGATTCGAAAGCCGGGTCGGCCTCCAACCGAGGAGGAGGCGACCCAGCTCGCGGCTCTGCGCCGGCTCGCCGTCATCCTCGGCGTCCACTTCCTCGAGGAGGAGGGTGACGATCTGGTCGCCGCCGTGCGCCGAGTGGCGGCCGAGCGTGGGTCGACCTACGTGTTCGTGGGGACGCCGGACGAGTCGCGCCGTCGTGAGATCTTCGGCGGCTCCCTGCTCTCGCGCATGGTCCGCGAGCTTCCGGGGATCGACATCCGCGTCGTCACGAACCGAACCGAACGGGATCGATTGACTCCGTGATCGCCGCGGTGATTGCACTTGCTGCTGCGGTCGTCCTGCTCGTGGCCGCGCTCGTCGCCCGGAGTGGGTTCCGACTGCGCAAGCCGAAGCCGGGTGTGCAGCGCATCCTCGTGCCGTTCTCCGGGAGGAGCCTCGATCCGACCGTGCTGGAGGCCGCGATCCGGATCGCACGGGCGGAAAATGCCACTCTCGTCCCCGCCTACCTGTTGATCGTCCCGCTTCGCTACTCGGAAGACTCGCCGCTGACCGAACAGGTTGCTGTCGCGATGCCGCTGCTGGAGGCGGTCGAGCGCGCCGCGGCCCGAGCCGGTGTGCCCGTGGACGCACGGATCGAGAAGGGTCGGACGCTCACTCATGCCCTGCGCCTGCTCTGGGACGTCGAGCGTTTCGACCGGATCGTCGCTCCGGCGACTGCGAACGGTCACGGGTTCACCGTCAAGGACCTCGCCTGGCTGCTCGAGAACGCCCCGGCCGAGACGCTCGTCCTGAAGCCGCGCGCAGACGCCGTCAGCTCAGGCGATAGGGGACGCTCGTCAGGATCACCTGCGGCTCGAACAGCAGCAGCCGCTTGATGTAGATCGCGCGCTGGTTGTGCAGCAGCCGCTGAGGGCCGCTGAAGATCAGCTCCGGCATGACGACGACGGCGACCGTATCGGGATCTGCCGTGATCCGGCGGAGGTACGCGAGCAAGGGGTCGCCGAGGTCGCGAAAGTCCGCTTCCTCGATCTCGACCGGAACCGGCATCGGCCGAAGCTTCCACTCGGTGCGGATGCGTTCCGCCTCCGTGCTGTCGAACGCGAAGAAGAGCGCCTTCGTGTCGTCGAGGTTCAGCGTGCTCGCGTAGTTCACGGCGCGCAGCGAGGCTGCGTGCGAGCCGGAGACGAGCACACGGCAGGCCGTCCGTTGCGGTGCATGCCATTCCCGTGTCTGACGCCGGATCACCGGTACGTCGGTGATCACGACCCCGGGCTCTTTCAGCAGGCGGAGCTTGAGCGAGAACTCCGTGCGGTGAGCCAGGGCGTCGAGCAGCGAAGGGCGCTTGAAGTCCTCCGGGATGATCGCGGTGACGAACGTCGACTCGCCGCGCGGCAGCGCCCACAGGTAGTCGATCACGGCGTCGACCCGGCCGCCCTCGGCGTGGACGATCTCGAGATCGGGCCGGATGTCCGTTAGCTGCCGGAACCGCGGACGGATTCCGGTATCGCTTTTCGGTCCGGGGACGTGGATCGCCCGGAAGGTGCCGCCGGTGATCTTCCTCGCGTACCAGACGGCCTCCCGGAGCGCGGGGCCGTAGGACTCGACGTAGAGCACGACCTGGTTGGTGGGCGGGGGCGCTGCTGCCACCGCTGCTGTGCCCGCGTTGAGGCGCCGTGCGACCTTCTCGTAGTGACGGTGGACACCGTAGAAGGAGGCAATCAGGATCGGTATCGCGACGGCGACGGCCCAGGCGCCCTCGAGGAACTTCGTCTGGATGACGAGGACGGCGACGACCGCGGTCGCGACGGCTCCGGCCCCGTTGATCACCGCCTTCCGGCGCCACCCGCTGACGGTCTTGCGCCGCAGCCAGTACCGGACCATGCCGGTCTGCGACATCGTGAACGCCGTGAAGACGCCGATCACGTACAGGTGGATCAAGGCGTTCACGTCTGCGCCGAACGCCCAGATCAGCAGCGATGCAACCGCGGCGAGGACGATGATCCCGTTCGAGTAGACGAGCCTGTCGCCGAGGTTCACGAATTGGCGCGGGAAGTAGCGGTCGCGGGCGAGGACCGCAGAGAGCCTCGGAAAACCCTGGTACGAGGTGTTTGCGGCCAGGATCAGCACGGCGAACGTCAGCCCCTGAACGACGTAGTACATCCACCCACTCGCGGAGCTGCTCGGGAAGACCCCCCGCGCAATCTCGGACACCACCGATACGGTGTTGCTCGGGCCGGCGTGCATGTGCACGGTGAGGTACGAGACGCCGAGGAAGAGCGAGATCGCCATCGCGCCCATCCAGAGGAGCGTCTTCGCTGCGTTCCGGCCCTGGGGCGGACGGAAGGCGTTGACTCCGTTCGAGATCGACTCGACGCCCGTCAGGGCGGCTGCACCCGACGCGAAGGCTCGCACGATCACGAAGACGCTGATGCTGCCTGCGGCCCCCGCCGTGATCGGATCCGGCACGTGTGCCTCGGGGCAACTGCCGTCGGCACATTTCGCCAGCCCGGTCACGATCATGACGAGCATCGCGGCGACGAACGAGTACGTCGGCAGCGCGAATGCGATCCCGGATTCGCGGACTCCGCGGAGGTTGACGAGCGTGAGCACGAGGACGGCGAGCAGCGAGAGCGAGACCTCGTGTCCGGCCAGCGAAGGGGCGGCGGACGTGATTGCCAGGATGCCGGCCGCGACCGAGACGGCGACGGTCAGGACGTAGTCGACGAGAAGCGCGGCTCCGGCCACGAGGCTCGGCAGCGTCCCGAGGTTCTCCTTCGCGACCACGTACGCGCCGCCGCTCGTCTCGTAGGCCTGGACGGTCTGCGTGTAGGAGAGGACCACGATTGCGAGCACGGCGGCGATCGCGATCGAGATCGGTAGCACGAGGTGGCCCGCGGTAGCGGACGCGCTGATGAGAACGACGAGCGCCGCCTCCGTCGCGTACGCCACCGACGAGAGCGGATCGGCGGAGAAGATCGGCAGCGCGAGCGTCTTGGAGAGGAGCGTCTCCTCGAGCTCGCGGGCCGACCGCGGCCGCCCGATCAGCGCTCGTTTCACGGCGTCCAGTCGGTCGTGCCGTTCGGTAAGGGCTGTGCCTACGTGCGTAGGCTCGTCGGTCACGCGGCTACGCTAGCGCCGCGGGTCTTGAGATTTTCTTAAGGTGCCGAGACCGAATCTTGAGGGCGACTTGACGCGCGACGCCGCTACCTGCGTGTGTGGCGATCGCGGTTCTGCATGCCCGTCGTCCGGTCGTGACCGGCGGCTACCACAGGATTCTCGTGCCGCTGTTCGGAGGGCCCGAATCTGCGCGTGCCGTCGATGCGGCCTGCCGGCTCGCCGCCGAGCGCAGGTCGACGGTGACCGCCGTATCGGTGATCGAAGTGCCGCCACTCCTGCCTCTCGATGCTCGCATGGAGGACGAGGAGGCGGACGGGCGCAGCGAGCTGGCGCGGGCAGAGGCGGTCGCGGATGCATACGGCGTCGGGTTCGAGCGGCGCCAGGTCCGCGCGCGAGAGGCTGCGACGGCGGTGCTGGACGCGGTCGAGGAATCCACCGCGGAGCTCGTCGTCGTGCTTGCGCCCCGCCGGGCGCGGGCCAGCAGGAGCGCCACACCGTTCGCCCGTGACGTCCAGCAGATTCTTCGCAAGGCTCCCTGCCGGGTGCTGGTGATCGCGCCGCCCGCGAGCTAGCGGAGCGCGAGCATCCGGCGGAGCAGCTCGAGCGCGCCTGCCTTGTCGAGCATGTCGTTCAGGTTGCCGCACTTCGGTGACTGGACGCAGGAGGGACAGCCGTGATCGCAGGGGCAGCCGGCGATCAGCTTTGCGGTGTCCTCGACCCACCCCTCGAACGCGTCGAAGCCGCGGGCCGTGATTCCGACGCCGCCCGCGTGCCCGTCGTAGACGAAGATCGTCGGGCGGCCGGTCTGGAAGTGGAGGTTGGTCGAGAGACCGCCGATGTCCCAGCGGTCGCACATCGCCCAGAGC
>JBKPCT010000114.1:0-18088 GCA_046727515.1 Actinomycetota bacterium | reverse complement strand
CCGTGTCGCCGCGCCCCCCGGGCTGCCGACAGGCGAAGTCCTCGATCGCGACGCCGTCCGACTCGAGGACGACGCGCCGGCTCAGCATCGCCAACCCCCTGCGTTCGAGCACGAATGTCCAAGACCTCGAAGGAGGATTGGGACACAGTTGCCGCGGTGCGGTTGCTCGTGACCCTCCTTGCCGGGCAGGCGATGGCAAGCATGGACGGAGAGATCCTCGTGATCGCTGCGCCGAGCCTGCGCGCAAACCTGCACGCCTCCGGCGCGCAGCTGCAGCTGATCGTCGGGATGTACACGCTCGCATTCGGAGCCCTGGTCGTAACCGGCGCACGACTCGGCGACGTGCTCGGTCACCGCCGCGTCTTTCTGCTGGGTCTGACCGCGTTCACGCTCGCCTCGGTGGCCGCGGGGCTGGCTCCGAACGCGAGCGCGCTGATCGGTGCCGTTGCTCTGCAGGGGGTGGCGGCCGCGCTGATGACGCCGCAAGTGTTGTCCATCATCCAGTTGCACTTCGCCGGCGAGAGGCGCGCTCGGGCGATCGGTGCCTACTCGATGGTGCTCGCGGCCGGGGTAGCCGCGGGCATGGTTCTCGGGGGCCTGCTCGTGACGGCCCACCTGCTCACGGCTGCCTGGCGTCCGGCGCTGCTCCTCAACGCCCCCGTCGGCGCGGTCGTGCTGCTCAGCGCCCGCCGCTACCTGCCGGAAGGGCGTACGGGATCGCAGGCGCGGCTGGATCCGGCGGGCGCCGTCGCGCTGGCGGCGGCGCTGCTCGCGCTGATCATTCCGCTTACCTTCGGCCGCGACGCGGGCTGGCCGATCTGGGTGTGGCCTTCGCTTGCCGTCTGCGCCATCGCCCTCATCGGGTTCGGTCGCCACGAGCGCCACATCGCTGCCCGCGGCGGTGACCCCTTGTTCGACCTCGACCTCCTGACGTTGCCGGGCGTCGCGGCCGGGATCGGCGCCGTCGCACTCGTGATGGCGTGCTATGCGGGCTTTCTGGTCAGCCTCATGCTGCACCTGCAGGGGAGCCTTGGATTCTCTCCCTTGGCGGCCGGCTTGATCTTCGCCGCCTACGCCGGCGGCTTCGCGACTGCCAGTCTCACGTGGACCCGCGCGAGCGCAGCGGTCAGCGATCGCCTCCCCATCGCCGGGCCACTGGTGATGGCAGCCGCGCTCCTCGCCGTCGGCCTGATCGCGCGCGGCGGCGGCTGGCCGACGGAGCTCGTGACTCCGTTGCTCCTCGTCGCGGGCGCCGCTCATGGCTGCGCATTCAGTCCGCTCGCGGCCCACCTCACCACCGCCGTTCGCGCGGAGCAGGCCGCCGATCTGAGCGGGTTGGTGTTGACTGCGAGCCTCGTCGGTCAGGTCCTCGGCATCGCCTTGTTCGTCGGCGTCTACCTCAGCGCTGCCCTGCAAGGCTCCGCGCACGCGTTCGCCCTCACGACCGGAGCTCTCGCCCTTGCTCTGATCGCGCTCGCCGGCTGCGCATCCCTCGCGGAACACGGACTTCACTCCCCACAGATAACGCCTGCGCGGCGCAGATCGTGAGGTCTTCTCACGCGCCGCACTGCCGGGTCGAGTCGAGCAGCGCGAGTTCCTGCGGTTGCGCCGCCTCCGAGGAGATCGCCCTGGGTGAAGTGCGAGCTGGGTGAGGTGGCGTCACCCAGGCGCTGCGGATTCTCCGACGGTCAGCAATCCGAAATGGAGGTATCCAATGTCTCGCGCACGCGTTGCCTTCGTCGCCGTAGTGGTGGCGTTCATCGCCGTGGTGGCCGTGATGATGGCCTTCAACCCGCACGGCGGCTAGGAGCCTGGTCATGACTGCGCTCTCCTCTCCCGCGCAGCCCGTCCCCGCCGGTAGCCCCGGCGGGGCGGGCTCCCCGATCCTGTTCAGGATCGGCTCGGCTCTGCTCCGGCGCAAGGCGTGGATCGCCGGCGTGTGGGTCGCGATCTTCGCCGGTGCAGTCCTGCTCGTCGGCCCGACTCTCGGTGCCACCAAGCCTTCGGTATTCGCCTCCGGCCGCGAGAGCTTCGATGCGAACGCGCGCATCCTCGACACCTACGGCAACGGCGGCACCAGCGCGCCGATCGTCCCCGTCGTCACACTCCCGAAGGGGAGGACGGTCGACTCGCCGGGCGTCCGACAGGAGCTCGCCCGGGCATTCGACCGGCTCGAGCGCAAGGTGCCGACGGTGCGCGTCGCCTCGTACGCCTCGACCGGAGACCGTGGCTTCGTCTCCCCCGACGGGCGCACGACGTACGCGCTCGTGTTCTCGCCCCCGCCCAAGGACATGCACGCGCCCCCGGCCGCGACCGACGCCGTCCGCCGCGCGCTCGCGGACGTCCGCGTGGACGGCGCACCGTTCACGATCGGCGGGCTCGAGGTCGGGAAGGAACAGCCCGATCGCGAGACCCTGAGCGCCAAGGCCGAGGGCATGCTCGGCGGCCTCGTCGCGCTCCTCATCCTCCTGTTTGCATTCCGGTCGGCGCTTGCCTTCGTTCCGATCCTGACCGCTGTCGTCTCGATCGTCACGTCGATCGCGCTGCTCTGGCCGGTGACGCACCTGACGACGACACCGAGCTTCGTCACCTTCCTGATGGTGCTCATCGGGCTAGGAGTCTCAGTCGACTACTCGCTCCTGCTCATCACCCGCTGGCGTGAGGAACGCGATCGCGGGCTCGACGCCGCGCAGGCCGCGCTGCGCTCGATCGAGACCGCGGGACGAGCGGTGATCGTGAGCGGCCTGACCGTGGCGGTTGGCCTGCTCGCCCTCGTCTCCCTCCCGGTCTCGTTCTTGCGGTCGATCGGCTACGCCGGCGTCTTGATCCCGCTGGTCGCGATCATCGTCTCGCTCACCCTCGTCCCCGTCGTCCTCGCGAAAGTGGGCCCCGCCCTCGAACGCTTCGGGCTGTCGGAGGGACGGCCGCGCGGTCCCTCGGGCGAGCGCTGGGCGCGGTGGGCAACCGCGGTCGTGCGACGGCCGCTGCCGGCGACGATCGCCGCGGTCGTCGTGCTCGCCGCGCTGATCGTCCCCGCGCTTACGCTCAACGTGCGTACCCCGCGGGCGGAGTCGCTCGCCTACGAGGGCAGTGCCCGCGCCGGCCTCGCACAGCTCGAACGCTCTGACATCAGCGCCGGCGCGCTCACGCCCATCGAGATCGTCGCGCCGCGCGCACAGGCCGACGAACTCGCGGCGCGACTCCGGAACGTGCCCGGCGTTCGCACTGCTGTCGCGCCCGAGTCGCCAACCTGGCGGCGCGGAGACACCGCCGTCGTCGCCGTCGTACCGAAGGTCGACACCAACACCAACGCCGGCCGCGGGCTGATCAAAGACGTGCGACAGGCGGCGCGCTCGACGCCGGGTGCACTCGTCGGCGGCACCTCGGCGTCGCAGTCCGACTTCGTCTCGGCGGTCTACGGATCCTTCCCGATCATGCTCGTCCTGATCTTCATCGTGACCTTCGTCGCTCTCGCACGCGCCTTCCGCTCGCTGGTGCTCCCACTGAAGGCGATCGCACTCAACCTCCTCTCGGTCGCCGCAGCGCTCGGCGCGATGGTGCTCGTGTGGCAGGACGGCTACGGCTCCGGACAGCTGTGGGACGTGCCCGCAACGGGGTCGATCACGGAATTCGTCCCGCTGATGACCTTCGCCTTCCTGTTCGGGATCTCGATGGACTACGAGGTCTTCATCCTCAGCCGCATGCGCGAGGAATACGACCGCCACGGCAGCACCACACAGGCGATCGTCGAGGGCATGCGACGCAGCGGGCGGCTCGTCACCCTCGCAGGAGTGATCCTGGTCTTCGCGTTCGCGTCGCTCGCCACCAGCAACGACACCAACGTGAATATGTTCGCCAGCGGACTCGCGTTCGGCATCCTGATCGACGCAACGATCGTCCGCATGGTTCTCGTACCCGCGCTGGTGGCGCTCATGGGACGCTGGAACTGGTGGCTCCCGAAGTGGGCAGGGCGGGCGCTGCACGTCAAGCCCGCTGCGGAGGTGGGGCGCTGATCAGTGCGACTCCCTCTTCAGGTCAGCCGGCGGCGACCGCGGTCGCCGCCGGCTCTGGCTAGAGAAGCCCGAGTTCCCGCGCGCGGTCTACCGCCTCCGCCCGAGAGGCGACGCCGAGCTTGCGGAAGATCGCGCGCGTGTGCGTCTTGACGGTGTTGAACGAGACGTAGAGCTCGGCGGCGATCTCACGCTGGGAGAGCTTGCTCGCGAGCAAACGGAGAACGGCGAGCTCGCGTTCGGAGAGCTCCCAAAACGACCCGCTCGCAGCGTCGCGGCGCGCAGCTCGAAGGCGAAGCGTGTTCTCGGTCCGCTCGACCCGGTCGAGGCCGGCACCGGGGTCTGGAAGCGCCTCGAGCAGATCGCGGGCGCGTCCCAGCAGGCGGCGGGCGGCGGCCTGCTGGTGTTCGCGCTGCCGGATCTCGGCGAGCGCCAGCAGACCATAGGCGGTTATGTGCCACGCTCCCGCCCGCTCTGCCAGCCGGAGCCCTTGCTCGACCGTGTCGCCGGCCTCGCTCAGCTCGCCGCGCCGGGTCCGAATCCTGCCGAGGAGGACGCACTCGATCGCCGAGAGGGGGTTTTCATCCAGCTGCGCTCCCTTCATCAGCTCGATCGCCTCGGACGCGAGCGTCTCGGCTTGCTCGGCGTCCTCGTCGTCGAGCGCGATCGCGGCACGGCAGCCGAGTGCGAATACCGTCAGGGCGTACAGCTCCGCCCTCTGCGCACCCCGGGTCACTTCCTCGAGGACCGCCCTCGCCTCGGCCGATTGCCCCGACCACCACAGCGCCTGGGCGAGCAAGATCTGCGGCCCGAGCGCCCAGCCGGGCTCCGCCGCGGCTGCGGCCGAGAGGGCGCGGCGGGCGGCTGCGATCGTTCCACCGATGTCGCCTCGGAGCAGCCGCAGCCACGCTTGCAACGCGGCCACGGGACCCGCCGGCTCTTGACCGTGGCGCGGGAGTGGCGGCGCTTGCTCCGCCAATACGAGCCAGTGCTCCGCCTCGTCGAGCCTGCCCATGTGCGAGGTGACCATGGCGGCGGCGAAGCACAGCAGCCAGTCCTCGGCGATGACGCTCTCGGGCAATGCGTCCAGCCAGCGCGCGACGGTCGCGAGCTGTCCCTGGCCGAGGAAGAGGGAGTAGTAACGCCCCACCAGCTCGACCGCGGCATCGACGTCGCCGGCGGCCGTGGCGTGATTCGCCGCATCCACGATCAGGCCGGCCTCCCGGTACCAACTGCTCGCACGGTCGTGGAGAAGCGGGATGACATCGGGTTCCGTTCGCGCCAGCTCGTGCTGCAGGAGGTCCGCGAAGAGTGGGTGGTAGCGGTACCAGTCGCGCTTCGTGTCGAGTGGGATGAGGAGCAGGTTCGAACGCTCGAGCTCCCCGAGGACCTCTGCCGAGCCGTCGCGGTTAGCGACGGCATCACACAGCGGCCCGCAGAGCCGCTTGAGGATCGACGTCTGGAGGAGGAACGAGCGGAGGTCGGGCGACTGTCGGGCAAGCAACTCGCCCGTCAGGTAATCGACCAGGTATCGGTCGTCGCCCGCGAATGCGTCGATCCGGCCGCCCGGGTCGGCGACGCCGCGCAGCGAGAGCGCGGCGAGGTAGAGCGCCGCCGGCCATCCCTCCGTCCTCGCCTGGAGCCGCTCGACGTCCTCCCCCGATAGCTCCAGCTCGAGCACGTCGTTGAGAAAGGTCGTGGCCTCCTCGTCGTTGAAGCGAAGCTGACCGGCGCGCAACTCGGCGAGCTCGCCGCGGGCTCGCAGCCGACCGAGCGGCAGTGGCGGATCCTCACGGGTCGCAACGACAACGTGCAGCGATTCGGGGAGGCGCTCCACAAGGTAGGCAAGCCCCTCGTGGATCTCCGTGTTGGTGATCACGTGGTAGTCGTCGAGAACGAGCACGAGAGCCTTGTCGAGACCGGCTACGTCGTTCAAGAAGAGGGGCAGCACGACATCGACGAGTCCGGTGCCCGGCGTCGCGTGCGCCGCCAGCGCCCGAGCACCGATCTCCGGCTCGACGGCGCGTAGCGCGGCGACCACATAGGAAAAGAAACGCGCCGGGTCGTTATCGTCGTCGTCGAGCGAGACCCATCCAACCGCACGACTTTCCTCGACCGACGCCCACTCGGCCAACAAGGTCGTCTTTCCGAAACCGGGCGGGGCAGTCAGAAGCGTCAGCTTGCGCGGTACGCCCTGGGCCAAGAACTCGAGCAAGTCGCCACGAGTAACGTGCTCAGCCCGGACCGGCGGGCGCGCGACCTTCGTCTCGACGATGATCGGCCCGGACACGCCGGAGCGGCGGGCTGCAATCCGGTCGGTCTCTGTCTTCGCCACCGCTCACCTCGAGCTCGCTGACGAGCGCTGAAGAGAGACTCTAGCCCCGAGCAGTCGTCGGACACGATCGCCCTGGGTGAAGCGCGAAATGGGCGATGCGGCATCACCCCGGCCCAGCGGACACTCGCTCTCATGCACGGAACCCGACCGATCGACTAGCTCGATGGGACCCGCCAGAGCCCGGATCATCGTGCGAGGCAGGCTGAGCGATCGCCTCGCGAGAGCTTTTGAGGGAATGACGCTGGTGCGCCGCGCTGGTCGTACCGAGCTCGTCGGCGAGATCGCCGACCAAGCGCACCTCCACGGACTGCTCGTGCGCATCCGAGATCTCGGGCTCGAACTGCAACGCGTGAGCGTCACGCCCACGGCGGAGTCGCCGCGGACCCGTCGAGGCGGAAGCGGCCCGGATCGGCCTTAACGCCTGGTCGGCACGATCCGACTCGTCACGGTGCTGGCCCTCTCCCTCGACCGCGGAGGTACTTGTCGATTTCCCGACGCTCCCATTCGACGCCGAATAGCCCCCCGATCCCGAGCAGCACGATTCCGGTGATCGCAACGCCGATGCCGGAGCCCAACATTGGCCAGTAAAACCAGATCGAGCTGCTGTCATCGGTCATGTCGATCGCGAACCACATCAGACAGAGGGCGATCCAGACCCCCAGAACGATGTAGAAGATCCTCTTGCGGCGCACATGGCGCCGAGCTTCTTCCAAGGCTTCGGGCTGGTACTCCATGGCGGTTCCTCCCTTGCTCTAGGCCGAGGCTGGCGAGGCTAGGGGCCGTCCGCCGCCGCACGCAAGACACCGGATTGGGGGTCTTCAGCCGATCCCCAATCCTGGGGATGACCATCAGGCGATGAGAGGTGTTGATCTGGCCCGCGATGAGGGACGAGCAGCAGCCGCGTCAGCGCGACGCGCGAGTCGACGCCGAGCTTGCGGTAGATCCGCTTCACGTACTGGCTCACCGTGTGGCGACTCAGATACAGGCGCTCGGCGATTTCCCGATCCGCGAGGCCGTCCACGACAAGCGCCGCGACGTCCCGCTCGCGAGGCGTCAACGCGAGCAGCGGCCCAGCAGACCTTCCCGGCCCCTCACGGTCGAGCTCGAGCACCGTGACCAGCGCTCCGCCCTCGCGCAGCAGCCGGCTCGAATAGCCGTGCAGGCGGCCCCGACCCCCGTCGAGGAGCTCGACATCGACGTGACGGGAGAAACCGACGAGGCTCTCACCCGGCGACGCGATCAACCCATACAGCCGTTCCTCCCCGCCTCGAAGCTGTGCCAGTAGCCGCCGGGCCGCCTCGTTGAGGCGAACGTCGATCGCCTCCGGATCGCTGACCACGACCGCACTGCCGGTGAGCTCGAGCGCCGCCCGCGCCTGCTCGAGCTCGTGCTCGAGGTCCTGCCGGGCCCGGAGACCCTCGACCGCGACACCGACCAAGCGGCCCAGCGCCTCCGCCCAGCGAACCTCACCCGCCGTGTAGCCGCGATCAGGATCGCTCGTCCCGAGATTGATCGTGCCGATCATCTCCTCCCGGCACACGACCGGCACCTGGACGACATGACGCATGTCGTGCATGGACACGACGCTCGTATAGACCGGTGATTCGAGGAACTCCTCCATCGACATCAGCTCCATGTTGTACGCGGCGCCCCCGCTCGCCCGGACATGTGCGAGCAGCGGGTCGGTCTCCCTGCCCTGAGGGAGGCGCTCGTAGCGCGCCAGCATCGTCTCACTGACGTTCACCGGCGCCGTACGCACCGGACGCCCGGTTAGCGGATCCAAGAGGTAGAGGGTGTACATCGGGGCATAGATCAGGCTGCCGAGGCCCGTAACCAGCCTGCGCTCGAGCTCGGCCAGATCGCCGGACGTGAACAGATCTGAAGCGAAGCGCAGCAACGCCACGCCTCTGGCTCGCTCAGCATCCGTCAACGGCGCCTCGCGCCCCGCCTCAAGCATTCGCACTCACCAAGCGGTCGAAAGCCGGGGCCCTGCGTGCGTGAGCCAGGATCTTGGCGAATCTCGCCGGCGCGTACCAAACTGCGGCAGGAGCGCAGCTCCTAACGCAAGAGCGCCACCGACTGCCTGCACTGCGTCCAGCATTTTCCCCTAGAACGAACAAGGCTCGCACCGCCATCCCGAGCGGCTCGAGCGCCGCGCGAAGCTTCACCTGGACCTTTTCGCGCTTCTGGGCATTTGCGGGCCGGTACCATACGGGGCATCGCCCCGGTTCCTTGGTTTTCCATTATACGGGGCGCTGCCCCGGTTAACAAGTGCCAAGACGCATCAGATCACCAAAACGGGCGGACGCCCGGCGCAACCGCGAGCGCATTCTCGTCGCAGCCGACGAGTTGTTTGCACGCGACGGGCTGTCGGTGCCGCTCGACGACATCGCGCGTCAAGCCGGGGTGGGCCCCGGCACCGTACACAGGCACTTTCCCACGAAAGAATCCCTCTTTGCCGCAGTCGCCGCCGACAGGCTCGACCAGGTAATCGCCGAGGCCCATGTGCTCCGCTACTCAAGGAGCCCGGGCGACGCTCTCAGGCGTCTCATCTCCCTCATGCTCGAAGAGGGCTCGCGCAGTGCGCCGCTCAAGGGCGCCCTGGAGGGCAGCGACTTCGACATTCGCGCCGCGGCGCCGGACGCCGCGGCCGAGCTGCGCGATGCAGCTGCGACCATCCTTGTCCGAGCGCAGGATGTCGGTGCCGTCCGACCGGACATCGATGTTGACGAGTTGATGGCTTTGGTCGCCGGATCATTCGCGGCTCTGCGCCATGCTGGTGCCGACGGCGCCCGCGCCTCGCGCCTCACCGCGGTACTCTTCGAGGGCCTTCGCCTGGACTAGCGCCCGGCTGCCTCGCGGCGGAAGGCGGAGACGCCTCGCTCCCAGGCGGCGTCGAGATCGGCTTCGCCCGGGAAGCGGCCGTTGAGCTCGTTGATGGCCATCCCGTGCATGAACGCCCAGAAAGCACGGGCAGCATCCGCCTCGCCGCCGAGAGCGTCGAGCACGGGCTGGGCGCCGCGCCCCTCGACATCGGGCGCGAGCAGTCGGCGCTCGAGCGGACGCTCCGTCATCAGCCGGTAGAGATGCGGATGCTGCAGCGCGTAGGCGCGATACGCTCGCGCGACCGCCGTAACCCGGTCGCCGCCGTCTTGCACCGCCCGCTCGGCCAACGTCGCCCATTCGGCTAGGCCGTCGGAGATGAGGGCGGCCTCGAGCGCCTGCTTGTTCGGCAGGTGCTCGTACAGCGAGGGGGCACGGACGCCGAGGCGCGCGGCCAGCCGTCGCATCGACAGCGCCGATCGCCCCTCCTCCTCGAGCAGCGCCCGCGCCGCCGCCACGATCTCGCGTCCGCGCGGCGTCAGCGCCACGCCGGGGGGCGCCGTCATTGTCGCCGGCTCATTGGGCCGCCGCTCGTCGCTGCGACTCCGCCTTCAACCGCTGAAGGTGGTTCTGGATCGCGGTGTCCATCCGCCGCCTGATCGGGCCGCGGAACAGACGGGCAGGGACGCCCGTAGCCGACTCGTCGGTGAGCACGAGCGTCCTGCCGTCGCGCTCCTCGAGCCGGTAGACGTGCACGACGCTGATCCCCATCGACCGACCCGTCCAGGCGATCTCAGTCGGAGGGCTGACGCGGACGAGGCGGGAGACCAGCGAGGAGCCGCCCGACTTCCAGCGGAACGTCGTGCCCGGCTCCAGCCTCCCCTCGAGCTCCGCGAAGGTGACATCCGGGTTCCAGTCCGGCCACTGCTCGATTGCGGCGAGAACATCCCACACCGTCTCGCGACCGGCTGCGACCTCGATCTCCCCACGGAGAAGAATGGGCGCCCGCTCGTCGATGCGCACGCCCCCGGGCTGGTCGGTGGCGTCACCCAAGCCGGCGTGGTCGTCCGAGTGATTGCTCATTGCGAACCTCCTGACGTCGTTCCCTAACATCGTTAGGCAGTCTACCTAACAGCGTTAGGTGGCCGGCGCCGCAAGGCGACGACGGCCACCTCTGCCTACCTACACGGTGTCGTACTCGTCGTGCCGGCGGAACCAGATCCCGTCCTCGTTGCGCCCGAGCGGGGCACGGTCGAGCCACTGGTACATGCCCCAGAGCCCGTCCAACCCCCGGGCGTAGGCCGAGTAGGTGTGGTAGACGACGCCGTCGTCGAGCGCGAACGCGCTCATGCCCGGCCGCTCACGCGTGTACGTCGCCACATCGGTGCCGGTCGTGGCCGCGGCCTGGGCGACAGGACCCTCGTCGTCGGTTTCCCCGACCGGCGCCGCCGGGATCGGCCGGTAGTTGTACTCGCCGATCCCCTTGCGCTGTTGCTCCTCGGTGGCCGAGACGTCGAAGTCGAAGTTGAAGTCGCTGCCGAACGAAGACGCCCACGGGAATGTCCAGCCCATCCGGCGCTTGTACGGCTGGATCTTCGCGATCGGAGCGCGCGACACGGCGGTCATCGCGATGTCGTGATTCTCGAGATGGGTGACGAAGCCGTTGAAGCCGTCTGCGATCGCCGAGCAGGCCGGACAGCCGGCTGTGTATTCGGGACCGAACATGAAGTGGTACATCAGGAGCTGCGAGCGCCCTGCGAAGAGATCCGCCAGCGACGCGGCGCCGTCGTCTGTCTCGAACTGGTAGTCCTTCTCGATCTCGACCCAGGGAAGCTGCTGCCGCTGCCGCGCCAGCTCGTCGCCGCGCCGCGTCAGCTCCTTCTCGGCCTCGAGCAGCTCGAGCCGCGCGGCGAGCCACTCCTCACGCGTTCCGGTTCTGTGGTGTGTCATCGCGTGTTCTCCTTTCTTCGGTATGTCCCGGCGAGACCGGGGATCCACGCGGCGGCCGTCCGCACCTCGACCTTCATCGGCTCGCTCCCTGCACCTGGCCCGTCGTCAGCCCCAGCCGGACCGTGATCGGCGTCTCGTGGTTCTCCGGGAGCGTCTCGCCGGTCTCGAGGAGTGTCTTGAGGTTGGAGAGGATGCGCGGCCAGCCGTGGCTGACCAGCGAGGCCATGAGGCTGCCGGGCTCGAAGCCGTCGTGGACGACGGTCAGCTTCACGAGCTCGCCGAGCGGCTCGATCTCGAAGGTCACCTTCGACCGTTGCTCGGCGGCGAGCCGCTCGCGCGCCTCCTCGGTCAGATTCAGGAAATCGGCGAGCTCGGACGTCATTTTGTGCCAGTTGTACGACAGCCGGCGGTGCGGCTCGGACTCGAGCACGACCTGGTTCGAGTCGGCGATGCTGACGCCGACGAGATCCCAACGCATCGTCGAGCCGGGCTTCCAGTCCGTCTGGAACGTGGCGCCCCAGTAGCGCGCGGTGAAGGCGGGGCTGGTGAGCGCCTCCCAGAGGCGTTCGGGCGTCGTCCGGATGTAGCTCGTATGGACGAAAGAAGGCTTGTTCATCGTCATCTCCTCCTCCAATGCTCGTTTCAGGTCGGCGAGCGCTTCGACGCGGTCGCGCTCGTAGCAGGTGATCCAGCGCTCGCCGATCTCGCTGATCGGGGCTGGGTTCAGGTAGTGGAGCTTCTCCCGGCCGCGGCGGACGGTGCTCACGAGGTTCGCCGCCTCGAGAACGGCCAGGTGCTTGCTCACCGACTGCCGGGCCATGTCGAGCCCTGAGCAGAGCTGGCGCAGTGTCTGACCGTTCCGACTGTTCAAGCTGTCGAGCAGCTGGCGGCGGCTCGGGTCGGCAAGCGCCTTGAAGACCTGGTCCGTCTGCTGATACGCAGCCATTCGGCTGCCTAAATATAGGCAGCCAGGAGGCTGCATGTCAAGCGGCGGCGTCTCTAGTCGTCTCCGAGCAGGTCTACCGAGCGTCCTTACGGGCTCGGCTGGGAGCGACCCGTGGCGGCTCGTCTGGCTGTTTCGGATAGACGGGCGGCCACGGAGCGTCCCTCAGGCCGGCGGCCCGATCCTGCTCGTGGCGCTCGAGCAGCGGCTCCAGCGACTGCGGCTGCTCACTCATCCCTTCCCACGGATCACCCGCTGCCGCGAGCCGCTCGGGCACGCTCGCGATCGTCAGCTCGTCTGGGTGAAGCGTGTTGATCTCGTTCCAGGTCAGAGGCGCCGATACCTGGCCGCCGGGACGGGCGCGCACCGACCATGCGCCGAAAACGGTCTTGTGTGGCGCATTCTGGTTGTAGTCGACGAAGACTCGGCGGCCGCGCTCCTCCTTCCACCACGCCGACGTGACCAGCTCGGGGCGCCGGCGCTCGAGCTCGCGCGCGGCGGCCACCGCTGCGGCCCGCACCTGGTACGAGTCCCAGCGCGGCTCCAGCCGGACGTAGACATGAAGGCCGCGGTTCCCGGTCGTCTTCGGGTAGCCGACCATCCCGAGCTCGTCGAGCAGGCCGCGGACGTCGGCCGCCGCCGCCCGCACCTCCTCGAATCCGACGCCCGGCTGGGGGTCGAGGTCGAGGCGCAGCTCGTCCGCGACATCGGGGCGGTCGTGGAGGTACGGCCAGAGGTGAAAGCCTAGGCAGGCCAGGTTCACCGCCCAGACGACATGGGCCACGTCGGCGAGAACGAGCGCGCGGGAGGTCGTCCCGTTCGGCGTGCTGACGATCGTCGTTTGCAGCCACTCGGGCGCAGTCTCAGGGACGCGCTTCTGGAAGAACGAGCTGCCCTCCGCGCCCTGCGGGAACCGCTGCATGAGAGTCGGCCGCCCGCCTGCGGCGCGCATGAGCGGCTCGGCGACAGCGAGGTAGTACCGCACTAGGTCGAGCTTCGTCTCCCCGCGCTCCGAGAAGAAGACCTTGCTCGGACTCGTCACCGTGATGCCGCGCCCCGCGACCTCGAGGACGTACTCCTCCGTCACCGAGCCAACCGTACCCGGAGGGATCCACCTCACGTCTAAAACGATGGGTGCCGGTCGTCCGCCTAGGGTCGGAAGCGAAGTTCGGCATTCGGACCGATGCGCGGGAGAGCAACGTCCGCGATCCTCGTCGTATGCAAACGACATCGATTTCCCAACTGCCCGCGCCGATCGTGGTCGAGGGCCTGACGAAGCGCTACGGAAAGCTGAACGCGGTCGACGACCTTTCGTTCACCGTTCGTGCGGGCGCGGTGACGGGCTTTCTCGGGCCGAACGGGGCCGGCAAGACGACCGCGCTCAAGGTGACCGTCGGGCTTGCCCGCCCGACCGCCGGACGCTCGCTCATCAATGGCGTCCCGGCCGCCGCGGTCGCGGCGGACGCGCGCCTGCTCGGCGTGTACATCGAACCTTGTGGCGCCCACCCGGGTCGCTCGGCGCGCAATCATCTGCGCGCGCTCGCTGCGCTGGCGGAGCTTCCAGGGAGCCGGGTCGACGAGGTGCTCGCGATCGTCGAGCTCGAGCATGCCGCCGACCAGCGAGTCGCAACGTACTCGACGGGCATGCGCCAACGGCTGGGCCTCGCCGCGGCTTTGCTCGGCGACCCGCAGATCCTGGTTCTGGACGAGCCCCTGAACGGCCTCGATCCGCAGGGAATCCGCTGGCTGCGCACCTTCCTTCGCGAACGCGCGGCGAGCGGCAGGACGGTCCTGCTCTCGAGCCACGTCCTGAGCGAGGCGGCGCAGACGGTCGACGACGTCGTCGTCATCCACAAGGGCCGGCTCGTGCGCCAAGGGCCGATCGACGAGCTGGCGCAGCCTGGCGGCGGCGGCGTGCTCGTGACGACGCCGACACGCGAGCGGCTCGCAACCGCCGTGCAGCGCGCCGGCGGCCGAGTCGAGTACCTACGGGAGCGCGGCCGGCTGGTCGTCGAGGGTCTGGACGCCGAGCAGGTCGGCGAGCTCGCTCACAGCGAACGAATCGTCTTGCAAGAGCTCGCGTCGCGCGGCAACTCGCTCGAGGAAGTGTTCTTCAACCTGACGGAAGGGGCGGCAGCATGACTGCACTGGTGAGAGGCGAGCTGATCAAGACCGTGACCACGCGCACCGTGTTCGCCTACGCGGCACTCGGGGTGGCGGTGGCGATCGCCAACGTCCTGATCGTGACCTTGTCGGGGGATCTGCGCACGGTGGCGGACAAGCGAGAGGCGATCGCGGGTCTCCCGATGCTGCTCATCCTGTTCGGGCTCGTGGGCGCCGCCGGCGAGTACCGTCACCGCACCGCCGCCCCGGCGGCGCTCGCGGCCGGAGGTAGCCGTGGACGGCTGCTGCTCGCACGAGCGGGTGCCTACGCCCTTGCCGGCCTCGTGCTCGGTACGCTGGCAACCGCGGTCACGCTCGCGCTCGGCCTGCCGCTCGTAAGCCGCGAGCCGGGTCCAAGCCTCGGCTCCGGAACGATCGCCGGCGTGGCCGCGGGAAGCGTCATCGGCGCGGCCTTGTGCGCGATCATGGGTGTGGCCGTCGGCGCGCTCGTCCGCAGCCAGGTCGCAGGCGTGGTCGGCGCGCTGATCCTGATGTTCGTAGCGACGCCTCTGATCATCCAAGTCAGCGAGACCGCCGCCGAGGTCACGCCGTTCGGGGCGGCGGTGACGTTGGCCGGCGATCCGGTCGCAGACAAGCTCTCGCGGGGTGACGCCGGGCTAGTCTTGGCCGCCTGGACGATTCCGCTGCTGATCGCGGCCGTCTCGCTCGAGCGCCGTCGCGATCTCGCATGAGCGACCCGGTCCGCGCGGCCCCCGACGAGCGTCGGCCGCGCGGCCGACGCTCGTTCGCGTTCGACCTCGGGGTCGCCGCGATCGCGACCGCGGCGGAGCTCGCGCAGGTGATCGGCGCCACGGGGTCGCCGCGCGCGGCGACGCTCGTGCTCGCGGTTGTCGCCGGCGGCGTACTCGTGCTGCGTCGCCGTGTGCCGCTGGCCGTTCTCGCGACGACGCTGGTGGCGACAGTGGCGATCGTGGCCCTCGGCGGCGATCCCAGCGGCGTGTCGGGCTTCATCGCGCTCTATACGACCGCCGCCGTCTGCGAGCTGCGGGTGTCGATCGCGGCGCTCGCGCTGACGGCTGCCGTCGCCGCGCCGCTCTCTGCCACCACCGCCGACGCCCCCGGCCGGCAGACCTCCGCCTCGTTCGGCGCGATCATCGCCGTCGGGCTGGCGGTCGGCGCCTGGGGATTGGGGGCCTACACCCAGTCGCAGCGTCGCTACCGACGCGAGCTCCAGGAACGCGCGGCCTCCACCGAACGCGAGCGCCGGCAGCTCGCCCGGATCGCGGTCCACGAGGAGCGGGCGTCGATCGCCCGTGAGCTTCACGACATCGTCGCCCACTCGGTGAGCGTAATGCTCGTCGGGGTGCGCGGTGCGCGCGACGTGCTGCGGACCTCACCCCACACCGCCGACGACACGCTCGCCCGTGTCGAGCGAAGCGGCGAGCAGAGCCTGGCCGAGCTCCGGCGAATCCTCGTGCTGTTGCGAGAGCCCGACCACGCAGCGGAGTCGCGACCGCAGCCCTCGCTCGCCGAGCTGAACGAACTCGTCGCCAGCTACCGCGCAGCCGGGTTGCCCGTACGCCTCGTGGTCGTCGGTGAACCCCTGCCGCTACCCAGCGGCGTCGAGCTCTCCGTCTACCGCATCGTGCAAGAGGCGCTGACCAACACGCTCAAGCACTCTAGCCCGACCAACGTCACGGTCACGCTCGCGTTTCGGGACACCCGCCTCGAGCTCGAGGTCGTGGACGACGGCACGCCGACATTCCACGCAGCTGCGACCGGCCAGGGCATCATCGGCATGCGCGAACGGGCCGCGCTGCTCGGGGGAGAGCTCGAGACCGGGCAGCGGGAGGGCGGGGGCTTCCGCGTCGCGGCGCAACTCCCCATCGGCGGTGACGCGTGAGCATCAGGCTGCTGATTGTCGACGACCAAGAGCTCGTCCGGACCGGCTTGCGCCTCTTTCTGGAGACGCAAGTCGACCTCGAGGTCGTCGGCGAGGCAGGCGACGGCGCCGAGGCGATCGAGCGCGCGCGAGAGGTGCGACCGGACGTCGTCCTGATGGACATCCGCATGCCCGGGATGGACGGCGTCGAGGCCACTGCACGGCTGACCGCGCCCGGGATCGAACCGCCTCCGCGCGTGCTCGTGCTGACGACATTCGATCTCGACGAGTACCTCTTCGGCGCCCTCCGCGCCGGCGCGGCCGGCTTCCTGCTCAAGGACGCGCCCCGCGAGCGCCTGCTCGAGGGGATCCGGGTTGTCCACAGTGGCGAAGCGCTGCTTTCGCCCTCGATCACTCGGCGCCTGATCGAGGACTTTGCCGCGCGCACCGACCCGGTCGAGCCGCCGACGGCACTTCTCGGGCAGTTGACGCCCCGCGAGCGGGAGGTGCTCGTTCTCGTCGCGCGCGGGCTCTCGAACGCCGAGATCGCGGAACGACTGGTCGTCACCGAGGCGACCGTCAAGAGCCACGTACGCAGCATCCTGATGAAGTTCGGCCTGCGCGACCGGGTGCAGGCCGTCGTCTTCGCCTACGAGCACGGCATTGTCGCTGCCGGCGAGCCCGGGTGAAACCCCGCCCATCACCGGCAACAACCCGAGCAGGACGGCCCCGCGCGCAGCAAGCGCGGGTCACCTCGGCTACCGGAGACGGCCGCCGACGTAAGGTGTCGCGCGTGAGATACGTCGCGCTCCTCAGAGGGATCAACGTCGGCGGCAAGACGCTGATCAACATGAAGGATCTGAAGGCATGTATCGAGGAGCTCGGGTTCCGCGATGTGTCGACCTATATCGCCAGCGGGAACGTCCTCTTCGAAACCGGCACGCGCGACGCACCGAAGCTCGAGACGAGGATCGAGCGCGCGATCGAGAAGCGCTTCCAGCTGCCGGTGAAGGTTGTGGTGCACGACCGAGAGGCGTACGCGCGGATCGTCAGGGCCATCCCGAAGGCATGGGTGGGCGACGCGAGCGTCCGCGCGAACGTGGCGTTCGTCCGCCGCAGCACCAGCGCGAAGCAGCTCGTGCGCGACCTCGAGCCGGATCCCGGCGTCGATGCGGTGAGGGCAGTAGACGGCGCGATCCTCTGGGCGACGAAGCGCGACGCGCTCAACCGAAGTGTGATGCGCAAGCTGATCGCCGGCGCCGCATACAAGGAGCTGACCGTCCGCAACCTGAGGACGGCGCTCAAGCTGCAGGAACTCCTCGCCGGGTAGGCAGGCAGCCGCGGGTCGGCGACCGCCGTGCACCGAACCCGAGGAGGTCGCCGCAATACTCACCCACCAACAGCATCGAACTTTGCCGACGAGTGCTCAAGCCGAACATGGTGACCGCGCGACGATCGAGGTCTGTTCTCGTCGCCACGTGGTTGAGCGGCGGTAATTTGCCGCCGCACCTCGCGCTCGCCCGGCTGTTGCGCGCCGCGGGTCATCGCGTGAGCATCTTCGCGTCGAGCGCCACGGCCGAGCCGGCACGGCGCGAGGGCTTCGAGCCAATCGTCTCTCGGAACGGGCCTCAGCCGGACACCTCTGTCCCCTTCGAGGCTCAGGCTGCCGAGCGAGGTGGCAGGGCAAACCACGCTCATCCAACGCGTCTGCGATGCCCTCGAGGACGAGCAGATCGAAGCAATGCTCACGCTCGGCGGCGTGACCCCCGAGCCGTTCGCGGCGCCGCGAAACGTCACGATCGTGCCCTTCGCCGACCATGATGAGCTCTTCCCACGCTGCAATGCGGTCGTCACCCACGGCGGTCTCGGCACCGTCCTGCGCGCCCTCGCGCACGCAGTCCCTCTGCTGATGCTTCCGCTCGGCCGCGACCAGCACATCAATGCCGACCGCGTCGCGCGGCTCGGCGCGGGAATCCATCTCGCACCAGATGCCGCGCCCGGGCGGATCCGGCATGCCCTCG
>JBKPCT010000113.1:0-11164 GCA_046727515.1 Actinomycetota bacterium | reverse complement strand
ACGGCGCTGATGCAGCCGGGCAAGTTCACCGAGCTCTTCTTCCTGGACGAGGCGACTGCCTTTGCGGCCGGGCACCGGCCGTGCGCGCTCTGCCGGCGTGCCGACTACCGGCGGTTCCTCGAGCTGCTCGGCGAGACCGGCGCCGACGACGTGGACGATCGGTTGCACGCGGAGCGCTTCGGCGGACACGACGCGTCGATGGACGATCTGCCCGACGGTGCGTTCGTCCTCCACGGGGGCGAGCCGTTCCTCGTCCTCGGCCACGAGCTCCTGCGCTGGACGCCGGCCGGCTACGACGCCCGCGTCCCCCGGCGCGGCGGCCGCGCCCGCGCGATCACCCCGCCGTCGCTCGTGACCGTGCTTGCCGCCGGCTGGGTGGGCGAGGTGCCTCTCCTCCACCCCACCGCTACTCGGTGAGGTCGAGGAAGAAGTCGAGCGGCGCGCCGACGATGACCTCGAGGATTCGGGCGATCACGTACCCCGCCAGTCCGCGGTCCTCGGTGTCCTCGAGCGCCTGCTGGAAGCCTGCCCTGAGCGCCGCGTCGATCGTCGAGCGATCCCAGCGGACCCTCTTCGTTCCCGCCGCGGGAACGAACGAGAGGACCAGCTTTTCGCGGGTCGTGTGCAGCCGGCACGCGGCGCCGTTCAGGCCGCTCAGCGCGAAGCGCTGCACCTCGCCGTCGAGGCCGCCGCCCTTGAATGCCGGCTTGTCGGTGCACGGGTCGGCGAGCTTCGGCTTCCCGAAGCCGATCGCGCCGGTCGAGAGCTCGACCACGATCAGCACGGCAGCCGCGGCAAGCAGGACGGCGATCCGCCTCACGCCGTCCTCCGCAGCCGCCAGAGCGGGACCACCGCGAGCAGCGCGAAGAGAGCTGCGAGCGCGAAGGACGACCGGAAGCCCCGCGTCAGCGTCGACTCGAGCGTCGTGACCAGGTCGTCCCGGGCGGCCCGCACATTGGCATTCGTCCGCGCGCCTGCGTCGTCGAACGGTTTGCCGAGATCCGGGACCTCCCCCCTCTGGGCATTCTCGAGGGCGTCGCGGAGGGCGAGCGCGATCGGCACCTTCTTCCGGATCGGGATGTTCGCGTCGAGGATCGCCTTCGTCCCGCCGAGCATGGCCCGCTCGCCGGCGCGGTCGAGCGCGCTCGTCAACACCGGTGCGACGAGCGCCAGCCCGAGAACGAGACCGGCGTGCCTGGCGGCGACTGTGATCGCGCCGCTCCGCACGATTCCGGCCTCGGCGTCGAGCGACGACCTCGTCAGCACCGGCACGGCCAGCCCGAGCCCCGTGCCGCAGAAGGCGAGCGACACGGCGACGAGCGCGTTCGACACGCGCGGCAGGAGCGCGAGCGCGATGAGACCCGCGGCCAGCAGCACGGCGCCGCCGCCGACCGCCGCCCGAGTCGAGAGCCCCCGCCCGACCCATCGCGCCGTCAGCGTCGTCGCCGGCAGCGTGCTGACGACGAGCGCGCCGGTGATCGGCTCGAGCCCCCAGACGGTGATCACCAGCAGGACGGCGAGGAACAGCGCCCCGACGAGGGCCGCGAAGACGAGCGCGAGCGCGGCGTCGGCGGCGAGCGCCCCGTGCGACCGCCGGCCTGGTGCCTCGTCGGCGAGGACGGTCGCCGCGCCAGTGGCGAAGAGCGCGACGGCGGCGACCGGCGCCTGGACGACGAAGATCGCGCGCCAGTCGAAGAGCTGGGTCAGGACGCCGCCGAGCACTGGTCCGAGCGCGGCGCCGAACACGGCGACGGTCGTCCAGAGCGCGGCTCCCCGTGCCCGGGAGCCGCGGAGACCGCCGAGCAGCGCGAGCGAGGTGGCGAGCAGGAGCGCCGCACCGAGCCCCTGCACGCAGCGGAACGCGATCAGCGCGGGCAGGTCCCACGCGGCCGCACAGCCCACCGACGCGAGGGTGAAGAGCCCCAGCCCGACCTGTGCGCCGCGGCGCGGGTCGAGCCCGCGGCTGAACAGGGCGACCGCGGCCGCGACCAGGGCGACGACGAGGTTGTAGGAGGTGATCACCCACGAGACTCCGACGATCGAGGTGTCGAACGCACCGTAGAGGTCGGGCAGCGCGAGAACGACGATCGACGAGTCCGCGAAGGCGACCGCGACCGAGGCAGCCACCGCCGCCGTCAGCAGCGCCCGCCGGTCAGCCAGCGCGCCGCTCCAGCACGCGCTCGCTCGGCTCCCCGAAGCCGAAACGGCGGTAGAGGTCGTGGGCATCGCGGGTGTGCAGGATCCACTTTACGCCGGCGAGTGGCCCGTTCTCGATCATCTCGCACACGAGCTCGAGGCCCAGCCCGCGGCCACGGTGCTCGGGGAGGACATAGACGTCGGCCAGGTAGGCGAGCGCGACACCGTCGGAGAAGGCGCGTGCGAACCCGACCTGTCGGCCGTCGGCGTAGAGGCCCACGACGCGCGTCGCCTCACGGACGAGCCGCTCGACCGTCTCGCGCGGACGGCCCTCCGCCCAGTACGAGTGGTTCGCGAGGTAGTCGTGGACCGCGTCGACGTCGATACGGCCCGGATCGTCGTCGAGCTCGTAGCTCCCCTCGAGCCTGCGAACCATCAGGCGCTGAGCGTGCGCAGCCGGAAGCCGCCGTGCTCCTCGTACGAGGCGGTGATCACGGCGAGCACGTCGCGCGCACCCCGCTCGGTCAGGCCGACCGCACGTGAGTCGGCGAGCGGGCCGCGGAGAAGCGCGTCCATCCCGGCGAGCCCTTCGGGCGAGAGCGCGAGCGCCCCGGCGCTGCACGCCTCGCACACGGTCCCGCCCGCCCGCGCCGAGTAGGCCGCGAGCGGGCCCTCGGCCCCACACTCGGCGCAGCTGCCGAGGTGCGGGAGGTAGCCCGACAGCCAGAGGAGCTTGAGCTGGAACGAGAGCCCGAGCGGGTCGAGGTCGGGCCGCGGGCCGGAGGGCGCCTCGTCGAGCAGGTCGAGGAAGCGCGTCAGCGCGACGAAAGCGCGCTCGTTCCCCTCCTGCTCGGTGAAGAGGCGCAGCATCGCCTCCGCGCCGATGAGGCCGACGGCGAGCCGCCCGGAATCCTCGCGCGTCTCGTGGTGGGAGCGGACGAGCGTCACGCCCGTGACGGTGTGGAGTTCGCCGCTTCCGTGGTGGAGCATGAGCTCGACGTGGCCGAGCGGCTCGAGCCGGCCGCCGAAGCGGGAGCTCGTCCGCCGTATGCCCTTCGCGATCGCCCCGATCCGGCCGCGCTCGGCGGTGTACAGGTGCAGGATCCGGTCCGCCTCCGCGTAGCGGATCGAGCGGAGGACGACTGCCTCGGTCTTGTAGGGGCGTCCCACGGGGGCCAGTCTAGTTTCGGGCGAGGTCGGGAACAGGCAACCCTGGCTATGCATTGCAGACACTAATTCCGCGCCGATGCCGGGGGACCCGTATCACACCTGGCAGCCGGGGCAATACCAGGTCCCGCGGCCCCCGGCGCGGGTCTTCTCGATTGGCGTTCCGCACCGGTCGCAGCTCTCGCCGGTGCGGCCGTAGACACGAAACTCACGCTGCATTCGCCCGCCCGCGTAGGTTCCATCGCCGAGATCGGCCCCTTGGCGCCGGATTCCGCGCCGCAATGCGCTGCGAATTCCGTTGCGGAGCGCCGCGATCTCCGCGCCCGTGAGTCCGCCCGCCGGACGCAGCGGGTGGATACGGGCGTGCCAGAGCGCCTCGTCTGCGTAGATGTTCCCGAGCCCGGCTACCGTGCGCTGATCGAGGATCGCAGCCTTCACGGGCGCACGTCGCCCGTCGAGCCGGCGCGCGAGGAACCCCGCGGTGAAGTCGCGCTCGAGCGGCTCGGGCCCGACCCGGATCGCGAGGTACTCCGCGGCCTCCTCCTGCTCGAGCAGGACCCAGGTCCCGAACCGCCGCAGGTCGCGGTAGGCGATCCGTGTCCCGTCGTCGAGCTCGAGCACGGCGCGCTCGTGGCTCGCGGGCTCGTAGCGGAAGCTCCCGGTCATGCGCAGGTGGGCGACCAGCACCTCCCCGCCCTCCAGCCGCATCAACAGGTACTTCCCGCGGCGCTCGACGACGGCGACCCGCTGACCGGCGAGCCGGGCCGCCACCCACGCAGGGTCCTCCGGCCGGGTCAGCCGCTCGTCGGCGATCCGCGCCGAGCCGATCCGCCGGCCTTCGATGCGCGCGGCGAGCCGCCCGCGCTCGGTCTCGACCTCGGGAAGCTCGGGCACTTCTTAACAGTGCCAGGCACTGTTAAGAGATCACGTCGAGAACGATCCCGCGCTTGGGCGGCCGCTCGTCCCCGAGCTTGTAGGCGGCGAAGATCTCCGCCTCGGCCTCGGCCGCCGAGCCCTCGTCGCGGGCGTGGACCTCGGCGAGCACGTCGCCGGCTGCGACCTCGTCACCGCGCTTCTTCAGGCAGACAACCCCTACGGCGTGGTCGATCTGGGCCTCTTTCGTCTGCCTGCCCGCGCCGAGGTGAAGCGCAGCCAGGCCGATCCGGATCGCGCCGACGCGCTCGACAACGCCCGCGGCGGGCGCCCTCACCTCGCGGACGATCGCCGCGCTCGGCAGCGCCGCCTCGTCCGGATCGCCGCCCTGAGCCCGGATCCACCGCTCGTATGCCGCCAGGGCAGAGCCGTCCGACACGGCCTGCTCGGCCCGGCGCCGGCCCTCCGCCTCGTCGACCCCGAGGTCGGA
Organism: Actinomycetota bacterium; assembly: GCA_046727515.1. GTDB lineage: Bacteria > Actinomycetota > Thermoleophilia > Gaiellales > Gaiellaceae > DATBLE01. The sequence continues at coordinate 6,498 of JBKPCT010000113.1, read as the reverse complement.
GAGCGCGAGCAGATGCGCGACCGAGGCGAGCACGAGCTCCTGAAAGTCGAGCGGCCCCTCGCCGCGCAGGGTCGCGAGCGCCTCGCGGAGCTCGAGCGCGTTGCCGACGGCGCGACCGAGCGGCTGGTCCATGTCGGTGAGCATGCACACGACCTCGCGGCCGGAGCGGCGGCCGAGCTCGATCATCGCCTCGGCGAGCGCCCGCCCGTCGTCGAGCGTCTTCATGAACGCCCCGTCACCGACCTTGACGTCGAGCACGATCGCGTCCGCGCCGCCGGCGAGCTTCTTGGACATGATGCTGGCCGCGATCAACGAGACGTTGTCGATAGTCGCGGTGACGTCGCGGAGCGCGTAGAGCCGCTTGTCCGCCGGAACGAGATTCGCGCTCTGGCCGATGATGGCGAGCCCGACCTCGCGAACCTGAGCGATGAATTCCTCCGTCGTCAGCTCGATCCGGTAGCCCGGGATCGCCTCGAGCTTGTCCAGCGTGCCCCCGGTGTGACCGAGGCCGCGGCCGCTCATCTTCCCGAACGGCACCCCGCAGGCCGCGACGATCGGACCGACGGCGATCGAGGTTTTGTCCCCCACGCCGCCCGTCGAGTGCTTGTCGACGCACCGCCGCCCGAGCGCCGCACCGAGCTCGATCGTCTCGCCGCTCGCGACCATGGCGTCGGTGAGCGCGAACGTCTCCCCGCTCGACAGGCCCCGGAAGTAGACGGCCATCAGGAACGCGGCCATCTGGTAGTCCGGGATCTCGTCGCGCGAGTAGCCGAGCACGAGCTCGCGCAGCTCGTCGGCGGAAAGCACCGCCCCGTCGCGCTTGCGCTCGATCAGCTCGGCGGGTCGGATCACCGTCACGGCTCGGCGACGAAGACGACGACGTGGCGGGAGGCGACGAGCGGCCCGTCAAAGAACGGCAGCCGCTCCGCGAGATGAGCCCATCTCGGAGAGGCGGAGACGTAGCGGTGTGCGGCTTCCCGGTCGGCGAAGGTGACCACCCCACGCACGTCGCGGCGCTCGACGACGGTGAAGTGGCGAAGGAGCGCCCACTCCGCAGTCTCCGCGCTGAAGCCGTCCGCCCGGGGGCCGGCCTCGCTCAGCAGATCCCAGAGCTCCGGCAGCGTGTTCGAGCTGTTCGTGACAGCGACGAGCCTGCCTCCGTCTCGCAGCACGCGGCGGAACTCGAGCAGCGCGCGGTCGAGGTCGGGCACGTGATAAAGCATCCAGGCGGCGACCGCGCAGTCGAAGACGCCGTTGCGGAACGGAAGGTCCTGCACGTCACCGACAAATGCCTCCACGCCCCGCGCACGGGTGAGCTCGACCATCCGCTCCGACTGGTCGACAGCGACGACCCGCGCGCCGACCTCGCTCTGGATTCGCTCTGCAAGCTCGCCGCGGCCGGGGCCCACCTCGAGCACCCAGCGCGGCTCGCACTGGGCGACCGCATCGAGCGCGACCTGCCGCGGGTCAGGGCCCGTCGCCGACTGCTGCGCGGCGATGCGGGCGGACAGTCCTGCCTCGTCGGCGTACTCGCGCCGGACGAGCTCCGGGTCGTTCAGGCTCATCTCACCGCTCGACGATGGGCTGGCCGGGGAGCCTGCGGCCGGCCGGCTTCCCGCCGAGCCAGGCGTTCACTGTCGCGCCCACGTCGGCGAACTCGCCGTCGTGGCGCTGGCCGTCGGCGTTCTTGCCGTGCACGTAGGCGAGCAGCAACGCGTACTCGCGCGTGTGGTCCGTTCCCGGTGTCGTCGGGTCGCAGCCGTGGTCGGAGGTGATCACGAGCAGGTCGCCGGGCCGCAGCGCCTCGAGCAGGTCGGGCAGGCGCCGGTCGAAATCCTGCAGACAGCGGTGAAAGTTGATCGGGTCGTTGCGGTGGCCCCAGAGCATGTCCGTCTCGACGAGATTGACGAAGACGAAGCCCTCGTCGATCGTCTGGAGCAGCTGCTCGGTCTTCGTGATCCCCTCGACGTTCGACTTCGTCGGGTGGCTCTCGTCGATGTCCTGGCCGGCGAAGATGTCGCCGATCTTGCCGACGGCGTGCACCTCGACGCCCGCCTCTCGGAGCAGCGTGAGGTAGTTCGGCCGGCGCGGCTCGAGCGAGAAGTCGTGCCGGTTCGGCGTCCGCTCGTAGTTTCCCGGCTCCCCGATGAACGGCCGGGCGATCACGCGGCCGACGGCATGCTTGCCGCTCAGAATCTCCCGCGCGATCCGGCTCGCGTCGTAGAGCTCCCCGAGCGGGATCGTCTCCTCGTGCGCGGCGATCTGGAAGACCGAGTCGGCGGACGTGTAGACGATCCACTTCCCGGTTTGCTGGTGCTCTTCGCCGAGCTCCTGGATGATCTCCGTGCCGGAGGCGGGCTTGTTGCCGAGTACCCCGCGCGCGGTACGGTGCATGAACGGGTCGATCACGTCGTGCGGGAAGCCGTGCGGGTAGGTCGGGAGCGGCTGCGCCGTGACGATTCCCATCAGCTCCCAGTGGCCGAGCGTCGTGTCCTTGCCCTTCGATCGCTCGATCAGCCGCCCCGCCAGGGCAGGCGCGCCGGCCTGCGGCGGGCAGCCCTCGAGCTCCTCGACGTTTCCGAGACCGAGCGCCTCGAGGTTCGGGAGGTCGAGTCCGCCCACTGCGCGCGCGACATTCCCGAGCGTGTCGGCGCCGTCGTCGCCGAACTCGTGGGCGTCGGGCAGCGCGCCGGCGCCGACGGCATCGAGCACGATCACGCACGCTCTGGGCATCGAGCTATTCTAGGAGCGCGTGGAAACGTTCCTGGAGCTCCTCGGCTTGCTGGTCTTCATCGTGCTCGTGATCGCCCTCGCGGCCGGTGTGACCGCGTTGGTCGTGAAGATTTCACCCACGCGCGACAAGGCGCAGCAGCAGCAGCAGGCGACCTCCTAGACCAGGACTCCCTCCAGCGGGACGTACTCGAGGTCGTGCGCCTCGGCGACTGCCTCGTAGGTGACCTTGCCGTCGAGGACGTTGACGCCCTTGGCGAGCGCCGGATCGCGTGCGACCGCCTCGACGAGCCCGTGCTCGGCGATCGCCTCGACGTAGGGCAGCGTCGCGTTCGTCAGTGCCTTCGTCGAGGTGATCGGCACAGCGCCCGGCATATTCGCGACGCAGTAGTGGGTGACTCCCTCGACGACGTAGACCGGGTTGGTGTGCGTCGTCGGCCGCGAGGTCTCGGCGCAGCCGCCCTGGTCGATCGCGACGTCGCAGAGCACCGAACCGTTCTTCATGGTCGTCAGCATCTCGCGCGTGATTAGCTTCGGCGCCCGCGCGCCCGGGATCAGCACGGCGCCGATCACCACGTCCGCCTCGCGCACCGACTGCTCGATCTGCAGCGTCGAGGACATCACCAGGCTGACGCGGCCGGAGAGGATCTCGTCGAGATGGCGCATCCGATCGATCGAACGCTCGAGAATCGTCACGTTCGCGCCGAGGCCGATCGCGATTACGGCGGCGTTGTAGCCGACGATCCCGCCGCCGATGATCAGGACGCGCCCCGGCGCGACCCCGGCGACGCCGCCGAGCAGGAGCCCGCGCCCTCCGACCGGCTTCTCGAGGAAGTATGCGCCCGCCTGGGCCGAGAGCCGGCCCGCGATCTCGCTCATGGGCGCGAGCAGCGGCAGTGCGCCGTTCGCGGTCTCGACGGTCTCGTAGGCCACGCAGGCCGCGCCGCTCTCGACGAGCGCCCGGGTGAGCTCTGCGTTCGCGGCGAGGTGGAGGTAGGTGAAGAGGATCTGGCCTTCGTGCAGCAGGCCGTACTCGCTCGGCAGCGGCTCCTTGACCTTGAGCAGGAGCTCCGACTCCGCCCAGACCTGCTCGGCCGAGCAAATGCTCGCGCCGACTGCGGCGTAGGCGTCGTCGCGGAACGCGCTCCCCTCCCCAGCGCCCGACTCGACGAGCACGTCGTGGCCGCGACCGACCAGCTCGCGTCCGCCTGCGGGAGTGAGCGCGACCCGGTACTCGTCGGACTTGATCTCCTTGACGACCCCGATTTTCATTCGAGCGGCTGCACCCTATCTCCCAGGTAGAGGAGCAGCCCGGCCAGGGACTTCGCGTCCTCGATCTCGCCGATCCGTGCCTCGATCTCCGCCACCGGCCACTGCACGAGCTCCAGCTCCTCGTCCGGCGCCGGCCGCGCCGGGCCCGGCTCGACTCCCTCGACGAAGAAGAGCGTCATCAGCTCACGACAGAAGCCGGGCGCCGTGTAGAAGCGGGTCACCTCGCGCCACTCGCCGCCGGTCAGGCCGGTCTCCTCCTCGAGCTCGCGCCTCGCGGTCACGAGCGGCTCCTCCCCGGGCTCGAGGGTCCCGGCCGGGAGCTCGAGCAGCTCCTTGCGCGCCGCCTCGCGCAGCTGGCGGACGAGAGTGACTCTGTCCTCGCGGTCGACAGCGACGATCGTGACCGCACCGGGGTGTTCGACGATCTCGCGCTCGTGATCGCTCCACTGCTCGATCGTGACCGCGAGGAGCTTCCCCCGCCACGCGGTCCGGGTGGAGTCGGGCTTCAACGAAGCAGCCTTCGAGCGACGACACCCGCGGCGTACGCCGCTGCGAAGAACAGCGGGTCCTCGTCTGGGCCACGGCCCATGTGCGAGAGCGGCAGCCCGGCGCAGGCCTCCTCCCAGCCCTGGGCATCTTCTTCGTCGGCGACGACAACGTCGCCGAGGCAGAGGTCGAGGACGGCGCGCGTGTGGTGCGAGACGCCCTGGTGGCGCTCGCGGTCGTCCGCGTCCGAGATGCGCGCCGCCACCACCGCCCGGCCGCCGAGACCGATCGTCGCGTTCGCGGCGGTCGCGGCCGCGAGCCCGCCGTGGCCGAGCCGGGAGCCCGTGCCGACGATCCCCGGCCCGACCGAGCACGCCGCGGCCTCGTGGCCGGCGGCCTTCGCCCACGCGAGTGCCGACCAGGGGCTCACGCATTCGACGTCGCCGCCGAAACAGGCGCCGACCGAGGCGGTCGCGGCGAGCAGCCCACGTCGCCTGAGCGCACGGACCGAGTCGGAGAGCGCGAGCGGAAGTGCGCCGCCCTCCAGCTGGACGTACGCGACCCGCAGCCCGACGAGCGCCGCGCACACCGGCGCGAGTTGACTGTGCACCGAGCAGCACACGACCGGCATGCCGTCCAGGCGACTGCCTGCATCTTGCGCCTCCTCTGCATGCGGAAGCGCCACCTGCGCAGGCGTGTACGGAAGCTTCACGACATGGGCGCCGGGCACGGGCGCAAGGCCGAGACCACGCGTGAGGTTCAGGTAGAGGACGTGGAACCCGCCGGAGCCGAGTCGGAGAGTGCGCGCCTGCGTGTTGACGACGACCTCGTCGCCGAGGGCGACCGGGCCGGTCAGCGTCGGGTAGGCGATGCAGGGCTCGCCGTCCACCTCGATTCGCGCAAGCCCGTCGTGACGCTCGAGGACGGCGGTGACGGCGCCTCGCCGGAGACTAAGCGGCACGCGCCTCCTCGAGCAGCGCGAGCGTGACGTCGACCATCGCCTCCAGGTCGGCGACGGCGATGTGCTCGTCCGGGCCGTGGATCTCGGCCATGCCGTTTGCGAGGTTCACGCAGGCGAGTCCGCGCATGTTGAAGACGTTCGCGTCGGCGCCGCCCCCGGAGAGCGAGTACGTCGGGTCGTGGCCGGCGCGCTCGAGCGCACCCCGCGCGAGCCGGACCGCTTCGTCCTCTCGCCGGAACCGATACCCCCGGAACCCCGGTTCGACCTCGGTCTCCACCTCGCAGCCCGTGAGCGAGGCGGCGAAGGTGCAGGCCTCGAGCATCTCCTGGACGACCTCTGCGAGCTTGCCCTCGTCGTGGGAGCGCGCCTCGCCGCTGAACGAACACCGCTCGGGAACGATGTTGCGCGCGACGCCCCCATGGATCGTCCCGACGTTCGCGGTCGTCTCGTCGTCGAGGCGGCCGAGCCGCATGTCCGCGAGCGCCCTTCCGGCCGCCGCGATCGCCGAGCGGCCGTCCTCGGGCGCCATGCCTGCGTGTGCCGCCCGGCCGACGAAGGTGACCTCCATGATCGACGAGTACGGGGCGCCGAGGACCACCTCCCCGATGGGCCCCGCCTGGTCGTAGACGTAGCCCACCCGCGCGGCGAACCGCCCGCAGTCGAACGCCTGTGCCCCGCGCAGCCCCACCTCCTCCTTGGCGGTGAAGACGAGCTCGAGCCCGGCGTGCGGCCGGCGCTCCCGAACGAGGCGCCGCGTGGCCTCGACCATCGCGGCCACCGCGGACTTGTCGTCGGCGCCGAGGATCGTCCCGGCGGAGTTTCGGACGACCCCGTCGTCGACGATCGGCTCGATCGCCGCGGTCGGGGGCACCGTGTCCATGTGCGAGCAGAGAAAGAGCGGGATCCCTTCCGCGGTCGGCTCGAGCCGGCAGTAGAGGTTGCCCGCGCTCGCGCCGATCGCCCGTCCCGCGTCGTCCTCGTCGACCTGGAGCCCGAGGCCGCGCAGCTCGGCCGCGATCCGGTCGGCGACGCGGCGCTCCTCGCCCGGC
>JBKPCT010000112.1:0-5964 GCA_046727515.1 Actinomycetota bacterium | reverse complement strand
CGGCGCCCTCGCCTGCGCGCTTTGCGATCTCCCTGATCTCGAGCTCGAGCTTCGCCGCCCCGGCGAGAGCGTCTCGGCGCTTGTTCATCGGCGTCGAGCCCGCGTGGGCCGCCTGGCCGCGGAACGTCACCTGGTTGCGCTTGACCCCGAAGGTGCCGAGCACGACTCCGAGCGGGAGGTCGAGCGACTCGAGCACCGGGCCCTGCTCGATGTGGAGCTCGAGGTAAGCCGCGGCGTTCTCGAGCTCGGAGCGCGCCTCGAGCGCCGAGTCGAGGTCGACGTCGAACCTCGCAATCGCTTCCGGAAGCGAGATGCCGTCGGCGTCGCGGCGCTGCCGTAGCTCCTCCTGGTCGTCCATCGAGCCCGCCGCGGCCGAGGAGCCGAACAGGGAACGGCCGAAGCGCGCGCCCTCCTCGTCGGCCCAGTCGACGAGCCGGACGGTCAGCGGCGGCGTTCCGTCCTCCGAGATCCTCCGCAGCACCTCGACGCCCGCCATCACGTTGAGGGCGCCGTCGAGCCAGCCGCCGTTCGGGACCGAGTCGATGTGGCCGCCGATCAGAAGCGCGCGCTCCGACTCGCCGGGCAGCGTGAACCACTGGTTGCCGGCGGCATCGATGGTCTCCTCGGCACCGGTTTCGCTGACCTGGCCGCGCAGCCATCCCCGCGCCTGCTCCCAGGTATCGGTCCAGGCAACGCGCTGAGCCCCGTTCTCGTCGCCGGTCAGCTCCTGCAGCTCGCGCAGCTCGGCGACGGTGCGGCTCGGTGACAAGGCCATCGGAGGACCTTAAATGGTCGCCCGGGCCAAGCCCGGACGACCTCCTAGCGGCATCGCGAGCGACGCCTTAGACTCGCAACGGATGTCGATCTTGATCAAAGGCGGCCGCGTCATCACCGCCGCGGACGACTACGTCGCCGACGTCTTAGTCGACGGCGAGCGCATCTCCCTGATCGGCGAGTCGCTCGACGTGCAGGCCGACCGGACGATCGACGCCTCCGGCAAGTACGTGCTGCCGGGCTGCGTCGACCCGCACACGCATCTCGACATGCCGTTCGGAGGGACGGTCACGATCGATGACGTCAAGTCGGGCCAAACGGCCGCGGCGTTCGGCGGCACGACCACACACGTCGACTTCATCATCCAGCCGAAAGGCTCGACCTTCGCCGGGGCGATCGACGAGTGGCGCGCGAAGGCGAACGGCAAGCAGGTGATCGACATGGGCTACCACATGGCGATCACCGATCTCGGCGAGGGCGGCACTCTCGAGGAGCTCGCCGGCCTGCCCGCCCAGGGCATCACGTCCTACAAGCTGTTCATGGCCTACAAGGGCGCGCTGATGGTCGACGACGAGACGCTTTTCCGCGCGATGGAGGTGGCCGCGGAGTCCGGAGCGCTCGTGATGGTGCACGCCGAGAACGGCGACCTGATCGACGTGCTCGTCCGCCAGGCGCTCGAAGCCGGCAACACCGAACCGGTCTACCACGCCTTGACCCGGCCTCCCGAAGCCGAGGGGGAAGCGACGAACCGGGCGATCCAACTCGCGCATGTCGCCGGCGCGCCGCTCTACGTCGTCCACGTGACCTGCCGCGAGGCCGTGGAGCCGATCGCGCGGGCGCGCGAGCACGGCTGGGACGTCTGGGGCGAGACCTGCACGCAGTACTTCTTCAACTCGCTCGAGGACATCGAGAAGCCGAACTTCGAGGGCGCGAAGTACGTCTACTCGCCACCGGTTCGCGACAAGTCGAACTGGGACGTGCTCTGGAACGCCGTGCGCACGGACGCGCTCTCGGCGATCTCGACCGACCACTGTGCGTTCCTCTGGGACGGCCAGAAGACGATGGGCAAGGACGACTTCTCGAAGATCCCGAACGGCGGTCCCGGTCTCGAGAACCGGCTGCACATGATCCATGAGTTCGGCGCCCGCACCGGCCGGATCACGCTCAACCGGATGGTCGAGCTCCTGTCGACGAATCCGGCCAAGCTGTTCGGCCTCTACCCGCGCAAGGGGACGATCGCGGTGGGCTCCGACGCGGACATCGTCGTCTTCGATCCCGAGCGCAAGCAGACGATCAGCGCCTCGAGCCACCACTCGAAGTGCGACTACAACCTGTATGAGGGCGTCGAGGTCACCGGGGTTCCGGAGCTCGTCCTGCTCCGCGGCCACGTCCTGGTCGAGAACGACGAGCTGGTCGCGCAGCCCGGCATCGGCGAGTTCGTCGCGCGGGCGAAGTTCGGCGAGGAGCTGAAGCCGGCACCGGTCGCGGCCTAGACGCTCGGCCGCGCCCCGGCTGCTTTCCTTCCCGCGGAGTATCCTCGGCTCATGTCGTCAGGGCGCGCCGCCTTGGTGCTGCTCGCTCTCGGGGTCGCAGGGCTCGGGTCGACGCACGCGAGCGCCGCACGCCGGCCGGCCCGGTTTCCCGCGGCCGGCGACCTGATCAGGAACAGCGTCGTCGTCCGGACGGCTCCGAGCACGCAAGCGCGTCGAATACGGGTCTTGCACGAGTTCCGGAAGGACTTCCGGCTTCAGATCGTCCTGGCCCTGAGCGAGGCGAATGGCCGCAACGGGGGGCGCTGGGTGAAGCTGAGCTTGCCGGGCCGCCCGAACGGGCGGCGCGGCTGGGTACCGAGATCGGCGGTCGTCCTCCACCGTGTGCTGCGCCGAATCGTCATCCATCGCGATACGCGCCGGCTCGAGGTGATTCGTATCTCCGACGGCAAGGTGCTCTTCAGGGCCCCAGTCGCAATCGGCAGGCCGGGGGCGCAGACGCCGCTCGGCCGGAACTTCTATGTGGACGCGCGCTTCGTCCCGACGGATCCCTTCTACGGCAGCTTCGCGCTGGAGACGAGCGCCTACGCCCGCTTGAGCGATTGGCCGGGCGGCGGCGTCGTCGGCATCCACGGGACGAACGAGCCCCAGCTGATCGGGCGGGCCGTGTCACATGGCTGCGTCCGGATGTTCAATCGCAACATCGTGAGGCTCCGCACGCTCGCGCCACTCGGCACGCCGATCGACATCGTCCCCTGACCGCGGCTCAGCCGCTGAGCGCGCGCGTGCGCGCCGCCAGGACCCCCATCTCCTTCGCCGGCGGCGGCGGGCAGGCGAACGGCGTCCGGATCGTGAGGCGGAGGAGTCCCGGCCGGCGAAGTCTCAGTACGAACAGCGTAAAACCGTTTCGCCCGGTCGTCCGGACGGCTGACACTCCCGGTCCCAAGGCGAAGACCCGAACGCCCTGGATCGGCCGCCCGTGGACATGGACCCGGGCCAGCACGAGGACGCGAGCGCCCACGGTCACCATCCGGCGCGCAACGTGGAGCGTGTAGCAGACCGGAGAAGGCTTCAGAGGGCTGCGCACGTTTGTGATCAGGCACGCCGCCTGCTCACCCGCCACGACCGTGACGGTTCCGGTGGCCGCGCAGTCGCCGCCGATCACGCGGTGGTAGTTGGCCACATCGGTGCCGCCGGCTCCTGTCTCGCCGACTGTGTAGGTGCCCGGGCTCACCTGCACGGCTCCGGTCGTCCGGCCGCAGCCGACGTTCCTCCCCGTGCCCACCACGTTGGCGTCGACCGTGAGATTGAAGCGGCCGTGGTCTCCTGCCGGCAAGCACGCCTTGTCGACGCGCAGGGTCGTGATCGGTGGAACGCGAGTGTTGGTGATCGTGCAGCTCGTGGCCTGGCCGGGCGCAAGCGTGATCGATCCGTCCGGGGCGCACGCGCCCGAGATGGCAGTCGTGTAGTCCGAGAGGCTCGTCGGCGGGATGCCCGCCTCGCTCACGATGTGGGTAACGGGCGGGACCCCGACAGGTGCAGTCGTCGACTCGCCACACTTGAGATCGGCGACGGGGGTACCGTCTACTCGGACCTGGAACCGGCCGGGGTCGCTCGCCGGAACGCAGACCTTCGTCACCGTCAACGACGCGCCGACGAGCGGATTGCGGGTGTTGGTGATCTCGCAGACCGCCTGGTCACCCTCCGCGAGCGTGACCGAGCCCACGGTGGTGCAGTCGCCGCCGATCGTGGTGGTGTAGTTGGCGAGACTCGTCCCGGTTCCCGCGGCCTCGCTGACGGTGTACGTGCCGGGGGCAATGTCGTGCGGGCCCTCGACGTGGCCGCAGGGCACGTTGGTGGCGGCACCGAACGGGGCGGTGTCGACCAGCAGGTTGAAGAGGCCGGGATCGCTTGCGGGGTCACATAACTTCGTCACCGTGAGCCGAGTCGGAGGGAGCGTCGCGACGAAGCACTCGGTCGTCGTGTTCGTGTGCAGGGCCGGCGAGTAGAGCGCCCCGGGGCCCGGCGAGTACTCGGCACGGAAGCAGTAGTCGCCGGCCGCCTCGGGGGTGAACGTCGTCGAGGCTTCGGCGCTCGGGTTCCCGTTCACCACCCGCGGGGGTTCGATCTCCGATCCGCCGGGAGGGCTACAACCGGTCGACGTGGGTGGGGTCGACGGTGGGGGTCCGCAGATGAAAAACCGAACCTCGCCCGTCACCGGGTAGCCTGCCAGGCCCCCGAGCGTTGCGGTGTCGGTCACCTCCTGGCCGATCGTCACCGACGTCGGCGTGGCACTGGTGCTGAACGGGCTCGGCACCGGCGCGAGAGCGGCCGCATGCATTGAGAGCTCCTGGTTGCCCGTACTTTCGGGCTCCTGGCCCTGCTCCTGGACCTGCTTCAGCCGCACGTGGAACGGGGCCCCGGTCGCCGAGCTGGTGAAGGTCTCTCCGGCGCCCCAGTCGAGAACGCTCGCGATGTGCCCGCCCCACGCCAGCACGACGGTGTCCCCCGCGGCGACGAACGTGACGTCGATCTCGCGCGGGACATAGGCGGCCTGCCCGGGGAGGCCGATCGGCCCGCAAGGCTGGGAGCCGGTGCAGTAGAAGTAGGCGGCATGCGTGAGGGTGGCTCCCCACGCCGAGAAGTGGCCGCGCGGGGGAGGATGGCTCCCGTTCGGGAACGTGGTGTGCGTGTCCTTCGGAACCGCGAGCCTGCTGGGGTGCCCGGGGGTCGAGCCGGTTCCGCAGGCATGGGAGCCGGCGGTTCCCCCGACGCCGGAGCACGGAACGATCAGCTGCCCGGGCGCGGCGCTGCCGTTGACCGAGCCGAGGTAGTCGTATGCGTGCAACCCCCTTTCGACTGCGTCGTAGCCGACCCGAAGCGTGTACGTATGGCCGTCGAGGAGGCCCGTGATCGTGGTGCGGAAAGGCACGTAGTCGCCCTCGCGATACACCGAGTCGTTGCGGTTGAGGTCGCCGCGAATCCAGGCGCTGCCCGCACAGTCGTTGATGGGGCTGGTCGTCCCGTTTTCCCGGTTCGCGCACTGCTCGAGGCGCGTGCCGATCGCCCCGCGAGGTAGCGTGCGCATCCCGGCCGGCGCCGACGCCAGCGACGCCACGACCGCGAAGACGACCGCGAACGCGAGCAAGACGAACCCCTGCCGGAGCGCGCGCCGCGGAGGACGCGCGGACCTCGTGCGCTGAGGCACGAGACGAATGTAGCTCGCGAGCGAGAATCTCGCTAGCGCGTCTGCGGGAAGCCCAGGTCGACCTTCGACGTGGCCGGGTCCGGCCAGCGCGACGTCACGACCTTGCCCCGGGTGTAGAACTGGATCCCCTCGGGCCCGTAGATGTGGAGGTCACCGAAGAGCGAGCTCTTCCAGCCGCCGAAGCTGTAGTACGCGACCGGCACCGGGATCGGCACGTTGATGCCGACCATGCCGACGTTGACGTCGAACTGGAACTGCCTTGCGACGCCGCCGTCGCGCGTAAAGATTGCGACGCCGTTGCCGTACCGGTTCTCGTTGACGAGCCGCACGGCCTCGTCGTAGGTGTCGACACGGGTGACGCCGAGGACGGGCCCGAAGATCTCGTCCTTGTAGACGTCCATCTCAGGCTTGACGTCGTCGAGCAGTGTCACGCCTAGGAAGAAACCGTTGCCGTCGGGGGCGGTCTCGCGGCCATCGGTGACGATCGTTGCG
>JBKPCT010000111.1:0-5399 GCA_046727515.1 Actinomycetota bacterium | reverse complement strand
CGGGTTGTTGATCGCCAGGTGGTAGGTCACGCCGTCGAGCGTGAACGTGCCGTTGGCGATCCGGTTCGCGTAGCGCCCGATGATCGAGCCGAAGTACGGGCCGGCGAGCGGAGCGCTGTTCTTCGTGACGTAGTCGTCGAGGTTCGGGAAGCCCAGCACGATGTTCGCCATCTGATGGCGGCGGTCCGGTGTCTTCAGCGACTGGATCGTGGCGCCGTAGGTCATGATCTTGACCTCGATCCCGTCGCGATTTGTCAGCGTGTAGAGATCGACGGTCTTGCCCACGTCGGCAGCTGAGCTGCCGCCCGGCACTGGCCCCGGGACGGTGCCAAACGACACGTGCGAGATCGTCGGCACACCGGGCTTCGCAGCCGCCGCTGTCGTCGCGCCCGAGAGTGCCGCGGTCGCGCCAAGCACGAGGACGCCGAGGAGCGTCATCGTGCCGAGCCATCTGCGGGACATCCTTGGGCACAAGCGCAAACCAAGCAATGTGTTCATTGAGAACCCCCTCTGCCTTGACCCCCACTGGGTCGTGGTGCAATGAAACGCGCTCGGCGTTCCCGAAGGGCTGCGACATAAACCTGCCGGAGCAAGGCCTGCTGCGTTCCGGGTTGTCCTTGCGGAGCCGCGAAGCTGGCACCGAGCGTAGACGATCATTTTCTTCGCGATCGTGCCGAGCCCGTGGGTGCACAAAATCGGTCACGCGCTCCAATGGAGCGACTTGCAGCAAGATCGTATTCGTGCACCTCACGTGTAGGGTTCGCAACCCAGGCGGACTCGTGTTCGTGGATGAGTCCGCCGCCGCAGGCCGGGCAGTCGAAGGCCAGCGCAGCCGGTCGACGCTGAGATGGCCACGACGCAACAGCGCGATCGCGCACTCGATGCGCCGCGTCATCAGATAGGCGTATGGCGACTCGCTGTCCGAGAAAGCCGCTGACACGGCCCGGACGCATCGGACACCCTCGCGCGCGCGTGAGACACCTCGCCATTAACCAAATCAGCACAGGGGAGGGGGAGTCGCGGCAGGGGGAGGGGGTGCCTCTCCGGGAGGGGGTGCCTCTCCGGGCGGGCCTCCGCTCCCGGCAGACTGCTTGGCGTTTCCGAGGGAAACGATCCGGCGAAGCACGTCCGCTCGAGGCCCGGATTGACACAGGTGTCGCTGCGCGAGAGGCAGCGCGAGAGTGCGACACCGAGATCAGTGGAGGGGAGGGGTGTCCTCTCCGAGCGAGGGGCCACGCCGCGTTGCCTGAGTATTTGTTGAAGAAGTACAGAGCGCCCGAGAGGGGTTGTCGAATTCTTCGGGCCGTACTAGCGTTGGCGCCGCGATGGATTTCGCTCGACGCGCAGCGCGTAACGAGGAACTCGTCCGGGATGTGAACCGCCAGATCGAGGAGGGCGCGAGCCTCCACGATGTCAACTCGTCGATGCCGCTCCACTGTGAATGCGCACAACCGGGCTGTATCGAGAAGATCGACCTCGAGCCACAGACGTACGAACCGATCCTCGCTGAGCGATATCGGTTCATCGTGGTCCCGGCCCACGTCCAACCCGGGATCGAGCGGGTGCTCGAGGAACACGAGGCGTTCGTCGTTGTCGAGAAGGTCGGTGAGGCGCGACAGCAGATCGATGCGGAACACCCACAGAGCCGCCATCGAGGAGAAGCCGGAGACGCAGCGCCCTAGTTCAGCCGCGACTCGAGGCTCACTTCTGCCGCCGTCGGCCGTCTAGTTCATAGTCGGGCGTCGTCAACTCGTCCTGCTTCCGCACCACGCGCCGCGTTCCGTCTCGGGCTCGTTCGTGCCATCGGCGCAGGAATCGCATCTCTGCCTCGTGAGCTTCTCCGATCCGTCGATCCGGTTCAGACTGCTCCAACTCAGGGTCCTTGAGCCTGGCCATGAGACCAAGTGATTCCCGTGAGCGTCTCGCGCGAGGTCGAGGCGCGCTATTGCCGGCTCGGCGCCATCGTGACGCGCCGCGTGTACGACACCGATCACGACGGCGTGCTCGACGCCGCGAGCACCAATGTTTGAGCCCGAGCTTGCGCCGCTTGCGCAGCGCTTGCGCATGCGCAGCTCGCGCTGCATGTGCCGCATGCGCTGCATGCGCATGAACAACAAGACCCCTCGATGCGCTGCTCTTCGGCCCAATCGTTGTCACCAACGTTGTCACCGCTCGGGCAGAACTCGGAAGATCGGCTTGGTTGAGCGGTTTCCGCGGCCTTCCGCGCTAGCCCAATGAACTAGCGGCCTGCACTTGCGCTGCTTGCGGCATCGCGTTCATCGCGGTTGCGGCCGAGGTGTGAACCGGCCGCCTTTGTTGCTGGACCCGCCCGGCATGAAGCCGAAGCCTTTGCCGATGATGTCGCCCGTTCCCCGACCGTTCTTCCGAACGGTGCTCATTTCGCTCATTTTGGCAGGGTCAGACAACTCGGTCGCGTACGACGCGCTATATGCGAACGGCACGCCCAGCGATCTCGACCGCCGGCGCGGGCTGCTCACGAAGGGTCGAGGCCAGAGGAGGCCGCCTCCACGTCGATGAGTGGCGGGCGCTGGGTATCGCGGAAGGATACGACCCTCGCGGTCTCGGCGGCTTCTTCCGGGGGAGGGAACTGCTCGATGCGTGCTGAGGGCAACTACCGCGTGCTCACCGATTCGGGCAATCGCTTCCTGGACAAGTACGGGCGTCTGAGCTAGGCAGCTCGACGCTCGATGATGAGACGGAGGAGCGCACTCAGCTCCTCCTCCTCCTCGACCGCGATCTCCTCGCGCAGCTCCGGGTCGAGCGCAGCGCGCAGGGTCTCGCGGCGTTCGGCGATCGCTGCTTCTACGAGCTGCTCGTCGCGGTCGAGCTGGTCACAGGCGGTGCAGGCCATGCCGTCATTGTCCCCCGCGAAGGCGACAGTGGGCGAGCGGGCTATGCGGGGAAGCGACTCACGCCGGGGGCATGTTGCTCAACGTCCCGACTGGCGATGCCCTGCGCTAGGCGGGATTGGCAGCGGGGGCGGCGGTCACGCCGAAGTACTCGCCCTGGCTGATCTCCACGTAGCCTTTCTCGCGAAGACCATTCAGTTGCATCTCGTTGTACTTGATCCCGAACACGATCCCCATGATGAGACTGCCGATGCCCAGCGTGACGACCCCCACGGTGAACTGGAGTAGGAACATGATCGTTGCCCACTTCCAATCGCCCCTGATCAGGGGAACCCAGAAGCCGAAAAGAAAGGTAGTCCACGAGAAGCCGATCCTCGCCTTCTTCTTCTCGCCGGTTAGCGGGTTCCGTAGATACATACCCATTCGTACACACTCCTGTCTGGGTGCCGGGCTTCATCCTCGTGTCGGTAGGCCGGGCGCCCTACGTAAGTGTCAACAGTTGTCGACGCCGTGCGAGAAGCGTGTAGGACCCAAATGAGTCAATCGACTCGCGCGGCTTCACGGATACGAAGCTGACGTGGAGCGACATGATCCAGGACAACCCCTGCGGGAAGAAGGCGGTCGCGACGGTCGGCTGCGTCGACGTGAGTGCGGAGGCGCGCTACCTGCTCCACTGACAGATCAAGAACGGGCAGCAGGGCTGTGCGGCGCGTGCCCGTACACGCCCTACGACCCGAACCGAGGAATCAGCACGGGGCGGTAGTAAGACGGACGCCCGTGTCAGAGAATGCTGCTGTGCGGGAGGACAGCAGGTCAGCCACACTTTCGGCGTGACCCGGTCGGTAGGCGGCTTGGCAGTTGGTGGCGACGTCGAACTGGCTCTACATAGCGTCGGAGTCCCGAGTTATGTCCTCGACACGACGGGAGTCGTCCGGTGGATCAATCCTGCAGCCGAGCGACTTCTCGGTGATGTCCGCGGTCGCCACTTCACCTCCGTCGTCGCGCCCGAGGACAGCCGCCGTGCACGCGAGCTGTTCTCTCGGAAGGTGCTCGGCACCGCCCCGGCCACGGACTCGACCGGCGTCTTGGTTTCAGCCGCCGGTGCGCGGGTCGCCGTGGAGATCAGCTCTGTGCCGCTCATGAGCGGTGAACGGGTGGTCGGCGTCTTCGGACTCTTGGAGGGTCGCCCCGACGAACAACCGACAGCGCCGCCCCCGCACCTCACCCCTCGTCAGGTCGAGGTGCTTCGTCTCCTGGAGCAGGGGCGCTCGACGAAGCAGATCGCCGGTGAGCTCCACTTGAGCAATGAGACAGTCCGGAACCACATCCGTCGTCTCTTCCAGGCCCTCGGCGTCCATTCCCGACTCGAAGCCGTCGCCGCTGCCCGAGCCGCCTCACCCTCCTGATCGACACACGAGCCGGTTTCCTTGCTGGAAGCCGACCACCACCAACCCTTCTGGCCGCTTCCTTCCACGTTAGGCCGCGGGAGACCTCATTAGACGTGTCCGGCGCGTCTCAGGGGTGAAAGGAGAGATGGACTCAGGCGGGTCTAGCGACGGCACGCAGATCACGCCTACATTCCTTACACATAGCTCTGAGACCTAGGCGGTGACGCTGAAGCAGTCCCGAGCAAACCCAACACAAGGAGCAGTTATGCGTATTCGCAAGAGCATCGTCGGCCTGACCGCTGTGGCCGCCCTCGCCCTCCCCGCTGCCGCCATGGCGGCAGCGCCGGACGGTTCGATCAACGTCAAGCCGAACTGGGACCCGACGAAGACGAACCCGGTCGCCCTCGGCTCGTCGGAGATCACGCAGAACGGGCAGTTCATCTCGGGCAAGTCCGGCTCAACCGTGATCCCGGACCAGACGACCGAGGCCGGCTCGCGTGCCGCCATCGTGCAGGGCCTCCTCGGCCACTAGTAGCAACCATGGCAGTCGGGCCGGTCCTACGCCCGGCCCGACCTGCCGCACCACATTGCAGGTGAAGAACCCCAGTACGCGGTGCCTCGCCCGGCCGACCCATGCCATGCGAATCGGGCGGCCGCCAAGCGGCCGGTGTGCGCGAGTCGGGCCCACCCAGCGGCAAGTCACGGCTCAAGCAGTCGCTCGGCGAAGCAGACTGACGGGCCCGGAAACGGTGGGACTTGCCGGAAGAAAAATGAGCCGGACGACCTATGGCGGTTCGGCGCACTCATGCCGATCATGTCCTGCCCAAATCTTTCCGAGGTTCTTTTGAAACGTCTTGTTGCCCTCGCCGCGCTCGTCTCGGCGCTGCTGATTCCTAACGCTGCTGTGGCGGTCGCGACCGCCGGGATCGCTGTCCCGGCGGCGACCTCCAGCAGTCCGTTTGCGCTCGCCGCTCGGGTCGAAACCGGCCTGCTGTTTGTGGTTACGGATTGTCCAGGCGGTTCCTATTCGGGTTCTGGCTTCTTGCTCGGGCCGCAGGTGATGGCGACCGCGAGGCATGTGCTGCAGCCGGAGCCCGGCTGCTCGACCACGGTGACGCAGCAGGGGTCCGGCGAGCAGGCC
>JBKPCT010000110.1:0-5163 GCA_046727515.1 Actinomycetota bacterium | reverse complement strand
GCTGTCGAGCAGGATCGGGACCCGATCCTGCACCTCCCCGGCGATCGCGGGCAGCGCGTCGAGGCTCGCGATCGCGCCGTCGACCTGCCGGCCGCCGTGGTTCGAGACGACGATGCCGTCGACGCCGTGCTCGAGCGCGAGGCGGGCGTCCGCCGGGTGAAGGATGCCCTTGAGCAGGATCGGGAGCCGCGTCAGGCCGCGGAGCGAGGCAAGATCGTCCCAGGTCAGCGACGGGCGCGAATAGGTCTCGAGGAACGTCCGCACGGCGGCGATCCCCATACCCGAGCGCAGATTCGGGACGAGCCGGCCGGGGTAGCTGCGCGCCGCCTGGAGCAGCGAGCGAACTGCCGTCGGCGTCGGCGGGCCGGAGCGCTCGACCTTTGCCGGCCGGAGGCCGCCGGTAAAGACTGGGTCGCTCGTGTACTGGGCGATCCCCTTCCCGAGCGCGAACGGGAGGTACGCCAGGTCGAGGTCGCGGCACCGCCATCCGAGCATCGTCGTGTCGAGCGTGAGCACGACCGCCTCGCACCCGCACGCCTCCGCCCGACGGACGAAGCTCGCGACGACCTCGTCGGAGGTGCTCCAGTAGAGCTGGAACCAGCGCGGCGAGTCGCCCATCGCCGCGGCGCACTCCTCCATGGCTTTCGACGCCTGGCTCGAGAAGATCATCGGCACGCCCTCGGCCGCGGCCGCGCGGGCGACCGCGAGGTCGGCCTCAGAGTGGACGAGCTCGAGCGCGCCGATCGGAGCCAGCAGGAACGGAGCGGGCAGACGGCGCCCGAAGAGCTCGACGGACGTGTCCCGCACGGAGACGTCGCGCAGCATGCGAGGGACGATCCGTCGGCGGTCGAACGCGGCCCGATTGGCCGCGATCGTGCTTTCCAGCCCCGCGCCGCCGGCGACGTAGGCGTAGGCCCGACGGGTCATCCGCCGGCGGGCCGATCTCTCGAGCTTGCCGAGTTCGAACGGAACGGGTGCTCGACGACCGCGCAGGCCTGCGAGGTAGACGTCGGACTGGCGGCGGCGCCCGAACTGCTCGGCCTGCGAGCTCACCGCCCGATGCTACGGCACGCGAAGCCGGTACAGGACGCCTTTTGGCGGTCGAAGGTCCGCGCAGGCCGTCAGGGCGGGCGCTACCCGCGAGCCTCGAAGCGACGAGCGACCTCCGGCCAGTTGACCACGTTCCACCAGGCGGCCAGGTAGTCCGGGCGCCGGTTCTGGTACGTCAGGTAGTAGGCGTGCTCCCAGACGTCGACGCCGAGCAGGGGCACGTCGCCGGTCAGGATCGGGCTGTCCTGGTTCGGGGTCGAGTAGACCGCGAGCCCGGTTCCGTCCCACACGAGCCAGCTCCAGCCGCTGCCGAACCGCTTGACGCCCGCGTCGTTGATCGCCTCCTTGAGCTGGTCGACGCCGTCGAACGTGTCGTTGATTGCATCGGCGAGCGCACCTTCGGGGTCGCCGCCGCCGTCCGGGCTCATGATCGTCCAGAACAGCGAGTGGTTCGCGTGACCACCCGCGTTGTTGCGCACGGCGGTGCGGATCTCCTCCGGCATGATCTCGATCGAGGTCAGCACGTCCTCGACCGACCGATCGGCCCACTCCGTGCCCTCGAGCGCCTTGTTCGCGTTGTCGATGTAGGCCTGATGGTGCTTGCCGTGATGGATCTCCATCGTGCGCGCGTCGATGTGCGGCTCGAGCGCCGCGTGGTCGTAGGGCAGGTCAGGTAGCTGGAACGGCATCGTTCTCTCCTCCTCGATCGCTGGGTCGCCGCGATTATGCCGCTATGGAGGTCGTGCTCGGCTGCGGCAACTTCGGCGGAATCGGCTCCGCCCCGCAGTTCTTCGGGCAGGGCGAGTCGCGAGAGGAAGCATTTGCGATCATGGACGCCGCCTGGGCCCTCGGCCTGCGCCGGTTCGACACCGCAGACGCCTACGGAGGCGGGCGCAGCGAGACCTGGATCGGCGACTGGATCCGCGCGACCGGCAACCGACCGAGTCTCACCTCGAAGACGTTCAACGCGATGGAGGACGGTGCCGACTTCGGCCTTGCGCGCGAGCGGGTCCTGCGCCAGGTGGAGACGAGCCTCGAGCGGCTCGGCATCGACCGGATCGACCTCTACCTGACGCACGAGCCCGACCCGAACACGCCGGTCCAGGAGACGTTCGCGACGTTCCAGGCGCTGCTCGAGCGCGGGACGATCGGCGGCTGGGGCGTGAGCAACGTCGGCGCAGAGGACCTCGACGCCTGGCTTCGGCTGGGGACGCCCGCCCTCGTCCAGAACTCGTACTCGCTGCTCGAGCGCGGCGACGAGGCCGAGGTGATCCCGCTCTGCGCCCGGCACGGCATCGAGTACCAGGGGTTCAGCCCGCTCGCCGGGGGCTGGCTGACCGGGAAGTACCGGCGCGGCAGGGCGCCTGCCTCCGGCTCGCGGATGTCGCTACGGCCCGAGCCGTACCGCCACCTGGACAACGACCGCGTCTACGACGGGCTCGACGCGCTCGAGGCGGCGGCATCCGCACGCGGGCTGAGCATGGCGGGGCTCGCGCTCGCCTGGGCGCTCGGCGGCACCTCGTCGATCGTCGTGGGGCCGCGCCGCCCCGACCACCTCGACCCGGTGCGCGAGGCGCTCGCCGCCCGGATCTCGCCCGAGGACCGCGAACAAGTAGGCTCGCTCTTCCCATGCTGATCCTCACCGGCGAAGAGGTCGTGCGGCTGCTCGACATGCCCGGCTGCATGGACGCGATGGAGGAGGCCCTCGTCACCCTCGCCCGGGGCGAGTTTCACCTGCCGCTCCGCCCGATCGTCAGGCCGCCCGGCGAGTCGCACCTCCTCGGGCTGATGCCCACCTTCCGCTCCGGCGAGCGCCCGCTCTACGCGCTGAAGACCGTCGCGGTCGTCCCGGACAACCCCGCGCGTGGTCTCGATCCGCACCAGGGGACGGTCACGCTGTACAACGGGACGACCGGCGAGGTGCTCGCGGTGATGAACGCCAGCCCGATCACGGCGATCCGGACGGCGGCGGTGTCGGGTGTCGCGACGCGCATGCTCGCGCGCGAGGACGCGCGCGTGCTCGCGATGATCGGAGCGGGCCACCAGGCGCACCCGCATATCGCCGCGATGCTGGAGGCGCGGCCGTTCGAGGAGGTCCGCGTCGCGTCGCGCTCGCGCAAGAACGCTGAGCGGCTGGCGGCCGAGTGGCCGGCAGCCCGGGCGGTCGACAGCAACGAGGAGGCCGTCCGCGGAGCGGACGTGATCTGCACGGTCACCCAGTCCGCCGAGCCGGTGCTGCGCGCGGAGTGGCTCGACCCCGGCGCGCACATCAACGCCGTCGGCGCCTGCTTTCCGCACACGCGCGAGCTGGACACGGAGACGGTTGTGCGCTCGTCGTTCTTCACCGACCGACGCGAGTCGTGCGAGAACGAGGCCGGCGACTATGTCATCCCGCTGAACGAGGGTGCGATCTCGGACGGCCACATCAGGGCAGAGCTCGGCGAGGTGCTGGCCGGGACCGCGTCCGGCCGGACTTCACCGGACGAGATCACCGTGTTCGAGTCCCTCGGCCTCGCCGTCGAGGACCTTGCGGCCGCGGAGTACCTCGTGCGCCGGGCGCAGGAGAGCGGCAGCGGCACCACGGTCGAGTTTTGATCTCGCTCCCCGAGATCGAGCGGGCACGCGAGCGGATCGCAGGGGCGGCGGTGCGGACTCCGCTCGTCCGCCTGCCCGACACCGACGTCTGGTTGAAGCTGGAGAACCTCCAACCGGTCGCCTCCTTCAAGATCCGCGGCGCGACGAATGCGATCCGGGCGGCCTCGCCGAAGGAGCTGGCCGACGGAGTCGTGACCGCGAGCGCGGGCAACATGGCGCAGGGCGTCGCCTGGGCCGCGCGGGAGGCCGGCGTGCCCGCGACGATCGTCTGCCCCGATCACGCACCGCAGACGAAGCTGGATCGAATCCAGCGGCTGGGCGGTCGGGTGATCTCCGTCCCTTTCGACGAGTGGTGGCGGACGATCGAGGAGTCGCGGTACGAGGGCGTCGACGGCCTCTTCGTCAACCCGGTCGAGAGCGAGCGCGTGATGGCCGGGAACGGGACGATCGGCCTCGAGCTGATCGAGGACCTCCCGGACGTCGACACCGTGATCGTCCCCTACGGCGGCGGCGGCCTGATCAGCGGGATCGCGAGCGCTGTCAAGCAGCTCCGGCCCGGCGTCCGCGTCTACGCGGCCGAGCCGGAGACCGCGGCGGCGGTGACCGCGGCCCTCGCTGCGGGCGAGCCCGCCGAAGTCGAGTACACACCGTCGTTCGTCGACGGCGCCGGCGCCCACAAGACGCTGGCGTCGATGTGGCCGCGCGTGCGGGAGCTGATCGACGGTGCGCACGTCGCGACGCTCGACGAGACGGCGGACGCAGTCCGGCTCCTCGCCGAGCGCATGCGCGTGATCGCGGAGGGCGCGGGCGCGCTCGCGCTCGCCACGGCGCTGTCGGGACGCACGGCGGGCGGAAAGACCGTCTGCATCGTCTCTGGCGGCAACATCGACACTCCCGTGCTGATGCGGATCCTCGCGGGCGAGACGCCGACGTAGGATTCGAGGATGCTCCAGGTCGGGGATCGGTTCCCGGTGGAACGGCTGACGGCGCAGCCAAGCGGCCCCGCGGTCGTCTACTTCTACCCGGCGGCGATGACCCCCGGGTGCACGATGGAATCGAAGGGCTTCAGCGACCGGTACGACCGCTTCCGAGAGGCGGGGTACGAGGTGATCGGCGTCAGCACCGACGCGGCCGAGCGCAACGAAGAGTTCCGGGCGACGTGCGACCTCGCGTTCCCGCTCGTCTCCGACGAGGGCGGCGAGCTCACGACCGAGATCGGCGTCCTGAAGGACTACGGCGAGTACGGCTGGCTGGCACGGCGCGTGACGTTCCTCCTCGACGCAGGGGGCGTCGTGCGGCGCGTCTGGGACGTGACCGACCCGAGCGCACATCCCGAAGACGTTCTCGCCGCCGTCACGGGATGAGAGGCGAAGCCGAGCTCGTGCGCAGCTCGTACGAGGCCTTCAACCGGGACGACCTCGAGGCCGCACTCGCGATGATGGACGACGACATCGAGTGGCACCAGGCGCAGGGCCTCCCGCACGGCGGCGTCTACCACGGGCTCACCGCAGTGCGCGC